>DATCVR010000219.1:0-24400 GCA_036566745.1 Jiangellaceae bacterium | reverse complement strand
CCGGACCCGACAACCCCGGCGGACCCCACGCCGCCGCCACCTTCGGACTCACCTGGCCCACCGCCCGCCAACGCTGCAGCCGCGCCATCCGCAAACTCACCACCGCCATCCACACCGACACCCACCACCTCGCCACCATCTAACCCACGCCCCGGCGGCCGGTTCGAGATCTCCGTCGGCAGCCGTCCTCAGCCGATCCAGCCGATCTCGACGGGCTCCGTCGGCGGCTCGCACGCGGTCTCGGCGTCGGTCGGCACCAGGACCGGCTGATCGTCGCCGCGTGCGTCGCGGGACCTGAACCGCAGGTTGGAGCGCGCCCACACGCGGAGACAGTGAACGACTCGTCGAGCTCGTTGCGAGGGTCGCGGCGAACTCGCAGCACGGTGTAGGGCGCACCGTGCGGAGGCGGCGCAGTCTCGCTGTACACCGCGAAGTAGCGGAACCAGCTCTCCCGGTCGACGGCGCGGACGAGCGCGCTCGCGCGGCTGATCGGCTCAGCGGTCACGGACGGTGACTCCACGGACGCGAGGCGTCCGTCGGATTGCCCCAGCCGCACCCGCCCCGGTACGGTTTCCGTCGTGACCCGCCGCCAGATGATGATGCGAATGCTGCACCCCGTGTGCGGTGGTTCGCTGCTGGCCTAGTCTCCCCGACGTCAGCAACAAGGGCTCCCGCATCGTGCGGGGGCCCTTTTTCGTTGCCCGGACGTCTCGCCCACCCGGATGCCACAAGGAGCCCCGTGTACCCGCCGATCACCTACCTGACCGACTGTACGGACGCCAACGCCCAGGCCCGGCTGAGCACGCGCGTGGGAGCGCTGTTCGGACGCTCACCGGTGCTCCTCCCACTCGCCGGGCCGGCCCCGACGGAGTCCGCCGCGCTGACCCTGCTGGACCTGCTGGTGTCCACCCGGTCGCTCGGCGAAGACGGCTTCCCCACCGTGACGCTGGTCAACGTGGCGCCACGAGACGGCCGCTGGGAGAACGGCGCCCCGTTCTGCTGGTTCCGGTACGGCCACCACACCGTGGTGAGTACCTACGACCCGCGTCTGCTCGCGTTGGTCCGCGTCCACGTGGGCGTCACCGCTGTCGAGCTCACCGATGCCCGGACCGTCCTCACCGCGGCCGCGGCGTGGTCGAGCATCACGCCGGCCGAGGCGGACGATCTCGCCGGTAGCCAGTTCCGGAGCCTGTGGTACGTGCCGCTGCTGGCGAAGTGGGTGCTCGACGGGCGACCGGTTCCGGCGACGACGACCGCCGTGCCCGCCCTGCCCGACAGCACCGGCATCCGGGTCGCCTTCGTCGACAACTTCGGCAACTGCAAGCTGACCGGAACGGCCGAGGCCGCCGGCTTCGCCCCCGGCAGCCGCCTCGCGGTGTCGTTCTCCCGCGCCGGGGACGATCTCGGCACCCACAAGTTCCTCTGCTACCAGCGGCTGGCCGACGTCCCCGAGGGCGAGGCCGGGCTGGTGGCGGGCAGCTCCGGAACCGGCTTCGTCGAGCTGGTGGTGCGGTGTGGCTCCGCCGCCCAGCGGTTCGGCCTGACCGCGGGCGTCGACGTGGACGTCCAGTGACGCGCCCGCTCGTCACCGAACCATCGGGGAGCGGGCACTCCGAATCATCGGATCAGGGCTTGCGCGCCACTCCCCCGACCGCGGAGATCGGCTGGATCTCGACCTCGTCGTCGAAGTCGTCGGCGAGGTCGTCCTCGATGTGCCATTGGGTGATCGACACGAAACCCGGGCTGACCAGCTCGAGACCGTCGAAGACCGACCGGAGCTCGTCGCGGGAGCGCGGAATGTAGGGGGCGCCGCCGGTCTTGGCGTACTCCTCGCAGAGCTTCACGTACGCCTCGCTCTCGGTGGTGCCGTCCCAGTAGATGAGGTAGCTGCCGGAGGGGACGGCGTCGAGCACCGTGGACACGATGCGGCGCAGGTCGTCGTAGGTCTGGGCGTGGCCGAGCACACCCATGAACATGACCGCGATCGGCTCCGTGAAGTTCAGGATGTTGCGAGCGTCGGCGAGGATCTGCTCGGGGTCGTTGAAGTCGGAGTCGACGTAGCCGGTCACGCCTTCGTCGGTGGTGCTCGTGAGCAACGCCCGAGCGTGGATCAACACCGCGGGGTCGTTGTCGACGTAGACGACCTTCGACTCCGGGGCCACCCCCTGGGCGACCTCGTGGGTGTTCTGCATGGTGGGCAGGCCGGTCCCGATGTCGAGGAACTGGCGGATGCCGTGCTCGCTGGCCACGTGGCGGACCGCGCGAATCAGGAACTGCCGCGACTCGACCGCCATGGTGGCGATGTCCGGGTCGATCTCGAGACTCTTGTCGCCGACGATCTGGTCGATCTGGTAGTTGTCCTTGCCCCCCATCCAGTAGTTCCAGATACGTGCCGAATGCGGGATGTCGGTGCGGATCTTGGAAACCGGCTCATCGGACATGGGAGACGCTCCTCGGTAGGTGGGCACGGGTGTGCGGCGAGGACCAGATTGGGGTCGGCACGGATCACTCGCAACCCCTGATGCGCACCCGTGAGACCTTACAAGATCCTTTGTTGCCAGAGCCCTCGGAGCCCACCTGATCTTCCGTCCGACATCACATTCGGCCGGGCTGTCTCGTCTAGATCTCAGAGAGTCTCTGGAATCGGGAAGGTGATGGTCATGCGGGTGTTCGTAGCGGGCGGGGCCGGGGTCCTGGGGCGGCGACTGGTGCCGCAGCTGGTGGCGCGGGGTCACCAGGTGACGGCCACGACGACGGGCCCGGGCAAGGTGGGCCTGCTGCGACAGCTCGGCGCCGAGGCGGTCGTGATGGACGGGCTGGACGCGGCGTCGGTCGGTGAGGTGGTGGCAGCCGCCCGGCCGGATGCGATCGTGCACCAGATGACCGCGATCGCCGGCAAGCCCGACCTGAAGCACATGGACCGCTGGTTCGCCACCACCAATCGGTTGCGCACCGAGGGCACCGACAACCTGATGGCCGCTGCCGAGGCGACCGGCGGGGTCCATGTCGTCGCCCAGAGCTACGCCGGCTGGAACGGCATCCGCCAGGGCGGCTGGGTGAAGACCGAGGAGGACCCGCTGGACCTGCTCCCGGGGACGAGCGCGCAGCCGGGGATGGAGGCGATCCGGCACGTCGAGGACGTAGTCGTCAAGGCCGGCGGCGCGGCCCTGCGCTACGGCTGGCTCTACGGGCCGGGCTCCACCGACGATCTGGTCGCGCCCGTGCGCAAGCGGCAGTTCCCGCTTGTCGGGGCCGGCACCGGGTACTGCTCGTGGGTGCATCTCGACGACGCGGCGAGCGCTACGGTCCTGGCCGTGGAGCAGACCGCGAGGGGCTTGTTCAACGTCGTCGACGACGAACCGGCCCCGGCGCACGAGTGGCTGCCCTATCTCGCGGAGTGCGCCGGCGCGAAGCCACCGACGCGGGTCCCCACCTGGCTGGCCCGACTGCTGGCCGGGGACGTGGCGGTGACGATGATGACCGAGGCGCGCGCCTTCTCCAACGCCAAGGCGAAGCGGGAGCTCGGCTGGGAGCTGCGTTATCCCTCGTGGCGGCAGGGGTTCAAGGAAGAGCTGGCCTGACCCCGGGCACCGCGACCAGGTGCCCTGATTCGGCTCTCACGCGCCGCTGTGGTTCGTACTCCGCTCCACACGTCATCCGGTCTGGACGAAGCGCCGACGTGATCCCGGCGAGATCGTTGGTCCAGCCATCGGCCCCGCTGACGGCTCCACGCCGCGCTGACGACGGCCTTGGAGGTAGGGATGACGACGATCAGTGAGAGCACGGATCAGCCGCTCGGCGATGTCTTCGTGATCTTCGGAATCACAGGTGACCTGGCCCGGGTGATGACGTTCCGGTCGTTGTACCGGCTCGAGGCCCGGGGCTTGCTGCAGTGTCCGATCGTCGGCGTCGCGGTCGACGACTGGACGGCGGAACAGCTCGTGAACCGCGCGCGCGAGTCGATCGAAGGCACCGGTGAGCAGCTCGACCATGCCGTCTTCGATCGCTTCGCCGCACGTCTGTCGTACGTGCACGGCGACTTCACCGATCCGGAGACGTACGGACGCGTCGGCGAGGCGATCAAGGCCGCCGAGCACCCGGTCTTCTACCTCGAGATCCCACCGTTCCTGTTCGGGACGGTGGTCAAGGGACTGGCCGAGGCGGGCCTGACCGAGTCGGCGCGCGTGGTGGTGGAGAAGCCCTTCGGGCACGACCTCGCGTCGGCCCACACGCTCGCCGAGGAGTTGCACCAGCACATCGACGAATCGCAGCTGTACCGGATCGACCACTACCTCGGGAAGATGGGCATCGAGGAGATCCTGTTCCTCCGCTTCGCCAACACGATGCTGGAGCCGGTCTGGAACCGTAACTACCTGCGGTGCGTCCAGATCACGATGGCGGAGAGCTTCGGCGTCGACGACCGCGGCCACTTCTACGATCCGGTCGGAGCGCTGCGCGACGTCGTGGTCAACCACCTCATGCAGGTCGTCGCGGCCGCCGCGATGGAGGCGCCGTCGCGGGGTGACCCGAGGACCATCAAAGAGGCCCAGGTGTCCCTCTTCCGCTCCGTCGTCGCGGCCGACCCCGCTCACTACGTGCGCGGCCAGTACGACGGCTACCTCGACGTCGACGGCGTCGCCTCGGGCTCGACGACGGAGACCTACGCGGCATTGCGGATCGAGATCGAGAACTGGCGATGGGCCGGTGTCCCCTTCTTCATCCGCACCGGCAAGCGTCTCCGGGCCACGCAGACCGAACTCAGGCTGGTCTTCAAGCATCCGCCCCGACTGGGGTTCGGACCGACCGGCCAGGTGGCCGAGCCGAACCAGCTCGTGGTGAAGCTGGACCCGTCCACCGGAACCCGAGTCGTCCTCGACGCCCGGCGGGCCGATGTGGCCGGTGCCGCACCGATCCAGCTCGACATGGAGTTCGAGGCCGAAGGCGGGGAAGGACCGACGCCGTACGAAGTGCTGCTGCACGCCGCAATGGTGGGCAACAGCACCCGGTTCGCACGCCAGGACGGGGTCGAGGAGACCTGGCGGGTCATGCAACCGCTGCTCGACTCACCGCCGCCGGTTCATGCCTACGCCCCGGGCTCGTGGGGCCCGCAGGCTGCGGACGGGCTGACGGCCGACCACGGCGGATGGCACGCCCCGTGGGTGGCGCCGTAAGCACGACGGGACGTGTAGGCCTGTGACCAACGCGACGGCTCCGCAGCGATCGGGGCTGACCCTCGCCGGCCTGATCCTGGTGGCGGCGGTGGCGAACCTCAACCTCGCGGTCGCGAACGTCGCCCTGCCGGACATCGGGAAGGCCTTCGACTCGTCCCAGACCACGTTGGACCTCGTGGCGGTGGGGTACTCGCTGGGCCTGGCGGCATCCGTGCTCTACTTCGGCGGCCTGGGCGACCGCTACGGGCGCAAGCTCCTGATGCTCATCGGCGTCGTGCTGTCGATCCCGGCATGCCTGCTGGCCGCGTACGCTCCCGACGACGGCGTCCTCGTCGTCGCCCGGATCCTCGGCGGGGTGTCCGCGGGCATGGCCTACCCCACCACGCTCGCCCTGATCACCGCGTTGTGGTCGGGAGCGGCCCGCACCCGCTCGATCGCGTTGTGGTCCGGCATCGGTGGCGCGATCGCGGCGCTCGGTCCGCTATTGTCCGGGTGGCTGCTGGAGCGGTTCTGGTGGGGCTCGGTCTTCCTGATCACGCTGCCCCTCGTCGCCGTCGCGCTCGTGCTGGCCATCCTGTTCGTTCCGAGCCATGTCAACGAGACGACAGACCCGGTGGACAACCTCGGTGGGATCCTCTCGGTCGTGCTGGTCGGGTCACTCGTGCTCGCGATCAACTTCGCCCCGGTCCCGAACAAGGGGTCCCTCGCCATCGGCCTGGCCGTGATCGCGCTGGCCGCGGCGGCCGCCTTCGTCATCCGCCAGCGGCGCGCCCGGAATCCGCTCTACGACCTGACCATCGCCGGCCGTCGCATCTTCTGGGTGGCGGCGGTCGCCGGGATCATCGTGTTCGGGACGCTGATGGGCGCCATGTTCGTCGGTCAGCAGTTCCTGCAGAACGTGCTCGGGTACTCCACCTTCGAGGCGGGCCTGTCCATCCTGCCGGCCGCCGTGCTGATGGTGCTGGTGGCGCCGCGGTCAGCGAAGCTGGTCGAAGCCCGGGGGTCGCGCTTCACCCTGCTCATCGGATACGCGTGCTGCCTGGTCGGCTTCGTGATCATGCTGGTGCTGTGGCGCGAGGGCAGCTCGTACTGGGCCATCGGCCTGGCCTACGCGTTCGTCGGTGCCGGGGTCGGATTCGCCGGAACCCCGGCGTCGCATTCACTGACGGGATCGGTCCCCGTGTTACGCGCCGGTATGGCGTCCGGCACCGCTGACCTGCAACGCGACCTCGGCGGAGCGATCATGCAGTCGATTCTGGGCGCCCTGCTCGCCGCAGGTTACGCCTCCGCGGTCTCCTCCGCGATCGCGTCCGCGCCGAACAAGGCGCAGATCACCGACAGCGTGCAGTCCGAACTGCTGAAGTCGTTCTCGTCCGCGGAGGCGACCGCGGAGCGGTACCCGGAGTACTCGAACGCGATCACGGCAGCGGCCGAGTCGTCGTTCGTCGACGGTGCCGACTGGGCGTACGGCGCGGGCATCGCCGCCATCCTCGTCGGAGCGGCGCTGGTGTTCTTGCTGTTCCCGACGAAGGACGACGAGACCCGCCTGCTCGCCGAGTACCACGCCGCGGACACCCGAGCGGTCCCGGACACGGCGCCGTCGGCGGGCCCCGACGATGCCAGCTGAACCGACGGTCACCTACCCGAGCCACGGCGACGCCATGAGTCCCCAGCTACCCTGCCACGACTCCCCCGGATCCAGCTCGATCAGGTCGACGCCGGAACGGAAGGCGTCCGGCGGACAGGTCATCGGCTCGATCGCCACCGCGGTCCGGCGTCGCTCGGGCCGACCTACCTCGTCCGCGGTGTAGACCATCAGGTAGCGGAAGGCGTCGTCGACCCACAGCCGGACGGACCGGCGGTCGTCCAGGTCCTCCAACCGCGCCACGGCCCGCCGGTCGTCGCCGCGGATCAGCCCGCCGAAGGCCGTGTCCAGGCGCGTGGTCCCGATCCGGCGGGCCCGGGTGAAGTCCCACGGCGTGGCCGCGACCGGCGACATCGCGGGCTGCCCGGCCGTCCGGCCGCTGGGATCGAGCCGGGTGGTCGCGGGAACGGTCAGGTGGAGCCCGTCGATCGAGCCGGCCCCGAGCGTGACGTACGGATGAAACCCGACGCCCAGCGGAGCCCGCAGCGTGCCGGCGTTGACCGCCCGTAAGGCCACGCTCAGCCCGGCGTCGTCGAGGGCGTAGGTGAGCTGGAAGTCGAGCCGCCATTCGTACCCCGGCTGCGGCCGCAGCGCACACGACAGGGTGACCGACGTCGGCTCCTGCGCGACCGGCGACCAGGCCAGCCAGCGCACCAGACCGTGGATCGCGTCCTGCCGGCCGGGCTCGTTGAGCGGTGCCTGGCAGTCACGACCGCCGTACCGGTAGCGGCCGTCGGTGAGCCGGTTCGGCCAGGGTGCGAGGACCTGACCGCGCCCGTCGGTCGCACGTTCGTCGATCCCGAAGCCCTCGACCACGTCCCGACCGCCGACGGTGAAGCCGCGCAGGGTCGCGCCGACCTCCGAGACCTCCGCCCGCATCTCCCGGTGCGCGATGACGAACTGGTGCCCGGACGGGGGTCCGCCGCGGACGGCTTCGACGGTCATCGTCGCGGTCCTCGCGTCGCCGGCTAGCCGAGCCGCGACAGCAGATGGTCGCCGACCCGCAGGGCGTTGGCCATCGCGGTGAGCGCCGGATTCACCGCCCCGATACTCGGGAAGAAGCTCGTGTCGACGACGTACAGGTTGTCCAGTTCATGCGCCTTGCAGTCGGGGTCGAGGACCGAGGTCGACGGGTCGGCCCCGAACCGGACGGTGCCCGCCTGATGCGCGCAGCCCGCGACCGGGATGTCGTTCTTCATGTACACCTGGCGAGGAATGAGGTGGTGGGGGTGCATGCCCAGATGACTGAGGTGCTTCTTCACCCGGCGGTACAGCTGCTCGAGCGGCTCGCGGTTGTTCGGCGTGTAGCGCAGCGCGACGTTTCCGTCGTCAGCCAAGGTGACCCGATTGTCGGGGTCGGGCAGGTCCTCGGCGGAGAGCCAGAAGTCCACGGCCCGCTCGGCGACCTCGTCGAGGGCGAACGTCGGGGCCAGCTCGGTCTCGATCGGCTTCTCGCCCCGGTACATCGGCGCCGACGACTTGCCGACCATCTGCAGGTTGCCCATCGGATACTCGAAGTCGGCGTCCCCGAAGTAGTAGTCGTTCATGCCCAGGGTCTTCTGGAACCGGGTGTCGTTCTTCTCCATCGAGACGGCCAGGAACGCGCGGCTGTTGTGGAACATGTAGTTGCGGCCGACCTGGTCCGAGCCATTGGCCAGCCCGTTCGGATGCCTGTCGTTGGCGCTGGCCAGCAGCAACTTGGCCGAGTTGGCGGCACCGGCGGAGACCACCACCACCGACCCGGTGAAGCGCTGCTCCGCGCCGTCGACGTCGGCGACGACCGTGGTGACGCGCCGCCCCGACGGGTCGGTCTCCAGCCTCCGGACCGTCGCGTTGCGCACGAGCGTGACGTTGTCGCGGCGCAACGACGGACGCACGGCGATCACGTCGGCGTCGGACTTCGCGTGCACCAGGCAGGGGAAGCCGTCGCAGGTGGCGCACCTGATGCAGGCGCTCAGCTCGGGGTGCGCCTCGTCGAGCATGATCCCGCAGGGCGCGTGGAACGCGTGCAGCCCCACCGCGGACAGATCGTCGAACAGCTGCTGGATCCGCGGCTCGTGGGACACCGGCGGGAACGGGTACGGCGCCCCGGCCGGTGGATCCGTCGGGTCCTCGCCGCGGGCACCGTGCACCTGATACAGCTGCTCGGCCTGCGTGTAGTAGGGCTCGAGCACGTCGTAGCCGATCGGCCAGGCCGGCGACATCCCCCCGTGGTGCTCGAGGTCGCCGAAGTCCCGCTCCCGCAGCCGGTACAGCGCCGCCCCGTAGAACTTCGTCGCCCCGCCCACGAAGTAGTGGACCTGCGGCTGGAACGCGGTGCCGACGTCGTCGTACCAGGTGTCCTCCGAGACGTACCGGTTGTCGACGAAGACGGCGGAGGCGTCCCAGTTCTCGATCTCGCGGGGCAGCCAGTCGCCCCGCTCCAGGATCAGCACCCGCTTGCCCGATGGAGCCAGCCGGTGCGCCAGTGTGCCGCCGCCGGCTCCCGATCCCACGATGATCACGTCGTACTCGTCGGCCATGACGGCCTCCTCAGACGGTTGGCGGGCCGGCGCCTGGGTGTCCAGGCCGGTCCAGCGAGATGGTCGGCAGATCCTCGTCCTCGCCGGCCCACGCGATGCGCCGCGGGGCTGACGACGCCTCGATGGTGGCGGCGTGGTCGCGGTCGAAGTAGTCCCACGCCCAGGTGAGGAACGCGTCGGTCTTGCTGTGCACCCCGCTCATCAGCATCACGTGCACGCCGAGCCAGGCAGCGAACGCCAGGGGCCCCTCGACCTGGTGGCGGTGCTTGCCCACCTCGGCGACCGCGGCGTTGCGCCCGATCATCGCCATGATGCCCTTGTCCTTGTACCCGAAGGGCCTGGTCGGCTCGTTCCGCAGCTCGCGCAGGATGTTCTCGGCCGCCCACCGGCCCGACTGCTGCGCCACCGAGCCCAGCTGCGGCCAGGGCCCGGCGGCGTCGTCGCCCGAGGGGATGTTCGCGACGTCCCCCACGGCGTAGACGCCGGGATAGCCGTCGACGGTCAGGTCCGGACGGACGTCGAGTCGCCCGCCCCTCCCCGGGACGGGTCCAGCGGTCTGCGCGACGGCCGAGCCCGACTCGCCGCCTCCCCACACGACCGTCCGGGCCAAGATCGAGCTGCCGTCGTCGAACTCGACCCGGTCGGGATGAACCGCCGTGACGCCGACGCCGAGCTTGACCTCCGCGCCCACCTCGGTGAGCTTCCGGACGGCGTAATCGTGCGCCTTGGACGAGAACTGGCCGAGCAGGGCGGGCCCGCGGTCGACGATGGTGATGCGACCCGCGCGCTCGAGCTGCCCGGTGGCGTGCAGGGCGTCCATCAGCTCGGCCAGGGCACCCGTGGTCTCGACGCCGGTGGGCCCTCCGCCCACCACCACGACGTCGAGCGTGCCGGGCTCGTTGGACCCGCCGCCGGCCGCCGCTTCCTGCAGCAGCTGCTGAAGGTGCAGCCGCAGCCGTTCCGCATCGGCCACGGAGTACAGCGGGAACGCGTGTTCGGCGGCCCCCGGCACCCCGAAGAAGTTCGGCCGTGCTCCCGCGGCCATCACGACGTGTGACCCGGTGAGCGTCCGCCCGTCGGACAGGACCAGGCTGCGATCGGCCAGCCTGGCCGCCGCGACGTGCGCGGTGACGACCTCCACCGAGGGATGGTCCTTGAAGATCGTCCGATGCGGCCGGGCGATGTCCGCGGCCGGCAGCTGCGAGCTGGCCACCTGGTACAGCAGGGGCTGGAACTGGTTGTAGTCGTTGCGGTCCACCAGCGTCACGTCGACGCCCTCGTCGCCCAGTGTCCGCGCGCAGGTGACACCCGCCAGTCCACCACCGAGGACGAGCACAGGGTCAGCGGTCCCGTTCATATCGACAATTCATCCAGCCGGTCGCGCAGGACGATCCGACCCGCGGCCTCGATCAGCGCGAGGTGCGAGAAGGCCTGCGGGAAGTTGCCGAGGTGGCGGGCACGATCGACCTCGAACTCCTCGGCGTACAGCCCGAGCGGCGAGGCGATCGGCAGCAGACGTTCCATCAGGTCGCTCGCCTGCCGCATCTCCCCCACGATGGTCAGGGCGGACACCAGCCAGAACGAGCAGATCAGGAAGGTGCCTTCCTTCCCCGACAGCCCGTCGTCGGTCTCGTCGGTGCGATAGCGCAGCACGAATCCGTGCTCGGTGAGCTCCGACGCGATCGCCTCGACCGTGTTCTTCATCCGCTCGTCGCTGCCGGGCAGGAAGCCGAACAGCGCCGCCAGCAAGGTCGAGGCGTCGAGTGCGTCGGTGTCGTAGTGCTGACGCAGGACTCCGCGGTCGCTGACGCCGTGCTCGAGGATGTCCGCCCGGATCTCCTCGGCGGTCTCCGCCCACTCCTGTTCGAGCTTGGGGTCGTCGCGGATCGCCGCCAGCTTGGCGGCACGGTCCAGGGCGACCCAGCCCATCAGCTTCGACGAGACGTAGTGCTGAGGTTCCCCGCGGGCCTCCCAGATCCCCTGGTCCGGCTCGCGCCAGGCCGCGATGGCGCCCTGCGCCTGCGACTGGACGAGCGGCCACAGGCGGCGCGGCAGCCGCTTGCTGCGGCGCGTGTGCAACAGCAGCGCGTCGAGCACCGTTCCGAACACGTCGTTCTGGCGCTGCTGGAACGCGCCGTTCCCGATCCGCACCGGTCGGGCGCCCTCGTAGCCCGACAGCTCGTCGCGGGTGGTCTCCGTCAGGTCCCGCCGGCCGTCGATCCCGTACATGATCTGCAGGCTGCCGTCCTCGTTCGGCTCCACGTCGGCGACGAACTGCATGAACTCGTCGGCTTCCCAGTCCAGGTTGAGGAAGTGCAAGGCCTGCAGGGTGAACGTGGTGTCCCGCATCCAGGTGTACCGGTAGTCCCAGTTGCGTTCGCCGCCTGGGGTCTCCGGCAGTGAGGTCGTCAAGGCGGCCACCGTGGCGCCGGTGGGCATGTAGGTCAGGCCCTTGATCGTCAGCGCGGAGCGCTCGATCGGGTGCCGCAGGGGGTGGTCGGGGATGCGTGCCCGGGCGAGCCAGCTGCGCCAGAACTGGACCGTCCGGTCGATGCGTGCCACGGCGTCGTCGACGTCAGCGGGCGAGGCGAGGCCCTCGGCCCACGACAGCGCACAATAGGCCCGCTCGCCCTTCGACAGCACGTGGCGGGCACGGGCCGAGTTGCCTTCGATGCCGATCGACAGGTCGGTGCTGAGCCGGAAGGTCTGCCCCGCTCCGGCTGCGTCGGCCGCGTGGCTGGCGTCGTCGACCAGCGTCCACCCGCCGGGTTCGCGGCCATAGTCGAAGGCCGGCTCGCAGACCAGCTCGATCTCGACCGTGCCCTCGAGACACTCGGCCGTGCGCACCAGCACATGGTCGGCGTCGTCGTCGGCGGGTGGCCTGGTGTGTGGCGTGACCGTGTCCGGGCGCTGGCGCGGCGCCATCGTGAGGGCGTCGTGGACGAGGATCCACCCACCCGGGGTGTGCCAGGTGGTCGTGAGCACGTTCGTCCCGGGCACGTACGTCCGCGCGGTGGGCACGTTGATTCCGTACGGGCCGAACCGGAAGGAGCCGGCCCCGCGATCGAGGAGGTTCCCGAACGTACTCGGCGAGTCGAAGGCCGGCATGCACAGCCAGTCCACCGAGCCGTCCGGAGCGACGAGCGCGCCGGTGTGACAGTTCGACAGGAACGCGTAGTCGGCGATCGGTGGGAACGGCGACGTCGTGAGGTTCACGGTCCTCACTCCTTCAGGTTGGCAGGTGGGGTAGGGCCGGGGTCGGCATCGGTGGCCTGGCGCCGGGGTACCCGGTCCCCGGCGTCATCGGCACCCTCCTCCGGCAGGAGGCCCTTCTGGTCCAGGACATAGAGCAGGCCGAAGCCCGGGAGGACGACGACCGCCGCGAGCACGACCACCGCCAGGACCGCGCCCAGGGTTCCGGAGGGTGCCGCCGCCGCCGAGACCGTGAGGCTCTCCGGCAACAGGTACGGCCACTGCGCCACTCCCCAGGCGGAGACGACGCCGGCCACCGCCACCACGGCGAGCAGCCGGCCGCCCCGCGCAGCGCCGCGGACGAGCACCACGAGCGCCCCCGCTCCGCACCCGACGCTGAGGATCACCAGCGGAAGAGCCCGCGACGTCAATCCGTCGAAGACGTAGGGCGCGTCGGCGCGCAGCACGAAGACGCCGGCAGTGGCGATGACCGCGACGGCGATGGCGGCGATCACGGTCCTCCGGCGGAAGTACTCGGCCAGGTCGCTGTCGCCCAGCCGCCGAGCGTCCCAGACCAGGTAGGCGGCGGACAGGTAGGCGACCGCCGCGACGGCCAGGACGCCACCGAGGATCGAGCTCGGGTTGACCCAGCTCTCCACCGGGTCTCCGGCCCGGCCGCCGGCGGGCACCCGGCCGGAGGCGATGCCGCCGGCGATGGCGCCCATCGAGTAGGGCACCACCACGGACGAGACGGCGAACGCCGCGCCGAAGTTGCGGCGGTCCCGTGTCGTCACGACCGCCTTCCGGAACGCGAAGCTCGCCCCCCGCAGGACGATGCCGAGCGCGGCGATGCTCAGGGGCACGAACAGGGTGAGTGTGATCGAGGCGTAGGCCTCCGGGAACGACGTCCACAGCACGACGAAGGCGAAGATCAACCAGACGTGGTTGGCCTCCCAGACCGGGCCGATCGAGCGTTCGACGACGCCCCGCGGCCGCCGGCCACGCTCCGCCCCGCCCGCCGTCAGGTCCCAGAAACCTGCCCCGAAGTCGGCGCCCCCGAAGACCGCGTACGCGACCACGGCCAGCATGAGCACCACAGCGACCGCGGTGCTCACGGCACGACCTCGTCCTCAGCTGGCGTGGGTGGCGTGAGCGGTGCGCTCGGGCCGTAGGGGGCGTCGTGGTCGGTGAACCCCCCGGCTCTGCGGAAGCGCCTGCTCATGCCGCGCAGGACGAGGATCGTCGTGATGCCCACGCCGATGTAGAGGACCACGACGGCGGCGAACGTGATCCAGACGCCGGTGTTGCTCGTGGCGGCGTCCTCGACCTTCATGTACTTGTAGACGATCCAGGGCTGGCGACCGACCTCGGTCACCACCCAGCCGGCCTCCATGGCGATCACCGCGAGGACACCGGAGCCGGCAGCGGCCCGCAGGAACCATCGGCTCGCCGGCATCCGGCGGCGGAAGGCCCAGCTGGCGCCGTACCACACGGACAACAGGAACAGCAGCGTCCCCAGTCCCACCATGACGTCCCAGGCCAGGTGGACGGTGTTGGTCTGCTTGATGGTCGGCCGTTCGTCCGCGGGCACGGTGTCCAGGCCCTGCACGATCGTGGACGTGCCCGTGCTCGGGTCGGACAGCCAGGACGCCAGGCCGGGGATCTTGATGCCGCCGCTCACCGTGCCGTCGTCGTTGAGCCGGCCCAGGATGGTCTCCGGTACGTCGCTGGTGGTCTCGGGTACCAGCTCGATGGCCGCGAACTTGATGGGCTGGTTGTTGTACACCCAGCGGGCCAGCGCGTCGCCGACGCCCATCTGGACCGGCGCCGCGATCGCCGCGACGCTGAACGCGATCACGAAGCCGAGGTGGTGGTAACGGTTGCGCCGGCCGCGCAGCATGCCCATGGCGTACACCGAGGCGACCAGGAACCCGCCCACGAGGTAGGCGGCGACCACCATGTGGGCCGCTTGCAGGGGCATCGAATCGTTGAAGATCACCTCGACCGGGTCGACCTCGACCACCGCGCCATCCGAGTCGAGGGTGAATCCGGACGGCGCGTTCATCCAGGCGTTCGCCGCGACGACCGAGACGCTGCCGAAGATCCCGGCCACGACGATGGGCACGCCGGTCCAGAAGTGCGCCCACGGCTTGAGCCGGCGCCAGCCGAAGAGGTAGATCGCGATGAAGATCGCCTCGGTGAAGAAGAACACCCCCTCGAACGCGAAGGGAATGCCGAAGGCCTCGCCCCATTGCCCCATGAACCGCGGCCAGAGCAGGCCGAACTCGAAGCTCAGCACGGTGCCGGTGACCGCGCCCACGGCGAAGGTCACGGCCATGTACGTCGACCAGCGCTGCGCCAACAGGAGGGCGTCACGGTCGTCGTGCCGCAGTGCTCGGTAGTTGGCGATCAGCGTCATGAACGCCCACGACACCCCGAGCGGCACGAGGATGATGTGGAAGGCCAGGGTGAACGCCATCTGCGCCCTGGCCCACTGGACCGGATCAACGGCGGCGACCACAGTGAGGGTGTCGAGCGTCGCGATCACGCCGAACTCTCGATTCCTCGTCGGCCGTCAGCGTCGGTCTCTGCGGTCGTCTCGCCGGTCCGTTCGCCGGTTGACCCCACGGGCCACCACGGCGGCAGTGGCGACGGTCGTGGCTGTGCGCGCCACCGGCGCGGGTCCGATCACCGCGGCACGGCGCATGCGTCGTCTGGCCAGAGGCATGTCAGTCACCTTCCCGATCTGCGGACTCCGCTTGCTCGTCGGCTTCGACCGCGGCCAATAGGGCCTGGATGGGGATGCGGCCGCTGGCGACGAGCTGGCCGCCGGAGCGGCGCACTGCGGAGGCGAACGGCGCGGCCCAGGTGTTCTCCCACACCAGCACGGCGGCCGAGCTGCCGGGCTCGACCGCGGCGGCCACCGCGGTGACGTCGTCCTCGCTGAGCAGCATCGCCAGCTCGGTCTCGTAGGAGCGCAGCTCGCCGATCTCGTCCAAGCCCAGGTCGGACAGCTCGAACGCCTCGAGTTCGCCGTCGGCATCCTTCTTGAGCATCAAGAGGTCGAGGACTCGGACCAGGTCGCGCTCGACGAGGTCCTGGAGCGCCGGCGCGATCTCGCCGTTGAACGTGCTGCCCGGGAACTCGACCACGATCCAGTCGACCGGCCCCAACTCGTCGACGTCTGGGTTGCCCATCGAAACCCTCTCCCCCGGTAGCCGGAAGCGCACGCGGCGCCGCGCACAGCAACTGGCGCGACACCACGTCACCCTCGCGCCGAAGCACCCGCGCCGCATCACCCGAGGAGGATGAAGACCGCGTCGTCCGGCGCCCCGGGGCTAGCTGTCGAAGAAGCCGGTGTCCAGGTCGCGCACGATCGCGTCGATCGGATCCCCGCTCACCGTGAGCGGACCCCGCCACGGCGCGCTGAGCGAGAAGAGGAGCGCGAAGCTCAGGCCCACCACGCTCGCGAGGCCGACGACCAGCATCGCGGTCCGCGTGCTGCTGCGGAAGGCCAGCGCCCCGGCGTTGGCGATCAGCGCCACTCCGCTCGCCACCAGGGTGACGACGTAGAGGGCGGGAATCTCACGGTCCGCGGCAGCGATGCGGGCGCGGCGGATGCTCGTCACGGCGTCGACCGAGGCGAGGAGCTCGGTGCTGGCCGGTGTCCCCAGCTCGGACCGCGCGGCCTCGGAGCGCACCGCGCGCTCGAGGTCGGCGATGGCACGTTCGGTCGCCGGGTCGTCTCCGCTGGCGGCCGCGTCACCGCGCCATTCCCTGGTCCTGGTGGTGCGCAGGTACTCGCGCAATGCCGCATGGATCGGCTCTGACCGCGCTCCCGGACTGGTCGCCGCCCAGGCCAGGCGCGAGGCCGCGGCCGCCTCGTCGCTCACGTTGCCCTCGGCGGCCCGCAGGTACCCGGCCTCGCTGGACAACGTCAGAGCGGTCAGGATCGCGAAGGCAGCGCCCAGGGCCGGCATCAGCGGCGAGGCGATCCGCTGGACCTCGTCGTACTCCGCGGCCGGCACCAGCGCGCGGATGGCCAGCCGGGTGAGGACGACGACGAGCAGCGCGACCGCGAGCCAGCCGGCGACGAGGGCCGCGACCGGCAGCGAGCTCAACCACGTCACCGAACGGCCCTACAGCGCGTTTCCGCGCGCGTCACAGGGCGGACGCTCGTCGTAGCCGGCGATGTCGAGCTCCTGATCGATGATCTGCAACGCCCGCTCCATGGCCACCGGCCGCAGGCCGCCGATGCCGTCGTGGAACGGGTCGTTGAGCGAGCTGAGCAGCAACAACGTCGCCGTGATGACGGAGGCCACCGTGCCCATGAGGAGTGCCTGGACGACGGCCCGCTCCCCGCTGTCGGCGAAGAACAGCATGTACACGAGGATCAGCCCGGAGGTGAAGAACAGCACCAGCCACAGCGGCGCAGGGATCACACCCGCCGCTCCATGGATGCGGTCGTTGCGAGCCGTCTCCCGAGCCTCCCGCTGGCCCAGCCAGGTGCTGAAGGCCGCCTCCTCGGTGGTCGTCTGCGGATCGATGCCGCGCAACGTCCGAAACAGCTCCGCACTCCACGGGTTGACCTCCTCGCCCAGGGTGCCGGCCTCCATGCGGTCCCACTGCACTCCAGCCACCGACCGCGCGTAGCAGACCAGCTCTCCGGTGAGCTCACCGGCGACCGGCGGCGGGAAGAACTGCGCCGTCTCGACCTGCTGCGCCACGATCAGGGCTTCGTCCTCCGCGCCCGACCTCGCCGCGTCGTAGCTGGCGAAGGCCAGGAACACCACGAACCCCAACAGCACCGCGAACCCGGTCGCCAACACCCCGAACACACCCGCGGCGCGATCACCGTCGTGGAAATAGCTCCCGTCCGGCGCGCTGCGCCGCACCACGAGCATCGCCGTGACCGCCACGGCGGTCACGGCGATCACGACCAGGGCGGACAGCGCGATGTTCATCGGCCCCAGCCGCTCGAGCCCGGGCGGTGCACCACGGGCCGTGCCGCTCGCATTGGGTGCGGACCTCGTCAGTCGACCGCCCCGGCCATCAGATATCGGTGATGTCCCGGCCGTGCGCGGTCAACGCCCAGATCACGGTGACGGCCACCGCGACGATCGTGATTCCCCAGATCGGGTACCAGGGCATCCACGCGAAACCCGCCAGCGCGCTGAACACGGCGACGATGACACCGATCGTCCGTGCCACCACCGAACCGGTGAAGACGAAGAAGCCGGCGAGGAGCACCACGATGCCGAGGATCAGATGGATCCAGCCCCAGGTGGTCGCGTCGAACTGGAACACGTACTCCTGGCCGACGACATAGAACTCGTCGTCGATGATCCCGGCCAACCCCACGATGGCGTGGAAGAAGCCGATCATGATCAGCATGATGCCCGCGAACGAAATCCATCCCACTGCCCAGACACTTCGCTCGGGCGGCGGACTGGGTTCCCTGGACACATTGAGATTGGTCATCTCGTACCTCTCTCGAACGATTGTCGATGTCGGCGCGCACTGCGTTTCGCGTGGAAGCGGTCGTCATACCGGCCGCCACGTGGCGATATCGTCGGCGTCTCGCTACGTCACTGAATGCGCTGAGGGAACTGCGGCCGGTGGAGGCGATCAGTGCGAAGAAGCGGTCGATACTCCATCGGGACCCCAGGTCCCGCACGGCCTGGCGTTGGCGCCCAAGCCCTTCTCGTCACGGTCGGATTCCGTGGGTCGCGCCCACGTTCGTCGTCACCACGCCGCCTCCTGCCCCCACGGCGATGCTGTCGCGGGCTAGTTGCCTCACGCGCACCAATGGCATTGGTCACTGTAGCGGGTTGCCTGCCCACGAATCATCGCTTTCTAGCCATTTGTAAGACGTTGACCGAATCGATACATCAGGACGTATTCGCCGGTCAGTCGACCGCTCACGAGGGCAGCCAGGTACATGCCGGCGATATCTGCGATGAATGTGGCGCAGGGGTTCCGGCGAACTCATCGTGATCGCAGACATCGGCACGACCTTTCGAAAAGGGTTCGCTCCTCCAGTCCGGTGAAACGGCTCCGCCTCACTCGGCGCCGACGACGGGATCGGCGGGCCCGCCGGCGCCGCCAGCGAGGATGTCCGCCATGTCGGTCGCGATGCCGGGCAGAGGATCCGTTGTCCCGATCGAGGCGAACCAGTCCCACAGTTCGAGTGCGTGATACAGGCGGTAGAGCTCGAGCCGCGCCGCCCAGTCGGCCGGCAGGGCTCCGTATCCCTCGATCAGCCCGGCGTGCTTCGACTGGTCGCCGCGGATCGAGTAGCACTCGGTCTTCGCGAGGTCGAGCAGAGGATCTGCCGCCACGGCGTTCTCCACGTCGACGAGACCGCTCACGACCCAGCCGCCGTCGCCCGGGCGAACCAGCACGTTGCCCTCGTGAAGGTCGTTGTGGCACAGCACCGGCGCCGCGCAGTTCGCGAAGCTGTCGGCGCGTGCGGCCACGTACCGCTCCACCTCGTGATGGAGCCCCTGGTCACCGCCGAGGCCGGCGAACTCGCGCAGCTTCTTCGCGAACTGCCGACCCATGTACGAGGCGTTGTCGGGCTCGGGGTCGACGATGCCGGCCACCAGGTACCCGTACGCCGGCTGGCCGACCTCGTGGATGCGTGCGACGAGACGCCCGACCTGGCGGTACACCTGGCGCCATTCGGCAGGTTCGAGCGCGACCTCGGACAGGGGCCGGCCGTCGAGTCTCGTCAGCACGGTGAACGCCGGCCCGGATCCCGCGGACTCCACGTGGAGCACCTCAGGCACGTACCCTCGTGCCACCTCGGCGAGAAGGCCGTAGACCGCGACCTCCTTGGCCTGCTTCCACGCCCAGACGTCGTCGTAGATCTTGAGGATCACCGGCGCGGCACCGTCGAGCCGCACCTCGAACACCGTGCTCAGCTCGCCGCCCGTCCGCGCCATGACGTCCCGGATCCGCGCACCCGGTACGGCACGCGTCATCATCTCGTCGATCTCCGACCTCCGCACCCCACGAAAGCTAGGAGGACGCGTCCCCGCGCCGCCAGGCAATTTCCGGCCGAGCGTCACCCGTGGATCGATGCGTAACACATCGGTTACGCTTTGCCTCGTGAAGGCCGCAGCCGCGATCGCCGATCCCGTGCGCCGGGAGATCCTCGTGCTGCTTCAGGGCGGCAGCCTCACCGCGGGCGACGTAGCCGCCCGCTTCACCATCAGCCGCCCCGCGATCAGCCGCCACCTCCGGGTCCTCCGCGAGAGCGGGCTGGTCCGCGACGAGTCCGTGGGCCGGCAGCGCGTCTACACCCTCGATCCGGCCCCGCTCACCGAGGTGACCGACTGGATCGCCCAGTTCGACGAGCCGCGCAGACGTGCCTGGGAACACCGGCTCGACGCGCTCGAGACCGAGACCTATCGCACGCGGCGCGATCGCGGTGCACCGGAGACCGGCCGCGTCGCACGCGAGCTCACCCGACACGACGAGGAGAACATCGCATGAGCCCCACCCCTTCGGGCCGGCTCGATCGCACAGCCGGCGGCAGCGACCTGGTCCTCACCCGCACCTTCCGCGCGCCCGTCGAGGATGTCTGGGCGAGCGTCACCGATCCGCGACGCACGGCACGATGGTTCGGCCCGTGGGAGGGCCGCGGCGCGCCGGGCCAGACCATCAAGGTCCAGCTGCTCTTCGAGGAGCAGAAGCCGTGGTCCGACGTCCGCATCGACGTCTGCGAACCGCCCCACCACCTCGCCGTCTCGGTCCTCGACGCCCACGGAGCGTGGCGGATGGAGGTGCGGCTGTCCGACGCCGACGGCGGGACGGAGCTCCAGCTCGTCCACCACCTCGACACCGACGCGGCCGTCGGCGAGGTCGGGCCCGGCTGGGAGTACTACCTCGACAACCTGATCGCCTCACGGGACGGCACGCCCCTGCCGACGTTCGACGACTACTACCCGGCGCAGAAGGCGTACTTCGAGGCGCTCGCCGGCCGTTGACGCGAAAGTGCTCGACCCTGACACGGTGTCAGGGCCTAACGTTGCCCTCGTGCGATCAGCGCTCTGGCTACCGATCTTCGACGAGCTCGCCGACCCGGCCGTGGTCGCCCGCCTGTCCGCCGAGGCGGAGGAGGCCGGCTGGCACGGGGTCTTCGTGTGGGACCACCTCCGCTGGCGGGAGCCGGTCGTCGACGTCGCCGACGCCTGGATCACCCTGACCGCGATCGCTACCGCTACCGAGCGCCTCCGGTTCGGCCCGATGGTCACGCCGATCGCGCGCCGCAGGCCGGCGAAGCTCGCCAAGGAGACCGCGACGCTCGATCGGCTCGGCGAGGGCCGGCTCACCCTCGGCGTCGGCCTCGGCAGCGACCGCTTCGCGGGCGAACTGTCGGCCACGGGCGAGCAGGTCGACGACCGCGTGCGTGCGGAACAGCTCGACGAGTCGCTCTCGATCCTCACGGCCGCCTGGTCGGGCGAACCGGTCCACCACCACGGCGAGCACTACCTCGTCGACGGCATGCGGTTCCTGCCGCGCCCGGCGCAGCGGCCCGGGATCCCGGTGTGGGTCGCGGGGTTTCCCGGAATGTCCAGGCCGAAGCGGCGCGCGGCCCGCTACGACGGCTATTTCCCGGTCAACCTCGACCACCCGGACGAACTCGCCGACGCCGTCGCCGACATCACCGCCTTCCGCCAGGACGCTGGCCAGGACGTCGCAGCGCCGTACGACATCGCCGTGGGGCTGCCTCCGGACACCGATCCGGCACCGTATGTCGCGGCGGGCGCCACCTGGTGGCTCGTCGAGTTCCCGCCGGACGCCGTGTCGGTCGACCAGGTGCGCGGCGTGCTCCGCAACGGCCCCGCGGCATCGCCGCGGGATTAGCCAGGCCCAGCAGCTCGTCGAGGACGCGACACTGAAGGTCGATCCCGGGCCGCGCACGGCCTGGCCAGCATCGGCCCGTTCAAGGAGCCGTTCAACGCGCACCTGCTGGACTTCCTCGGCTCCTGATCCGCCACAGCCCCGACCGACGCCGGTCGCACCGGGAGACCTCGGCTCGTCCCCGCGCACTGCGGGTTGCGACATTGTGCAGCCCGGGGGCCCGACCCTTCCTCGCGGAAGCCGTCACCGGTTAGCGTCGGTGACGAACGGTCCTCAGCGGATCGCGGCAGGCGAGCTGTCGGCACCACGGGTCCCCGCTGCTCCGCCGTCCTCATCGAACGACGTCCACGACCAGCTCAGCGGCCGATTCCGGGGAGTCGGCCGCTGATCTGTGTCGGGCGCTCGCTGTTCAGGCGGTGCTGGACTCCGTCTCCGGCGGCGCGGCGGTGTACGCAGCGGTGGTCCGATCAGCGGCCGCCTGGGCCGCCGCCGGGTCCTCGCCGGCCGCGATGTGCGCCTCGGACCAACGCCGGCTGCTCAGCGTGACGAACTCGACGCCTTCGGCGGACACCATCCAGGCCTGACCTTCGGCCGGGTCGTTGGGCACACCCGAGCGCAGGTACAGCGCGAGGCCCATGAGGCCCATCTCCCAGCCGATGCCCACGGCTCCGGGCCCGAACTCCGCCCAGTGCTCGTCGACGTGGGCGATGTGCTCGATCTCGAGCCGGGTGTGGTCGTCGTCCGTGGCGGAGAGCCGCACCTCGATCCAGCTGACCTGGCCGGCGAACTCCCAGGTGGCGGCGAAGCTGTGGGGCGGGTCGCACCGCTCGATCGTGCCGCCGGCGTTGCCCTCGAGCTGGTAGTGGCCGCCGAGGCGAAGGTCGCCGGAGACCGGCAGGAACCAGCGCGGGATCCGCTCGGCGGACGTACAGGCGTCCCAGACGTCGTCGAGGGTGGACGGGTAGGTCTGGCTGATGGTGACCGTGCGCGCCTCGCCTGCCTCGAGGGTGCGCGTGCCGACCTGCCGCTGGACGGCGTTGATCTGCTCGGTGACGTCGATCATGAGGTGCTCCTAAGAGTCAGGGGTCGGATCGGTGGTGTCGTCGCCCAGGCGACGCTGACGTGCGCCCCGGGCGAGCTCGGTCGCGAGGGCTTCCAGATGCGGGGTCCAGAACCGCCGGAAGCGGTCGAGCCAGGCGTCGACGTCACGGAACGGCTCGGGCCGCACGGCGTAGAGCCGCCGCGCGCCCTCGGGCCGGACCGTGGCGAACCCGGAGTCGCGAAGGACCCGCAGGTGTTGCGACACGGCCGGTTGCGAGATGCCGAACTCACCCTGGACGACCGCAGAGACCGCACCCGAGGTCAGCTCGCCGTCCGAGAGCAGTTCGAGGATCCGCCTGCGTACCGGGTCGCCGAGGACGTCGAATGCGTGCACTCCGCAGACACTACAATGCCTGCTTATATAAGTCCACGCGCAAGTATTGCTGCCGACTCACAGGTGCCGGGTCAGCCAGTCGACGGTCTCGCGGTGGACGATCTCGCGCTCGGACGGCCGCTCCAAGCAGTGGTCGCCCTCGGGCACGATCACCACCCGGCGATGGCCCGCGAGCAGTTCGGCCGCGCACAGGCTCTGCCGGAACGGCACCTCGCCGTCGTGGTCGCCGTGGACGAGCAGCGTGGGGACGCGGGTGCCGTCGAGGCTGCCGCTGACGTCGCCGACGTCGAGCACCTGACGCAGGAAATCCAGGCCGACCCGGGCTCCTTCCTCGACGATGAAGCCGTCCCGCTCCGCCCGCTCGAGCTTGTCCGGCACGACGTACGAGGCGAACGTGCCGTCGAGCAACCAGAGGGCGGGCCAGAGCAGCACGAGCGCCGATGCGCCGACCTCGCGGTGCACGATGCTGACGCTCGTCGCACCGTAGCTCTCCCCCACGAACGCGAGCGAGGATGGCGCGAACCGGGCCTGTGCGTCGTGGACGACGGCCCGGAGTTCGTCGACCTGCCGGTCGATGGTCATGTCCTCGTAGCGGCCGCTGCTCTCCCCGACCCCGAGGAAGTCGAAGCGGACCGACGCGATGCCCTGGGCGGCCAGGAGATCGGCCAGATCGACGTAGAGTCCGGCCGGGCCTTCCTTCGACCCGCCCGGCCCGCCGTGGACCATCACCACGAGCCTCGTGGCGGCGGCTTGGGGCTGGGTGTAGACGAGGCCGAGCGTCTCGCCGGCGACCGGCACCGCCACCCGACTCGTGGTGATGGTCATGGCGTCGGCGCCGGTCAGCGGGTGGGGAGTGAGGGACGCACCCCACGGCTGAGCAACGCCCGCATCACCCCCACATACTGCCGACCCCGATGCACCTGCGCCGCCCACCCCGCACCACTGACCCGATGATGAAACGGCACCTCCACCTCCACCACCCGATACCCCCGACGAAGCAGATCAATACTCAACCCCGTCTCCACCCCCCACCCCGACGCCAACGGCAACCCCGCCTCAAACGCCGCCCGCGACAGACACCGCTGCCCCGACAACGGCTGCACCGGCACCCACCCCGTCGCCCGCTCAATCCCACTCCGCGACAAATCCACCACCAAACCACGCCCCCCACCAGCACTACGCTGCTTCGGCAACACCGCAATCGACATATCCGCCGACCCCCCCACAACAGGCTCCACCAACGCACCCGCCGCCCCCGCCGACTCCTCCAAATCCGCATCCAAGAACAACAACGCCCGCGACCTCACCCGACCCGACTCCCGCGCCTCAATCGCCAACAACGCCGCCGCCCCCGACTCCATCGCCGCAGCCTTCCCCCGATTCCGCGCATGCCCCACCACCACCGCACCCGCCTCAGCCGCCACCCCCGACGTCCGATCCACCGACCCGTCATCCACCACAACCACCACATCCACCCCAGCGATCCCCAACGCCGCCCCCACCGTCACACCCACCCGATCCTGCTCATCCTTCGCCGGAATGATCACAGCAACACCATCGGCAC
>DATCVR010000218.1:0-3172 GCA_036566745.1 Jiangellaceae bacterium | reverse complement strand
TCGATCTCCGGACGGGCGTAGGGCCGAGCCCGAACGTATTCCCTCGTCCGGCGGCACCGGTCTGACGGCCGTCGAGGAGCCCGATCCCGCCCGTGCGCGCCGGGGGTGCGTGCTCGCGGTCGTCCTGGGTCTCGTCGGGGGAGTGGGAGTGGCCTCGGCGCCCGTCCTGCACGCCGTCCGTTCGGCCGACGGGGTGGCCGCGCCGTCCGCGATCGGCGCAGCCGCACTGTGGGCTGCCGTCTTCGCCCTCGCCCCATCCGTTCTCGCCGTCCTCGCGCTTCTCGCCCGGCGCACCGCGGTGGCGGGTGCGCTGCTGGCCGGTGCCGGTGCGATGTCCCTCGGCGCCGCCGTGCTCGACACGCAGCTGTGGACGGACGCCATCGACGCCAATCGACTCGAATTGTTCCGGCCCGAGACGGCGGCCGAGCTCGCCGCCGGGTCCGGCGCGTACGCCGCCCTCGGCGGACACCTGCTGATCGCCTTCGCCGGCCTCCTCGGCATGGTCGCGGTCCACCGGGAATCGCTGATGGACGGTTACGGCGACGCCCGCAGCTCCGAACAGGTCGGACGGGCGACCGGCGCCCGTGTCGGATTCCTGCCGTCCGCGGTCGCGGTGGTCGCCGCCGTCGTGCTCGTCGGCGCGCTGTTCGCTCCTGCCTTCGTGTCCGAGGATCCGGTCATCCTCGTCCCGACGGTCGTGGAGTCGGACCTCGCCGCGTCCGCAGGCGCCGGGCTGCTGGCGGCGGCCGTTCTGATCGTGGTCGCCTCCGCGCTGGCGTCCATCTCGCCACCCGTCGCGTCCGGTGCGCTCGTCGGGGCCGGTCTGGCCGCGCTCGGCGTGGTCGGGACGCGCCTGGTGGCCGGACTCGCCGCGGGCGAACGGATCCAGCCCGGGCCCGGCGCGGTGTGGGGGACCGTCGGCGCCGGTGTCCTCGTACTCGTCGGTGTCTGCATCCCGATGGTCGACCGGGCTCGCGACACCAGGATCCTGAAGACGCTCGCCACACCCTCGTCGTCCGCGCCTGCTCAGGGCGGCCAGGCGAAGAAGGGGGCCGTCACCCCGTCCGCGAAGGGCGTCGCCAAGGCGGCGCTGCGAGCCGAGGCCGCCGCGGCCCGCGCTCGGATCGCCCGCTGGCACGTCGCCGCCGGGACCACCGGAATCGTCACCGCCGTGCTGGCCGCCGCCGGTGCCCTGCTCCCCGTCCTCGACATCCCGGCCGACGCCGTGCGCCCCGACATCTACGCCACCCGGGTCGTGCTCGTGGCCGCCCTCGTGCTCGTCGTCGGCTGCGTCTGGCTGCTGCTGTCGGAGTTCGCCTCCACCGTCCGGCCCGCGGTCGGAGTGCTGTGGGTGACGATCCCGTTCTCCGTCGCCTCGGTGTCGCAGTCCGTCGTGCTCGCCACCGACGTCCCCGGAATCGGCGCCGGAATCGGTGCCGCGCTGCTGTGGTGTGCGGCCGTCACCGCCGGCGTCACCGGCGTGCTGACGTGGTTCGCCGGTTCGGCGGAACGCGAGGAGATCGACACGTCCGAGGAGCCGTCCACCTCGATCGCGGTCCTCGCGGTCGGGGGTCTCGGGGCGGTCGCCGCGTTCGTCGGACTGGGACTGCCGCTCTTCCACGGGACCGATGCACGCGGCGACGACTACGCGCCCGCGTCGTTCGCGGAGTTCCCGTGGAACCTCGACGTGTGGGGGCGTGTCCTACTGGGCGTCGCGGTGGTCCTCGCAGTGATCGTCGCCTCACGTGCCCGCCCGGCCCGGGCGGTGGCACTCCTGCTCGGTTCGGCCGTTGTGGTGGGGGTATACCTCCTGTCGTGGCCGCTCACCGCGGCCCGGGTGACCGATCCCTCAATGGGGGCCGGTGTCGTCCCGACAACGGTGGGCATAGTGTTGATTGCGGCTGCCGCGGCCCTCACGACACGCAGCAGAAATCGGTGAGGTCCGCCCCGTCGACCGCGGTGAGGCTCGCCTCAGTACTTCTGGTGAGGCTCGCCTCAATGCGTGTTATCGCGTGATGTGGACCACATAGCAGACACGCGGCCGCAGACCGGGCCCGGCAACTGGTTAAAGTCCAAAACAGACCCGCTCCTACCCCTCGAGCGGGTGTCAACGCAGACGAGACGGTGAGCAGATGGATCTCTTCGAATACCAGGCGAAGGAACTCTTCGCCAAGCACGAGGTGCCGACTTCGGCTGGGCGTGTTACCGACACGGTCGCCGGTGCACGCGAGATTGCCGAAGAAATCGGCAAGCCCGTGATGGTCAAGGCGCAGGTCAAGGTCGGAGGCCGCGGCAAGGCCGGTGGCGTCAAGTACTCCGCCGACGCCGATGCCGCCCAGGCCAACGCCGAGGCGATCCTGGGCCTCGACATCAAGGGTCATGTCGTCAAGAAGCTGCTGGTCGCAGAGGCGAGTGACATCGCCGAGGAGTACTACATCTCCTTCCTGCTCGACCGCACCAACCGCACCTACCTGGCCATGTGCTCGGTCGAGGGTGGCGTCGAGATCGAGGTCACCGCCGAGGAGAACCCCGACGCTCTCGCGAAGATCCCCGTGGACGCCGTCAAGGGTGTCGACCTCGCGTTCGCGCGCAGCATCGCCGAGGCAGGAAAGCTGCCCGCCGAGGTGCTCGACGCAGCGGCCGTGACGATCCAGAAGCTGTGGGAGGTCTTCATCAACGAAGACGCTCTCCTCGTCGAGGTCAACCCGCTCGTCCGCACGCCGGACGACCAGATCCTCGCACTCGACGGCAAGGTCACGCTCGACGAGAACGCTGCGTTCCGTCAGCCCGGCCACGAGGCGTTCGAGGACAAGGACGCCACGGACCCGCTCGAGCTCAAGGCCAAGGAAAACGACCTCAACTACGTCAAGCTCGACGGTGAGGTCGGCATCATCGGTAACGGCGCCGGCCTGGTCATGTCGACCCTGGACGTCGTCGCGTACGCCGGTGAGAAGCACGGTGGCGTGAAGCCGGCCAACTTCCTCGACATCGGTGGCGGCGCCTCCGCAGAGGTCATGGCGAACGGCCTGGACGTCATCCTGAACGACGCGCAGGTCAAGAGCGTGTTCGTGAACGTTTTCGGTGGCATCACCGCGTGTGACGCGGTCGCCAACGGCATCGTCGGCGCCCTGAAGACGCTCGGTGACGAGGCCAACAAGCCGCTGGTCGTCCG
>DATCVR010000217.1:0-20082 GCA_036566745.1 Jiangellaceae bacterium | reverse complement strand
GGGGCTTCATGTGCAGGTAGTACGTGGTCTTGACGCCCTTCGCCCAGGCCGTCGAGTAGATGTCGACCATGTCGCCGATGTCGCGCGTCTCGAGGTACATGTTGCGGCTGATCGCCTGGTCGATCCACTTCTGGGCGCGCGCCGCGACCTCGATGAACGCGTAGGGCGAAAGCTGGAACGACGTCTTGTAGACGGCCCTGATGTCCTCGGGGATGTCGTCGATCAGCGACAGGTCACCCTGGGCCCGCAGCAGGTCGTCGCGGACGTTCTCCCACAGCCCGCGGGCCTTCAGGTCGGCGACGAGGTTGCCGTTGACCTCGAGGAACTTGCCGGAGCTGGTGGCGCGGCTGAAGATCTGGGAGAACTGCGGGTCGAGGCCCGGCGTGGTCCCCGCGACCAAGCCGATCGACGCGGTGGGGGCGATCGCCATCAGCGTCGCGTTGCGCATGCCGCCACGCACCTTCGCCCGCAGCACGTCCCAGTCGAGCCGGCTCGCCCGCGAGACCGTGACCGGGACGCCCCGCTGCCTCTCGGTGACGTCGATCGTGTCGAACGGCACCATGCCCTGGCTCCAGCGCGAGCCCTCGAAGTTCGGGTACGCACCGCGCTCACGTGCGAGATCGGCGCTCTCGTCGATGGCGTGGTAGCTGATGAATTCCATCACCCGGTCGATCAGGTCGTAGGACTGCTCGCTCTCGTACGACCATCCCAGCCGCTCGACGACGTCGGTGAAGCCCATGACGCCCAGCCCGACCGCGCGGTTCAGCTCGTTCGAGCGCTCGGACTCCGGCACCGACGAGATCGTGATGTCGATGAGGTTGTCGAGCTGGCGGATCGCCTGGCGGGCGCTGTCGCGCAGCAGGTCCCAGTCGATCCGGCCGTCGACGAGGTGCCGCGACAGGTTGATCGAGGCGAGGTTGCACACCGCGATGTTGTCGCGGTCCTGCGGCAGGGTGATCTCGGTGCAGAGGTTGGACAGGTGGATGGTGCCGGTGTTGTTGTTCAGCGCGCGGTTGTTGATCGTGTCCTTCCAGGTCAGCCACGGGTGCGACGTGGTCTGGAGGCTGATCAGGATCGCCTTGAACTGCTCGCGAGCCTTGATCTTGCGGTGCATCCGCAGCTCGCCGGCCTCGGCCGCGGCGGCGTACTCGGCGTAGCGCCGCGAGAAGGCGTCGCCGTAGAGCTCGTTGAGGTCGGGCACCTCGAGCGGGTCGAAGAGGTACCAGTCGGCGTCCTCGGCAACCCGCTTCATGAACTCGTCGGAGATCCACACGGCGGTGTTGGCGGTGCGGGCGCGGCGATACGGGTCGCCGGCGTTCTGCTTGAGGTCGAGGAACTGGGGGAAGTCGAGGTGCCAGTTCTCCATGTAGAAGCAGAGCGCGCCGAACTTCTTGCCGCCGCGCGAGACCGCCCGCAGCGTCGAGTCGATCGTGTGCATGAACGGGATCGGCCCGGTGGAGGTGGTGTTGTTCGACCGGATCGGCGAACCTTCGGATCGCAGCTTCGTCACCGACAGCCCGATCCCGCCGGTGCCCTTCGTCAACCACATGACGTCGCGCACGCTCTTGGCGATGTGCTCGATGTCGTCCTGCATCTCCATGACGAAGCAGTTGGACAGCTGCGAGTAGGCGGTACCGGCATTGACCAGCGTCGATCCGGCTGCGAGGTACTCCAGCCGGGACATCTTGTCGTAGAACGCGATCGCTGCCGAGGTGGCGTCGGGCTCGTTCAGCGAAAGGCCCATCGCCACCCGCATCCAGAAGTACTGCGGCACCTCGAGCCGATGGCCGTCGCGATCGTTGATCATGTAGCGGTTGCTCATGGTGACCGCGCCGATGTAGCGGAGGAGGTCGTCGCGGGCCGGGTCGAGCGCCCCGGCCAGCCGCTCGAGATCGAAATGGATCCCGAGGCGGGCGTCGAGCAGCCCGTCGGCCACCGCGCGGGTGACGTAGTCGGCGAACCGGTCACGGTGCAGCCGAGCGAGGTCGTCGTCGCTGTCGTAGTCGCCGAGGACCCGCTTGTAGACGGTCTTGAGGAGCAGCCGGGCGGCGACGGTGTCGAACGCGGGGTCGTCCTTGACGTTCTGCAGCGCAACCTGGATGACGGCCTCGTCGAGCTGCTGGCTCGTGATGCCGTCGAAGAGGGTGATCTCGAGCTCCGACTGGAGCTGGGTGACCCGGGCGACCTGGTTGTCCAGCCCGGCACTGGCGGCTTCGATGGCGCGCGCGATCTTGTAGCCGTCGTACGGCTCGACCGATCCGTCACGCTTGACGACGGTGATGCTCATGCTCTCTCCTCGCGAGCTCGGGCGGCCGGCCCACGGCCCGACAAGGGCAGGAGAGATGACGGCGACGCACCGCGCCCGGCGTTGCGTTTGCGGCGGTGAGTGTGTCCCCGTGACCGTCCCCTGGCCCTCCCTCGGGGCCGCGGACCACCACGCGCCGGGTGCGGCACGTGGTGCGCTGGCAGGTCTTCGGACTCACGGGCGCCGGGCGTCCATCCGGCTGATGGACCCCACCTACTGACCGTCGCTTCCCAGGCTGCGGAGCTGTTCGCCCAGTGCTTCATGACGGCGGTCGTTCCCGTTCACCGCTGCGGGGCAGTCCCGGACTCACACCGGGTTCCCTGTTGCCTCGACCGCTCTGGCTGAGCGGCCGAACCAGCTGCAAGACACACACTATCTGGTAGTTACACGGATGCAACTCATCTAGATGTTGTGGTGAGTGGCGTGTCTCTCATTCGGTCGCCTGCGCCGCCAGGAGCTGGGTGGCAGCGAGTTCGCGGTACAGATCGTCGGTGACCAGCAGTTCTTCGTGACTCCCCACGCCGCGCACTCGGCCGTGCTCCAGCACGACGATCTGCTCGCACGCGGTCACGGTGGACAGCCGGTGGGCGATGAGGAGCACGGTGCACTGTGCGGCGGCCCGGGCGACGGTCTCGCGCAGGGCGCTCTCGTTGCGGGCGTCGAGCGCAGCCGTCGCCTCGTCGAGGAGGAGGACGTCCGGGCGCCGGACGAGCGCCCGGGCGATGGCCAGGCGCTGACGCTCGCCTCCGGACAGCGTCACGCCGCGGGTGCCCACGGGGGTGTCGAGCCCGTCCGGGAGCCGGTCGATCATCGCTGACAGCCCGGCCTCGGCCAGCGCCGCCTCGGCATCGGCCGGCGAGGCGTGCGGTGCGCCGTAGCGGAGGTTCTCGCCGATCGTGCCCGCGAGCACGGGCGCGTCCTGCTCGACGTAGGCGATGCGCCGGCGCAGCCGCGCCCGCGACCACGTCGAGGTGTCGATGCCGTCGAGAAGGATGGCACCACCGTCCGGGTCGTAGAACCGCTGGATCAGCGAGAAGATCGTCGTCTTGCCCGCACCGGACAGCCCTACGAGCGCGGTCTGCGCTCCCGGCGGAGCCGTGAAGGACACCTCGTCCAGTGCCCCGCCCCGCCCCGGGTAGGCGAAGCTCACCGCGCGCAGCTCGAGGGTGGGGGCACGCCGGGCCGGCTCGGTCGTGACTGCCCGGGCCGTGGGTGGTGCCGCGTCGGCGCGGCCGGATTCGCCGCGGCCGGACTCGCCGTCGACGTCGTCGACGTCGTCCTCGGCGGGCATCGCCTCGACCTCCTCGATCCGGCGCAACGCCCCCAGGCCCTGCTGGAGCTCGCTCACGCCGCCGAGCAGCGAGAAGATCGGACCGGTCAGGTAGAAGAGCAGGAGGAGGAAGCCCACCAGGGTGGCGACCTCGAGCGATCCGGCCGCGACCAGGATGCCGCCGAGGCCGAGCACGGCCAGGAACGACACCTGGATCGCGAGGTCCGCGATCACCCCGACGCCGGCGTTGTACTTCGCCGCCCGCAGTCCGGCGTCGTAGGCCTGTTCGGCCGCGGCCGTGGCGACCTCGGTCTCACGGCCCTCACCACCGTTGGCCTTGACCGTCCGAGCCGCACCGAGCGCCCGGTCCAGTGCCGCGGCGATCCCGCCGACCGACTCCTGTGCGGCCTCGATCGCCTTCCGGATCCGTGGCAGCACGACCATCATCAGGACCGCGACGAGCGCCAGCACCGCGAGCGTGACCGCCAGCAGGCGGATCTCCATCACTCCCATGATCACCACGCCGGCCACGATCGACAGCAGCCCGTCGGTGAGCTGGACGATCGACATGCTCGCGGCGGTGTTCAGCAGGCTGCTGTCCGAGGTGACGCGGGCGGTGAGGTCACCCGGCGGGTGCTGGTCGAGCGCGCCGACCCGCAGCCGGATCAGCCGATGGACGAGTCGGCGGCGCACGTCGAGCACGATCCGTTCTCCCGTGCGAGACATCAGCCAGCCGGCGAAGCCGCCCAGGAGCGCCGAGACGACCACCATGGCCGTGAGGATCACCACCCAGCGGGTGACCGGCTCGTCGTTGCCGAGAGCCGACACGACCGCCTCGGCCACGAGCGGCTGCGCGAGAGCCGTGGCGCTGGCCAGCAGGGTGAGGAGGAGCCCGACCGCGAGCACACCCCGATGCGGTCGCGCGTAGCCCAGCAACGTGCGCAGCGTGCGCAGCCGTCCTGGGTCGTCGTCCTGGGGCCGAGCCATGCCACCGGGGGAAGCCTCTGCCGTCATGCTGTCGATTCTCATCGGCCCGGCCGGGTCACCGACTCCGTCCACGGTCGCGGTCTCGGCCTCCGCAGGACGGACGAGCCCTCGCAACCTCGGGATGACCGGATGTGCCAGGAGGTTGGCTGAAAGTCGCTGTCCTCCAGGTATGCGGGTCCCGCACAATAGCGACCAGACAGCTTCCAACCCTGGAGACACTCATGACATCCCCCCACGCACCGCTGTCGACCGGCCGCCCGGCGCTGCTGTGGGCCGCCCTCGTATGCGTGTACGTGGTCTGGGGATCGACCTACCTGGCCATCCGCATCGTGGTCGACTCCGACATCCCGCCCCTGCTGGGGATGGGCCTGCGCTTCGCGGCCGCCGGCGCGCTGCTCTTCGGCTTCCTGCTCGCGCGGCGCGGGCCTGTCGGCCTGCGGATCACCGCGCGTGAGCTGCGCGGCACCGCCGTCATGGCCGTGTTGCTGCTGGTGTTGGGCAACGGCGTGGTCGCGATCTCCGAGCAGACGGTTCCCAGTGGCCTGACGGCGCTCATCATCGGCGCGGTTCCGCTGTGGTTCGTGCTGCTCCGGGTCGGCGGTGGCGAGCGGCCGCGTGGACTGACCTGGCTCGGCGTCCTCGTGGGGTTCGCCGGCATCGCGGCCATCAGCCTTCCACGCGGCGGCATCGACGGTGTGCAGACCTGGGGCGTCCTGCTGCTGCTCGGGGCGACGGTGTCGTGGGCGGTCGGCTCGTACCTCTCGCCGCGACTCGGGCTGCCCCGAAACGGGCTGGTCGCGGCCACCTACGAGATGCTCACGGCCGGCGCCATCATGCTCGTCGTCTCGCTCATCTCGGGCGAGGGGGGAGGGCTGGACGTGGCCGAGGTCCCCACCGAGGGATGGGTGGCGTTGGCCTACCTCGTGCTCATGGGATCGCTGCTGGGCTACACGGCGTACGGCTATGCCCTGAGCCACGCGCCGTTGTCGCTGGTGGGCACGTACGCCTACGTCAATCCGGTGGTGGCCGTGGCGCTCGGATGGCTCGTCCTGGAGGAGCCCGTGACCGGGATCGTGCTGGCCGGCGGCGCTCTGGTCATCGCCGGGGTGGCGTTGGTGGTGGGCGGCGAGCGCAAGCCGGCCCAGACGGCGACCGCGACGGAACTCGAGCCCGAGCCCGAAGCGCAGGTGGTGTGAGGGGAACCGCCCTCACACCACCGGTGACGCGTCCGCCATGACGGCGGACGCGTCGTCAGGCCTTGGCCAGCTCGTCGCGGTCCAGCTCGACGACGTCGCCTCCCTTGGTCTCGACGACCAGGCCGACACTCGCGGCCGGCACCACCCGCACGGCCCGCAATGCACGGTCGTAGGCATCGAGGGCATCGTCGGTACGGCCGATCTCGCGGTACAGGTCAGCGAGCTGACGCCATCCGGCTGCCGCCTGACGCGACGTGCCCATGGACGCCAGCATGGACGCGGCCTCCTGAGCTTCTCGCGCGCTCTCGTCGAGGCGGGACTGCTCGTGGAACACCCGCGCAAGCAGGAGCTTGGCGTGGGCGGTCTCGAGCCGGGGCTGCTCGCCGAGCCCGTCGAGAGCCTTTTCGACGGCCTCGGCGGCCTCGGCGAGGCGACCGAGGTTGAGCAGAGCACGCGCACGCTCTGTGTGGTGGTAGGCCACGTCGACGGCACCGCCGTGGGTGGCGATCTCGTCGCCGATGTGCTCGAGCATCTCGAGGGCTTCTTGAGCGCGCGGCTCCGGCCCCTGCATGAGCAGCCAGGCATACGTCACGCGCAGCCGGGCGAGATTGCGGCGGTCGTCGCTTTCGCCGAACATCGCGAGAGCACGGTCGACCAGCTTCAATGCCTCCGCAAGGTCTCCCCTGCTCTCGGCCACGAGTGAGGCGTTCCAGTACGCGGCGCCGCGCGTGTGGGGCGCGCCCATGTCGTCGGCGATCTTGACGAGCTCGGCCGCCAGTGCCTTGGAACGGACGATGTCGCCGCGATCGTAGTAGGCACCAAGGAGTGTGCAACCGAGCCGGACGTACTCGTCGGTGCGCTCGAGGCCGAGTTCGTCCGCCGAGCGCATGGCCTCCTCGCCGATCTGAATCGCCATGTCGAGGTCGCCGGCCTCGCGATAGCACCGCGACATGACCAGCGCGACGTCGAACCACGGTTGGACGCCCGGGGACTGTCGCGCTTCGTCGGCGAGCTCGGAGAGGAGTTCGAGCGCTCCCTCGAGGTCGCCGGTGCGCTCGCGCGCCAGGGCACGGCCGAGCCGAGCCTTACGGCTCTGCTCATCGTTCAGGCCTGGGTCGCCCACCAGGATGGTGAACTCGCGGTAGGCACGGTCCGCCTCGCCGTCGCGCAGCGCCTTCTCGGCGCGCCCGAGGGCGAGCCGAGCGCGGGTGCGCACCGACGCGTCGACGCCGTCGCGCAGGTACTCGACGTCGATTCGGAGACGCTCGGCGATGTGGGCGAGCGCAGAGGCCGCCGGCTGACGCCGACCACTCTCGACCAGCGAGACATAGCTCGGCGAGAGCATCCCCTCAGCGATCTCGGCCTGAGAGAGCCCCAGCTCGATGCGACGGGTTCGGATACGCTGACCGACCGGTGTCGGGGTCAGACCCTCACCCTCGGTTGCTGGTTGGTGTTCCGTCATGACACCATTACACTACAAGCAGTCACGAAGATGCTAGATCTCGCGCTCTTAGGGGAAGGCCCGACCGCCATGACGCGAACGAAGCGCATACTCGCAGCCTTCTTTGCCGCGCTCGCCTTGACAGCTGCGAGCGCGGCCCCGGCGATCGCCGACGATCCAAGCGCCACGCAACATCCCGCCACCTGCTGCTGAGCAGCAGACTCTGACTGCACGGGCGACGTCCGGCGTCTCGCCCCCCGAACGTCGGACGTCGTCCGTGCTTTGCTCCCCGGACGTCTTCCCTGGCTCAGCCCCGCGTGGCCCGCCAGGTCTCGGCCACGCTGACGAACCTGTCGTTGGCCTCGGGCTCCGCCACGGTCACCCTGACTCCCTCGCCCGCGAACGGCCGAACCGTGAGCCCGGCGCGCTCGCACGCCTCCGCGAAGGCCACGGTGTCCGGCCCGAGCGCCAGCCAGACGAAGTTGGCCTCGCTGTACGGCACGTCCCAGCCCTGCGCCACGAGCGCGTCTCGCACCCTCGTCCGCTCCTTGACCAGCGACTCGACCCGCTCGAACAGCTCGTTACGGCGGTGCAACGACTCGACCGCGGCGAACTGCGCCACCGCCGACACCCCGAACGGCACGGCGGTCTTGCGCAGCGCGTCGGCCACTGGGTCGTGCGCCACCGCGAACCCCACGCGAAGCCCGGCCAGCCCGTAGGCCTTCGAGAACGTCCGCAGCACACACACGTTCGGGTGATCGCGGTAGAGCTCGAGACCGTCGACGGCGTCGGGGTCGCGGACGAACTCGCAGTACGCCTCGTCGAGGACGACGAGCACGTCACGAGGGACCTGCTCGAGGAAGCGGACCATCTCGGCCCGGCCGACCGCCGGACCGGTGGGGTTGTTGGGGCTGCACACCAGCACGAGCCGGGTGCGGTCGGTGACGGCGGCCGCCATCGCGGTGAGGTCGTGGCGAGCGTCACCTGTCAGCGGCACGCGCACCGAGGTCGCTCCGGAGATGCCGACCACGATCGGATACGCCTCGAACGACCGCCAGGCGTAGACGACCTCATCGCCCTCACCGGCCGTGGCCTGCACGATCTGCTGGAGCACGCCCACGCTGCCGGTGCCGGTGGCCACGTGCTCGACCGGCACGTCGAACCGGTCGGCGATCGCCGCCACGAGCTCGGTGGCGAACATGTCGGGGTACCGGTTCATCGAGGCAGCGGCCGCGACCGCTGCCTCCAGAACACCGTCGAGCGGCGGGTACGGGTTCTCGTTCGAGGAGATCTTGAAGCCGGCCACCGAGGCGCCGGCCGATGCGGCGGGTCGGCCGGGCCGATAGGACGGAAGGCCGTCGAGCGCCGCGCGCAATCGCACCTGTTCGTCGTCCGAAGGCGTCATGAAACGGCACGATATCCGCTGTCCACAGGCGGTCGGCGTGTGGTGTGTCGCAGCCGCCTGATCGTGGGTACGCTCCGCTCCGTGCTGACCTCCCTCATCATCCGCCTGCTCGTCAACGGCCTGGCGCTCTGGGTAGCCACCGAGATCGTGTCCGGGATCGAGATCACCTCCGACTCGACGTCCGACAAGATCCTCACGCTGCTGGTCGTGGCGTTGATCTTCGCCGTAGTCAACATCGTGATCCGACCCATCGTCACGTTGTTGTCGCTGCCGTTGTTCATCCTCACGCTGGGCCTGTTCACATTCGTGGTCAACGCCCTGATGCTGTGGCTGACGTCATGGATCGCCGGCTTGCTCAACGTCCCGTTCCACGTCGACAGTTTCTTCTGGGCGGCCGTGCTCGGTTCGCTCGTCGTGTCGTTCGTCAGTTGGGCACTCAACTTGTTGCTGCCCAAATAGGACAAGTCGGCGGTCGTGGGGGTTCCCACGACCGCCGACCGTGCCGTACGGTGTGCTGCATCCTGCACGACGGAAGAGCGTCTCCGGGGGGACGTCCGGGGGTCGTTGTGCCCAGCTCCCTTGGCATGTGGGCATGGTGAACTACGCATGACGATCAGTTACGGCGTCGTTGGCTCGGTACTGACCGAGCAGCCTCCGTCTGGGCACGCTCCTGCGAGCGTCCGACCCGACCACTCCCTGGCGCGCACCCGCGCCACCCCGCTGGACCCTCCACTCGCCCACGCCCCCACCACGGGCGGGCGACAGACGTTGCCGGGCATCGGGGAGTACGAGGTCGTCTACGACGATCCCAACGGCCTACCGATGCTGGCCTTCTCCGACGGCCACTGGTTCGACGTCACCTCCATCTCGCCCCGGCCGGTGTCGGTCCGTCACGCATTGCGGCGCGACCCCGCCTGGGCCGGAGCTGTGGTCCAGACGAGCTGCCTGTGGATGCGCAGTCACCCGAACCACGAGCGCTCGTTCGACCTCGCCACCGAACTCGCGCTCGCCGTGGGCGAACTCGCCCGCCAGAACGGCTGATCCGGGCAGACTGGACGTCGTGGCTGATCTTGGCGTGACGTACCGGATCTGTGTGGTCTGTGCCGGCAACATCTGCCGGTCACCCATCGCCGAAGTGGTCCTCCGGCACCGGCTCGACGAGGCAGGGCTCAGCGACCGCGTAGCCGTCGAGTCGGCCGGCACCGGTGGCTGGCACGCCGGCGATCCCGCCGACCCGCGCGCCCTCGAGGTCCTCCGCGCCCACGGCTACGACGGATCCGCCCACCGCGCCCGGCAGTTCGATCGGACCTGGTTCGATCGCTTCGAACTCGTCCTCGCCCTCGACCGCGACAATCTCGCCGATCTTCATCGGATCGCGCCCGACGAGGCGGCCCACGACGCCCTCCAGATGCTGCGTGCGTACGACTCCGCGGCCCTCGATCGTGGCGAGCTCGACGTGCCCGATCCCTACTACGGCGACGAGTCCGACTTCGAGCACGTACTCGACCTCGTCGACCGAGCCGCCACCTCGCTCGTCGCGACGATCCTGAGCGAGTTCGAGACCGAGCACGGCGGTGAGCCCAGTCGACGCTGACCGCCTCAGCCGACTCCTCGACACGCCGGTGGCCTCGATCACCGCGGTCGGTGGGGGCGACGTCTGCCAGGCTCGACGTGCTCGACTAGCCGACGGTCGCACCCTCTTCGTCAAGACCCGCACGGGCGCACCACCTGGCTTCTTCGCCACCGAGGCGCGCGGGCTGGCTCTCCTCGCCGGGGCCCGCGACGGCGTTCCGGTGCCCGAGGTCCACGCCACCGACGCCGAGTGCCTGGTGCTCGACTGGATTCCCACCGGCGCGCCCTCCGCGCGGGCGGCGGAGCGATTCGGGCGCGCCCTCGCCGCGACGCATCGTCACGGCCCCGCCCAGTTCGGCACCGGCGCCGACGCCTGGATCGCGACCCTCACGCTGCCGGGTGGCCGCTGGGACAGCTGGCCGGAGTTCTGGGGCGCGGCCCGGCTCGAGCCCTTCCTGCGCGCCGCCCGCAAGGCCGGCTCCATCGACAAACGCGACGCCGCCGACGTCGAGCGGGTGCTTGTCGAGCTGCCCGGCCTGGCAGGTCCGGCGGAGCAGCCCGCGCTCGTCCACGGCGACCTCTGGGCCGGCAACGTCCTCTGGGGTGCCGACGGCGTGAACAGCGTCGTCGACCCGGCCGCGCACGGCGGTCACCGCGAGACCGACCTGGCGATGCTGGCCCTGTTCGGACTCCCCCACCTCGAACGCGTGCTGGCGGCCTATCACGAGGCGTGGCCGCTGGCCGACGGGTGGCGCGAGCGGGTCGCACTCCATCAGCTGCACCCGGTGCTGGTCCATGCAGTGATGTTCGGGGGGTCGTACGGGGCACAGGCCGGCCGGCTGGCTCGTACCGCGCTGCGCGTCGCCTGGCGCTGACCGGCCACCCCCGTCGTCACCCTCCGGGGTCTACGCCTTCCGGGGGAGATCAGAGTTCACCACAACGTCTGACCACGCCGCGGCCGTTCGGCCGATACGTTCGTACGCGTGACTCGACATCCAGGAGTGCTGCGATGATCACCGCGAGCGGCCTACACAAGCGATACGGCGACAAGGTCGCCGTCGACAACCTCACGTTCGAGGTCAAGCCGGGGGTCGTCACCGGCTTCCTCGGCCCCAACGGCGCCGGTAAGTCCACGACGATGCGCCTCATGCTCGACCTCGACCACGGCGGCGGCGAGACCCTGTTCGACGGTCGCCGGTACGACTCCATTCGCCATCCCATGCGCGAGATCGGCGCCGTGCTCGAGGCGAAGTCGTTCCACCCCACCCGCACAGCGCGCAACCACCTGCGGATGCTGGCCTCCGGCAGCGGCATCCCCACGTCGCGGGTCGACGAGGTCTTCGAGTTCGTGGGCCTGACCGAGGTCAAGAACAAGAAGCCGCGCGGCTTCTCCCTCGGCATGGCCCAGCGTCTCGGCCTGGCCCAGGCGCTGCTCGGCGAACCGGGGACGCTGATCCTCGACGAGCCGGCCAACGGACTCGACCCGCACGGCATCCACTGGCTGCGCGATGCCCTGAAGTCGCTGGCCGCCCAGGGCCGCACGATCTTCGTCTCCAGCCATCTCCTGTCCGAGATGTCGCTGATGGCCGACGAGCTGGTGGTCATCGGGCGGGGCAAGATGATCTTCAACGGCGACGTCAGCCAGTTCGTGCGCGAGTTCACCCAGGACACCATCCTGGTCCGCACGCCCACGGCCACCGACTTCGCCGATGCGCTCGTCCGAGCCAAGGCGGTCGTCACCCCCAGTCCTGACGGCGCGCTGGTGGTCACCGGGCTCGACGCCGCATCGATCGGCGAGCTGGCGCATCGGACCGGCGTGGTGCTCCACGAGCTTTCACCGCAGAGCGCCTCGCTCGAGGACGCGTTCATCAGCGCCACGGGCGCCTCCGAGGAGTACGTCGCCCACGACGTCGCGGCACCCCCACCGACGTCGGGCATCACCGGGCCGGCCGACGACCAGACAGGCGGTGCGGCATGACGGACGCCCTGCGTTACGAGTGGACCCGCCTGCGCACCCTGCGCTCCACCTATTGGCTCATCGCCCTGGCTCTCGTCCTGAGCGCGGCGGTGGCCTTCGCCGCGGCTTTCGCCACCCGCAACGAGACTGCCGACCAGGTGCTGATCGGCGCTGTCATCCAGGGTGGCGGGGCGTTCTCACCGCTGCCGTTCACCGCCGTGTTCATGGCCATCATCGGCATCTTCGCCACCGGCCACGAGTACCGCCACAGCACCATCCAGCCCACCCTGACCACCATCCCCCAGCGTTCCCCGCTGCTGGCGGCCAAGGTCATCGTGGTCGCGCTGACCGCCCTGGTGGTCACCCTCGTGTCGATGGCGATCAACCTGGGCATCGGCGCGATCTTCTGGGGCGAGGTACCCGACCTCGGCCAGGAGCCGCTGAACGAGGCCTTGCCGGGCTATGTGGTGATGGTCGTGCTGTGGGCGATCCTCGGGCTCGGGCTGGCCCAGCTGTTCCGCGGCGTGCCGTCGGCCCTGACCGTCATCCTGGTCTTCCCGCTCGTGGTCGAAGGGCTGATCGTCGGGCTCTCGACGATCCCGGCGCTCGACTGGCTCCAGCCGCTGATCAAGTTCCTGCCGTTCACCGCGGGCCAGCAACTGGCCGGCCTGGACGCGGTTCCTGGCGAGGGTGGCCCGGAGTTCGACCTGTTCGACCGCTGGGTGTCGGGCGGGGTCTTCGCGGCCTTCGTCGCGATCATCCTCGCGGTCGCCTGGGTGCTGTTCAAGAAGCGCGACGCCTGACGACGTCGTCCGTACGCCGCAAAGGCCCGGCCCGCCCTACGGCGAGCCGGGCCTTCGTCGTCTGCTCAGCGACGACGCTGGACTCGGACGATGACCACCGCCAGCACCACGACGAGGACGGCGCTGATCGCGGCCACCACGTTCAGGCCAGCCGTGAACGCTTCGCGGGCGGCCCCGACCAGCTCGGCCGCGCTCGACCCCGGCAACCCTCCGGACACCGCCGCAGCCCCGGCCACGGTCTCGCGGGCCGTGTCCGCCAGCTGATCGGGCACCCCGGCCGGCACCACCATCTCCCGTCCGTAGACCGCGGCCCCCACGCTGCCCAGGACCGCCAGCCCCATGGTCGAGCCGAACAGGTTGCTGGTCTCCGACACCGACGCAGCCGCTCCGGCCCGCTCCGGCGGCACGGAGCCCACGACCAAGCCGGTGCCGAGGACGAAGACCGGGCCCACCCCGAACGCCACCACCGCCACGCCGATCGACACCACGGCCACGCCGCTCGAGGCGTCGGCGCGGATGAGGACCAGCAGGCCCAGGACCGAGCAGGCCGCACCGGCAGCGATGGCCGTGACCGGGGCGATCCATCGCACGACGACCGGTGCGAGCACGACCCCCGTCGCGATGCCGAGGCCCGTCGGCGCCTGCCACACGCCCGCCTCGGCCGGCGAGAGCCCCACGACGCTCTGGACGTACTGGGTGGTCATGAGGCTGATCCCGGCCAACGCCGCGGATCCGAGCGTCATGGCCGCCAGCGCGGCGCTGAACGAACGCTGGCGGAAGAGCGCGAGGTCGAGAAGCGGGTTGGTCAGCATCCGCTGCCGGCGCACGAACACCAGGCTCACGACGCCGCCCGCGGCGATCGTCGCGAGCGGCCAGGCCGGCGCCTGGAGTCCGTGGACGGCCAGCTCCTTGATCCCGTACACGACGGGAAGGACCGCACCGAGGGACAGCGCGACGCTGAACAGGTCGATCCGGCCCGCGCCCGGGTCGCGCGCCTCCGGCAGCAGCCGGGGCCCCACCACCAGCAGCGCGACCATCACCGGCACACCCAGCAGGAACACCGAGCCCCACCAGAAGTGCTCGAGCATCACGCCACCGATGACCGGGCCCAGCGCCGCACCGCCGAACTGACAGGTGGCCCACAGCGAGATCGCCACGCCACGCTGCCTCTCGTCGCGGAACATCGTGCTGATGAGCGCGAGCGTCGACGGCCCCAGGGTGGCTCCCGCGACCCCTAGCAGGGCGCGGGTGGCGATCAGCATCTCGGCGCTGGTCGAGTACGCGGCCAGGACGGAGGCGACCCCGAACGCGGCAGCGCCGATCAGCAGCAGCTTGCGGCGCCCGATCCGGTCGCCGAGGGTGCCCATGGTGATGAGGAAGCCCGCCAGCATGAAGCCGTAACTGTCGGTGATCCACAACTGCTGGGTGCCGCTGGCGTCGAGATCCGCGCTCAGATGCGGCAGGGCCAGGAAGAGCGCCCCGATGTCGAGCGCGATGAGCAGGGTCGGCAGCGCGAGGACGGCCAGCCCGGTCCACTCGCGACGCCCGGCGCGAGTGGACGGTGGTGTGGCGATGGTCGTGTCCATGAGGGGGCCCTTCCCGGATCCGGTTCGACGCGGCTCGGTCCGGCCGCTCGTCACAGACAGGTCGGAGCCGGGATCGCCCTCTCGACATCGGCGACGATCGGCATTCCGGATGGGCCGGATGGCACGATGTCGAGAATCCGGCGTCCGCTCCGACCACGTCACGAGAGGCGCCCCGCACGTGCGCGCGCCACCGAACCGCGAGGAGTCAGACCGTGAAGTACATGCTGTTGATCCACCAGAACCCGGCCACGTTCGACACGCTGTCCGAGGAGGAGCGCAACGCCATCTTCAACGAGGTCGACGCGATCATGAAGGAGCTCACCGAGACCGGCGAGCTGGTGGGCGGCGAGGCCCTGGCGCACCCCTCGACCACCAAGACGGTCCGCGTCCGCGACGGCGTCCCGGCGGTCACCGACGGCCCGTTCGCCGAGGCCAAGGAGCACATGGTCGGCTATCTGACGGTCGACACCGAGACCGAGGAGCGAGCGGTCGAGATCGCCGCCCGCTGGCCCGACGCCCGCTACAGCGCCATGGAGGTCCGCCCGGTCATGGACACCTCCGGCGTGGAGATGTGACGACGTCCGCTGTCGAGGACCTGCTGCGCGAGCTGGCGCCGCAGGTCCTCGGCGTGCTCGTCCGCCGGCACGGGCAGTTCGACGAGTGCGAGGACGCCGTCCAGGAGGCGTTGCTGGCCGCGGCGACCCAGTGGCCCGGCGAGGGCGTGCCGGACAACCCCCGCGGCTGGCTGATCACCGTGGCCGCGCGCCGTCTCACCGACCACTGGCGCAGCGACCACGCGCGCCGGCGCCGCGAGACCACCATGGCGGTGATGGCCGCGTCGGACGAGCTGATCACGCCCGGAGCCGATGCCGACCTCGCGGAGTCGAGGGACGACACACTCACGCTGCTGTTCCTGTGCGCCCACCCGGCATTGTCACCGCCGTCGCAGATCGCGCTCACCCTGCGAGCCGTCGGCGGGTTGACCACGGCCGAGATCGCCAGCGCCTTCCTCGGGGTGCCCGAGGCCACCATGGCTCAGCGCATCAGCCGGGCCAAGCAGCGGATCAAGGCCACCGGCGCCGAGTTCCGGATGCCGCCCGCGCTCGAGCGCACCGAACGGCTGCGGGTGGTGCTCCACGTCCTCTACCTGATCTTCAACGAGGGCTACAGCGCCACCTCCGGGCCGGAGCTCCAGCGCGGTGAGCTGACCCGCGAGGCGATCCGGCTCGCCCGGGGCCTCCACACGGCGCTGCCCGACGACGGCGAGGTGGCCGGGTTGCTCGCGCTCATGTTGCTCACCGACGCCCGGCGTCCGGCGCGCACCACGGCGGACGGCGCGCTGGTGCCGCTGGCCGAGCAGGACCGGAGCCTCTGGAGCCAGGCACTCATCGAGGAGGGAGTCGACCTGATCACGCGGACGCTCGCCCGGGCCCCGATCGGTCCGTACCAAGTGCAGGCGGCGATCGCGGCCGTGCACGCCGAGGCCGCACACGCCGACGACACCGACTGGCCCCAGATCCTCGCGCTGTACACGGTGCTCGAACGGCTGGCGCCCAATCCGATGGTCACGCTCAACCACGCTGTCGCGCTGGCGATGGTGCGTGGCCCACAGGCCGGCCTCGACCTGCTGGACACCCTCGAGCAGGACGACCGGATGACCGAGCACCACCGGCCCGACGCCGTGCGTGCCCACCTGCTGGAGATGTCCGGCGACCACGCTGCCGCGGCGGAGAGCTATCGCGCCGCCGCTCACCGCACGACGAGCCTGCCCGAACGGCGCTATCTGGAGGCGCGGGCGGCCCGCCTGGCCGGGTGATCAGATACGGACCGTGCCGTGAGCGGTGCGGAAGGCGACGGAGAGCAACCCGGGCTGTCCGTTGGGAGCGGTCCAGGTGACGTCGACGTCGTCGAGCGGATGATCCTCCGGCTCGCCCAGCCACTCGGCCACCCGGTGGGGGTCGCCGGCGATCTCGAGGTTGACCAGTTCGACGCCGTTGCCGTTCTTGGACGGGTGTTCGGCGGGATCGGACTCCCAATGGACGAAGAACGGCAGCTGCGGGTCGTTGATCAGGCCCCTGACGCCGATCTGCTTCCAGAGCAGCTCGAAGCCGTCGGGGCGCTTGCGGTTGCCGGGCACGGCGGCGCGGCCGAGGCGGGTCTCGATCGGGTCGAGGTCGTCCACCGCCACCACCCAGCCCAGCCAGCCGCCGCCGGCCTCGGACCGGGCCTTGACCGCTTGCCCGAACGGCACGGTGTCGACCGCGGGGTGGTCGAGAACGCCCACCACCTCGAGGTAGTGGCCGCCTGCCAGGGGAAGCACGCGGTTGCGAGTGCCGAAGCGTGGATGCACACCCCCGTCGATCAGCTCGACCCCGAGCTGATCAGCCAGCCGGCGCGCGGTGTCGTCGAGTCCGTCAGGGCCTGCTGCATACGAGACGTGATCCAGCCTCATGACCGAATAGTGGCAGCCGCGCCGGGTTCGCGCTAAGTGAGGTCGCCCTTACCGGACGTCGAGGGGGCGGCTTCGGCGAGCGCGGACAGCAGCCGGACCAGCTCGGCCTGGTCCTCGGGCGTGAGCCGGTCGAGCAGGTGAGCCATGCCCGCCCGGCGAACCTCGGCCCACCGATCGAGCACCTCCCGGCCGCTCTCGGTCAAGACGACCAGGGTGGCACGACGGTCGCCCGGGTCCGGTTCGCGACGGACCGCCCCGGCGGTCTCGAGCTCGTCGACGACCGAGGTGGCCGAGCGGGGCACGACACCCAGCAGCGTCGCCAGTTCGCTCACCCGCAGCGGCCCGTCGGCGTGGGAGAGGAAGCGCAACGCCCGGAACTGGCTCGGCGTGACGCCCAGGGGGTGGAGCTCCTGGTTGGCCTGCCGGCGCAGCGAGCGGTTGGTCCTCATCAGGAGGTCGGTGATCTGGGCGGCGCGATCGGGCTCCACAGGCGCCGAGGCTAGCCCACTCACGGGGTCGGGTAGACGATCTCGCAACCGAGCGCTCTGAGCTGGTCGAGCGAGACCGACCTCTGCTCGTCGGGCGCGCGTGGGTTGTTCAGCGCGGTGGCGTCCCCTGCAGCTGCTCGCTGGAGTAGCCGTGGCCTGGCGTCAGGCCCAGGTCCTTGGCCAGCTCGTGGCGCGCGATCGGTGCCGCGCGGTGGTTTCGGCGGGAGCGCGATGCCCACCGGCAGACCGTCGGCGATGATGCCATCGAGCTGTTCCTGGCTGAGTCGTTCGGCCGGTACACAGCTCACGCTGAACGACAGGTTCGAATCACGCGCCATCCACACGAGCGCGACGTACACCTTGTCCCATTTCAGCTCGTCATAGGAGCCGAAGGGCGCCGCGGCGGCCTTCTCGAGGTAGGCCACGGCATTCGACCCATCGGGCGAGGTCGCGTGGTGGGGCTCCCCCGTGGTCGCACTGACCTGCAGCGTGGCCGGCATGCGGCACCCGCCTTCACCACGACGGTGTCGCCTTCCTGGGCCACCCGCCCTCACGCCCTGATGCCACGTTGGGTCACCAGATCAGGCATCCGGGGGTCGACTCCCGGGGCCGCTTCGAGGCAGCTCACGACTTCGTGCCGCGGGGCGGCGAGAGCCGTACCGAGGCCATGGCCCATGACCTGGAACGCAGCGCGTCCGACGACATCCAGAGTCTGCATGCCCGTGGCGAGGTGGTCCTCACGCACGAGTATCGGGATGGTCGAGCCGGCTCACGCGGGTGCAGGTGACCCAGCACGTGGGCGTATGACACGAGGACCCTCGCCATCGCAGGAAGTTGCGCTGCACACTCTTAACGAGGTAACCTCTCTATCACGTGGCCGAGCGAGGCCCCGGAGCCGGCGCCACCCGCGCCCCCGGGTCGACTCGCCGCCATCCCCCACCTACCTCCAGGAGGCCCCCGTGGAAGGCTCTACCCATCGCGGAGGCGGCTCGATGCGCTCCTTCACCAAGGACCGCTCCGTCACCTCGCACAAGCTCGCGCCCGGCACGTTCCGGCGCATCCTCACCTTCGCCCGGCCCTATCGCGGGCGGCTGACGATCTTCATCGCGCTGATCCTGCTCGACGCCCTGGTCGGCGCCGCGCTGCCGCTGCTCTACCAGCGGATCATCGACGACGGGGTGCTCGCCGGCGATCGTGGCCTGGTCGTCGGGGTCGCCCTCGCCATCGCGGGACTGGCCGTGGCGACCGCGGCCGTCGGGCTGACCCAGCGCTACGTCTCGGCCGTCATCGGCCAGGGCCTCGTCCACGACCTGCGAACCCAGGTGTTCGAGCACGTCCAGAAGATGCCGGTGGCGTTCTTCAGCCGCACCCAGACCGGTTCGCTGGTCAGCCGCCTCAACGGCGACGTCCAGGGTGCCCAGCAGGCGTTCACCTCGACGCTGTCCAACGTCGTGGGCAACATCGCCACCACCGTCACGGTGCTCGCCGCCATGCTCGCCCTGTCGTGGCGGATCACCGTGGTCGCTCTCGTGCTCGTCCCGCTGTTCGTCCTGCCGGCCAAGCTGGTGGGGCGCAAGCTCGCCGACATCACCCGCGAGCGCTACGCGCTCACCGCCGACATGGGGCAGACGATGACCGAGCGGTTCAACGTCGCCGGCGCCATGCTGGTGAAGATCTTCGGCCGGGCCGACGACGAGACCGCCGACTTCACCGAGCGGGCGGCGCGCGTGCGCGACATCGGCGTGAAGTCGGCGGTGTACTCGCGGGTGCTCATGACCTCGCTCGGCCTGCTCGCCGCGCTGGCCACCGCGTTCGTCTACGGCCTGGGCGGCGTCATGGCGATCGACGGGACCATCGGCGTGGGCACCGTCGTCGCTCTCACGGCATACCTCGGGCGGCTGTACGGCCCGATCAGCTCGCTGTCGAACCTCCAGGTCGACATCATGACCACCCTCGTCAGCTTCGAGCGGGTCATCGAAGTCCTCGACCTGACCCCGATGGTGGACGACCGGCCGGACGCCGTCGCGCTGCCGGACGACGCGAACGGCATCGAGTTCGAGCACGTCGATTTCGGCTACCCGGCCGCCTCCGAGGTCTCTCTCGCCTCGCTCGAGTCGGTGGCCGCCCTGTCCGAGTCGCCGAGCGAGCCGGTGCTGCGCGACGTGAGCTTCACCGCGGAGCCCGGGCAGATGATCGCGCTGGTGGGCCCGTCGGGGGCCGGGAAGTCCACGCTCACCCACCTGGCGTCGCGGCTGTACGACGTCACCGGCGGCGCGGTCCGGATCGGCGGGCACGACGTGCGTGACCTCACCCAGGCGTCGCTGCGCGAGGCGATCGGCGTGGTCACCCAGGACGCCCACATGTTCCACACCACCCTGCGGGCCAACCTCGCCTACGCCCGTCCCGACGCGACCGACGACCAGATGTGGGACGCCCTTCGCGCCGCCTGCATCGACGACCTCGTGGCGGCGTTGCCCGGCGGGCTCGACACCGTGGTCGGCGACCGCGGCTACCGCCTCTCCGGCGGCGAGAAACAACGCCTCGCCATCGCCCGACTCCTCCTCAAAGCACCCCGCGTCGTCGTCCTCGACGAAGCCACCGCCCACCTCGACTCCGAATC
>DATCVR010000216.1:0-1871 GCA_036566745.1 Jiangellaceae bacterium | reverse complement strand
TGGTCCCGCCACAGACCTCGAACTGGATCCAGCTCGTGCTGGCGACGCCTGTGGTGCTGTGGTGCGGCTGGCCGTTCTTCGTCCGTGGCTGGGCCTCGGTCCGGACCCGGAGCCTCAACATGTTCACCCTGATCGCGATGGGCACCGGCGTGGCATGGCTCTACAGCGTCGTCGCCACGGTCGCGCCCGGCATCTTCCCGGACTCCTTCCGCAAGGACATGGGCGACGGGATGGCCAGCGGCGCGGTCGATGTGTACTTTGAGGCGGCGGCCGTCATCACCGTGCTGGTGCTGGTGGGGCAGGTGCTGGAGCTGCGGGCACGGGAGCAGACGTCCGGCGCCATCCGTGCTCTGCTCGACCTGGCGCCGAAGACCGCACGCCGGGTGCGAGCCGACGGCACCGACGAGGAGATCGGGCTCGACGAGGTCCAGATCGGCGATCGGCTGCGGGTACGGCCGGGCGAGAAGGTCCCCGTCGACGGCGCAGTCCTCGAGGGGCGCTCGGCGCTGGACGAGTCGCTGGTGACCGGCGAGTCGATGCCGGTGACCAAGGCGGCCGGCGACGTGGTGATCGGAGGCACCATCAACACCACAGGAGCGCTGCTGATCGAGGCCCAGCGAGTCGGCACCGACACGGTGCTGTCGCGCATCGTCGCCCTGGTGGCCGAGGCCCAGCGCTCCCGTGCCCCGATCCAGCGCACCGCCGACCGAGTCGCTGGCATCTTCGTGCCCGCGGTGATCGGGATCGCGCTGCTGGCGTTCGTGGTGTGGTTCCTGGTGGGACCGGACCCGAGGTTCGCCCACGGCATGATCGCAGCCGTCGCCGTCCTCATCATCGCCTGCCCCTGCGCGCTGGGGCTGGCCACCCCGATCAGCATCAAGGTGGGTGTCGGCCGTGGTGCCGAGCGCGGTGTCCTCATCAAGAACGCAGAGGCGCTGGAGCGGATGGAGAAGGTCGAGGTCGTGGTGGTCGACAAGACCGGCACCCTCACCGAGGGCCGGCCGGCCGTCACCGCCGTCGAGGTCGCCGATCCGAGTGGTCCCTCGGTCGATCAGCTGCTGCGCCTCGCGGCCGCGGTCGAGCGTGCCTCCGAGCATCCCCTGGCCCGAGCGATCGTCGAGGCCGCGCAGGCCCGCGACCTGACCCTGCCGGAGGTGACCGACTTCGACTCACCCGTCGGACGTGGCGTGGTCGGAACCGTCGAGGGCCGCACGATCCGGCTCGGCAGCTCCGACTTCCTGGCCGGCGAGCACGTCGATGCCGGCCCGCTCGCCGAGCCGGCCGAGCAGCTCCGCGCTCAGGGAGCGACCGCCATCTTCCTGGCCGTCGACGAGACGGTGGCCGCCGTCCTGGCGATCGCCGATCCGGTCAAGGAGACCACGCCCGCCGCGGTGGCCGATCTCGCGAGCCAGGGTGTGGAGGTCGTCATGCTGACCGGCGACAACCGTACGACCGCCGAGGCTGTGGCCCGCACGCTGGGGATCGAGCACGTCGAGGCCGGTGTGCTCCCGGACCGCAAGGCCGAGGTCGTCCAACGCATCCAGGCCGAGGGCAAGGTCGTCGCGATGGCCGGCGACGGTGTCAACGACGCACCGGCGCTGGCCGCCGCCGACGTCGGGCTCGCGATGAGCTCAGGCACCGACGTGGCCCTGGAGTCGGCCGGGGTCACCCTGCTCAACGGAGACCTGATGGGGATCGCCCGAGCCCGGCGCCTCTCCGCCAGGACCATGCGCAACATCCGGCAGAACCTCGTCTTCGCGTTCGTCTACAACGTCGCCGGGATCCCGATCGCGGCGGGCGTTCTCTACCCGTTCACGGGCCTGCTGCTCTCCCCGATCATCGCCGCGGCGGCGATGGCGCTCTCCTCGGTC
>DATCVR010000215.1:0-3090 GCA_036566745.1 Jiangellaceae bacterium | reverse complement strand
CAGCTGCCACGGCGCGAGCGTGCCTGGCTCGGACTCGTTGAGGTCGAGACGGCGCGAGTACGGCGCCAGCTCGGGCAGTGTGCAGAGCTTGGCCAGCGGACCGGACGGGTCGAGCACGACGGTGGGCTGGCCGCGACGCGCTCCGTGATAGGCCAGTGTGCCGACGGCGTACGACTTACCACCACCGGGCTCGGCCACGAGTGGCACCAGCCCAGGGGTGTTCATCCGCTCCATCGGGAAGTGTCCGTCGTGGCGCACTGCACGCCGGGCGGAGCCGATCGTGTGCGCGAGGTACGGACCGGTCGGGGTACCGACGTTGCTGTTGACGTGCGGCATCGCGGCCGCGAGGTACCCGATCGGCATGCGGCGTTGGTAGCCCAGCGTGGACCACGGCTCGCCCGGGATGAACTCGCGCAGCATCTCGTGCTGGGCCTGCGGGTGGGCGACCTCGATGCGCAGCCGCTCGCCGTATCGGTCGATCACCGCTCGTGCGCGCTTGAGGCATTCGTCCTCGGTGGGCGCGTGGACGGCGATCCGGATGGGGCCGGCGAACCGGACCGACACCCGGGAGTCGCCCTCGGTGACCTCGTCGTAGGTGTCGATGGCCTGGGTGATGGCGCGCCCGACGGCCGGCGGCGGCAGCTCGCCGTGCTCGGCATAGTGCTTCTCGATGCCCTGCGCACGGTTGCGTTCGTACTCGACGGTGGAGGTGAGGTCCTTGGAGCTCACGAGCAGGCCGGACGCGCTCCACTCGACCGGGAACTCCATCCGGTCCGCCTCGAGCATCCACGGCGACAAGCCGTCCTCGGGGAACCTGCGGTCGGCCATCCGGCCGAGCGTGAGCACGGCGACGTGGCGGGTGACCTTACGCCCGGAGACGATGCCCTCGACCCGCACCGTGGCGCCCATCGGGGTGTAGTACCAGTTCACCGGGTCGGTGAAGGCGAGCAGATCGTCCTGGTCCCAGACCGAGCCGGCCACACCGGCATGGACCGGCACCGGCATGCCCAGGCCGACCGACCGATGCATCAGCCAGGCCATCTGGGCGGCATCGAGCGGCCGACCGCCGAGGCCGGCTCCGGCGACGTGCTCGTTGAGCTTGCGGACCTCGTCGATCAGCTTGGCCACGCCCGAACCGGACGGCGGATGTCCTTCGAGCTCGGCCAACGCCCGGACCAGGCCCTTCTTCGGGGCGTTGCCCACGCGGACGCCGAGCGTGACGACCTTCTCGTCGAGGAGACGGTTGTGGAGCCGTCGCTGCTGACGCTCGAGGTAGGCGTCGAAGCTATGCTCGGGGTCGACGTCGGGCAGCGGGTTCGGGGTGTCGGCGTCGAGGCTGCGGCCGAACTCGAACGCCGGATACGGCTTGGTCGTGGTGCGGAGCCGGATCGCGCGCCCCGAGAGGCCCGCGAGCCGCACCGTGAGCTGGTCCCACAGCGTGCGCCGCTGGGACTCGGTGGTGAAACTCCACGGCTGCCCGCCGAGTTGGTACCACGCCCACAGGGAGGTGCCGGTGACCTGGAGGTGCCCGACGATTCCCCGCGTGGCCAGATCGAGTTCGGCGATCCGCTCCCCGCCGAGGACTCGGCCGAGCGACGCCATGGGTGATCGGGTCTTGCGTCCCTTGGCCTTGACGTTGCCCTTGGACTTCATGGCTTCTCCTCCACCAGTCCGAGTGGTCTCGGTCGAGAATCGCGCCGGGTGTAGAGGACGGCGTTGACCTCACGGGACATCTCGTGCGACGTCGGCGCGCCCACCCTGACACGCGCTTCGCGAGGTACCCGCTGAGACCGGCGCCACTCGGTGCGCAGCACCCAGCGCCAGTACCGCAGCGGACGGTCGTAGTCGGCGTGATCCATGATCCACTTGGTAGCGATGTACGAGGCCATCAGCCCCCACGGCACGCACGCCATGGCGGCGAGCCCGGGGTCGGCCAGGTAGAGGAGGGCGAAGACGATGACCGCGAATACCACGGTCAATCCGGCGAACACGGCCCATTGGACGTAGGTCCATTCGACCCAGAACCGATTGCCGCGGGGCCCCAGCCACACGGCACGAAGCCGGCGGGGGCCGTCGTCGGTTCTCAGCAAAGGCATGGTCGACTCAACTCAGCGGTAGCTTGTCGGCCAGATCGACGATCATCTGACCGAGCGTCTGGGCATCCGTCGGCGTGGTCGTGGTTCCCTCCGGGAGAATCGTCTCCAGCAATTTCTGGCCGAACGCGACCAGCAACAGACTACCGGCACCGGCGGCCAGGATGATCAAGCCGATGAGTGTGTTGACACCGGTCTTGGCAACTTCACTGAACTGAGCCTTCTGCGATTTCGCAAGGATCATCACGCCAATGCCCATCAACACGAGACCGGCAAGAACGATCAGGAAGTTACGGATTGCTACATCGTTGAGCATGGTGTCTCCTCGCCCATCTGAACTATGCGAACTGCGGTCGGCCTCGCCCCGCGAGGGCACGGCGGCCCAGGATGCCGGGCGGACCACCGACCCGCATGGTCTGGCCGTTGCGGACCACAGCGAGCAACCGACACAATAGGCGCGACCCGAACCTGCTGCAGCATGCCCGCCTCGGCGGGCCACGCGCAGCGTGCTCCCGGCGCTGTAGCTGGCATGACAGCTCCTCTGCCTGGCAAGTCACGTCGTCCGATGGTGCGCGATGTCGGGTTTCCCCTCCCTGGGCCCGAGCGCCAAGTGTTCCGTGTGGCACCCCGGCGGAGCAAGGAGCGTCCCGCCCAGCGAGCCACGCAGCCCTCGCCACGGCGGTCGATCGGAGCCATCGACGGAGCGCCGGCAGGGCCGTGACGGGTGCCGGAATGCGCCAGGCCGGCACCGTCCGCAACCCCGGGAACGGCGCGTCCAGCCCGGCCGCTCACCGCGGAAACGACACCGCGAGAACCGGCCGAGGGGTGGACCAGACCAGTCCACCATGTGAACAAGTGGCGTGTCTCCATGAAGGAATGGTGGCGCATCGGCCGACTGGTGGGCACAATGTCTGTCATGTGTCCCGCAGATGTCGGGGCTGACACACGAGGGGATGAATAGATGAAGAAGGTGCTCATCATCGTGTCCATCGCTTTC
>DATCVR010000214.1:0-5180 GCA_036566745.1 Jiangellaceae bacterium | reverse complement strand
CGATCGTCGCCGTCACCCTCGGAGCCTCGGGTCGCTTCGAGCTCACCTCGTTGCCCGCCGGCCTCATCCGGCTCCGCTTCGAGCCCGCCGACGGTTCGTCAGCCTTCCTCACCCCCACGTTCGAGATCTGACCCAGGAGTAGCAGTGCATTCCAAGCGTGAGCCCCGACTGTCGGTGCCGTACAGGTCCGACGCCCGCATCCTCGACCCGACCAATGCCGTGGCTGTGGACGGCGTCACTGCCGGTACCACGATCTACTCCTCGACCACGCTCCTGATCTCCAAGTCGGTCGACTTCGAAGACACGTTCCGGCGGATCAAGAACGTTGCTCGGTCTCTGCATTGGCGTGTCGACGCCGAGCCGGAGCCTGCACACGCCGTTGACCTCCGTTTCGGCGTCCGGCGAGTCAGCCTCGGAGTGGTTCCTGGAAAGGCAGTTGCGGCCCCGGACGCTTGGACGCTCCTTCAGTTTCTGCGCGCTGAAGGAGAAGACGGCGCGCAAGGGGTGAGCTTGGAGCACGTTCTCGTTCCGGTGCCGCTCAATGACCCGCACCCGCTCAATGACCCGCACCCGCTGAACGACCCGCACCCGCTAAACGATCCCCACCCCCTCAACGACCCGCACCCGAGCTCCGGGTACGACCCGTTGGGAACAGGCGGTCGTCAACCGGTGGCGTACGTCGGCTCGGCTCCTTACCGACGAAGCGATGATGACCTTGACGGCCGGTCGCGACCCGTGGTGGCCGTTCTCGACACGGGGTGCGGCCAGCACCCGTGGCTCGACTTCGTCGATCGGGACGTACGCCTCGGCGACCATCAGATCGGATGGCCCTCAAGTGTTCCGGACTCGGAGATCGACGGCGACCAGGTTGGCGGACTGGACGGCCTGATCGACCCCATGGCCGGCCATGGCACCTTCATCGCAGGCCTCGTTCATCAGGCATGTCCCAACGCCGACATCTATGCGTGGCGAATCGTTCCGCCGAATGGCCCCGTTGCTGAGTACGGCTGGTTGACGGCCCTCGCTCAGATTGCTGACTTGGTGCACCTCTATCGCCAAGGGGATCCGCGTGGGCGTCGGATCGACGTGCTCAGCCTGTCGATCGGTTACTACCACGAGACTCCCGAGGATGCGCTCTTCGATCCGATGCTTCACGAGATCCTGGCCGATCTTGCGGCCAACGGGACGCTGGTCGTTTGCTCGGCCGGCAACGACGCGACATCGAGGCCGAACTTCCCCGCAGCCTTTGCGCCATGGAGCGAGGGAGAGGGTCCTTGCTCGGCGTCGGACAAGGCGTTGCCGATCGTCTCAGTGGGAGCCCTCAACCCCAACGGGACGGACGCGATCTTCAGCAACGCTGGACCGTGGGTGCGTGCGTACGACATCGGGGCTGGAGTCGTGAGTACCTTCCCCGCCAGCTTCGACGGCGGTTATCAAGCGAGCGTCGCATCCGAGTTCTCCGGTCGAAGGCGGGAGACGTTGGATCCTGACGACTTCGGCGGCGGATTCGGAACCTGGAGCGGTACGTCGTTTGCGGCACCGTTGCTCGCCGGCCGAATTGCTCAGCACCTCTTTGACAATGGTCATCCCGGGGATGTCACGCAGGACATCGATCGCGCCTGGGCCGCCATCGAAGTCCTCACTACGCTCAAGCAATGACTTCCGACGATCCGGACGAGCTGCACAAGCAGGGCGTCGCGGCGCTCAGGTCAGGCGATTTCGACAGCGCGAGGGCGCTCTTGGGACGAGCCCTGAATCTCGCAACCGCTCCTGAAGTCCTCGCTCGGATCGAGTCGTCGCTGGCGTACCTCGAAGTCGATGACTCCAACCTGAGCGTGGCGTTGGAGAAAAGTGATCGAGCGCTTGAGTTCGACGTCGAGGGCTCCACACGAGGTGTACTTCTCGCGCAGCGTGCGCTGCTCTTACGGCGTGCCGGCCGTGCGGCGGAAGCATTGGAGACCTTTGGCGACGCCATCTCATCACTCGAAGGTCTCGACCTGGCCAAGGCTTACCTCAACCGAGGCACGGTTCATCTAGATCGCAATGACATTGTGCGAGCCATAGAGGACTTCGACTCGGCTGCAGATCGATACCGATCAGTTGGCGAGCAGGTTTTGGCTGCGCAAGCAGATCACAACCGGGCGTACGCACTGTTTCTTTCGGGCGACCTTCCCGGGGCACTTGCCTTGATGGAGGCTGCCTATCGCCTATTGGCCGATGCCGGATATCTGGTGACGGCGGTGTGCAACGCGGACCGGGCCGAGGTGCTGATGGCGGCGGGGCTGACCCGGCAGGGTGGCGAGATGCTTAGGCAAGCGGCCGAGGCGTACGGATCGAAGGGGCAGCGCCAGCGGCAGGGGGAGGCAGAGCTGGCGCTGGCGTCGCACTTGGTTGCGACCGACCCGGTCGAGGCGGAGCGGGTGGCGCGCTCGGCGCTGGGATGGTTCGAAGAGGCCAAAGCGCCAGGGCTGGCGTTGCGGGCACGGGCCGTGGCGTTCGAGGCGGCGGTGACCGCCCGCGAGGATCCGAGCGAGGACGGCGAGGCGCTGGCGGGTCCGCTCGAGGAACAAGGCCTTAATTGGCCGGCGCTCCGAGTGCGCTTGCAGGCCCGGCTCGCGCGCATTCGTTCGGCGGAGATCGCGGGTCTACCGACGAGACCGGCGAGCGGCAGGGTCATCGGCCCCGTCCCGCCCGAGGCGCCGATCGACATCCGCCTCCTGGAGCGAGAGCTCCGAGCCGAGCTGGCCGTAGCCGCGGGCCGATCCGTAGCTGGGCTCCGTGAGCTTCGGGCAGGGCTCGACGACTTCCATCTGTGGCAGAGCTCGTTCGGCAGTCTGGATCTGCAGACCAACGTCGCCGGACACGGCCGCACCCTGGCACGGCGAGGATTGGAGTTGGCCGTTGAGTCCGGCGAGACCGACGCGCTCTTCGAGTGGTCGGAGCGATCGCGGATGGTGGCCTCGCGAGTCCAGCCGGTGCGGCCGCCGTCCGACCCGCAGCTTGCTGCCGACCTGGCCGAGCTCCGCGGTGAAGTGACGCCCGAGCGCGAGACCGAGCTGCGTGAGCAGATCCGGCAGCGGGCCTGGCGGGTCAAGGGTTCGGGCCAGGTCTCTGAGCCGATCTCCTTGCCTGACCTGCGCGAACGCATCGGCAACCATGCGCTCGTCGCCTATGTCGTCGCCGCCGGACGGATCGTCGCCGTCGTCGCGACCGATAACTCGTCCACCCGGATTGACCTCGGCGAGCAAGCTGCGCTCCGGTCCCTGCTCGGCGGACTGTTGCCTGACCTCGACGTCGCTGCGACAGACCTCCCGGGTCCGCTCGGCGCTGCGGTACGCGGTGACCTCACCGCTCGCCTCCAGCAGCTCTCCGATCTGCTCGTCACCCCGGTTCTCGACAGGATCGGTGCCCGCCCGGTCGTCCTGACTCCCTCGGCCGTGCTGGCGGCGGTGCCGTGGACGTTGCTGTCCGGCTTCACCGGCCGACCCGTGACGGTCGCCCAGAGTGCCACCGCGTGGCTGAGCCGAGCCGACACCCCGCTGCGAGCCACGACAGCCGGGTTCGTCGCAGGACCGCGGGTCATGCGAGCCGCCGACGAGGTCACCAAGAGCGCCACAGCCTGGTCCACCGCACACACACTCATCGGCGCCGACGCCACCGCGACAGCCGTCTCCGCACTGGCGGCCGAGGTCGACGTACTTCACCTGGCCGCCCACGGCCACCACTCCGCCGACAACCCACTCTTCTCAGGCCTCGAGCTCGTAGACGGGACCTGGTACGGCTACGACATCGACGGCCTCTCCGCCGTCCCCGACGTCGTGCTCCTCTCTGCTTGCGAGGTCGGACGGTCGACCATCCGTTGGGGCGAGGAGCTGATCGGGCTGGTCGGAGCCTGGCTGCACGCCGGCGCCCGCGCCGTGATCGCCTCGCCTGCCGTCGTGGCCGATGAGGCTGCGTACGAGGTCTTCAGTCGGCTCCACGGCGCCCTCGCGAAGGGCCTGGCCCCCGCTGAGGCTCTCGCTGAGTCCCTTCCCGCAGCAACCGCGGACGCTCCGCCGGCGCCGTTCGTCTGCTTCTCGTAGCGAGCCGATCAGTTCAACAAGAGAGCCGATGGGCGCGGGCCAGACGGTCCTCGCCCACCGGCGTCATGCTCAATCTGGGTGGTTGTGCGGCGCTGCGAGTGCGTAGACCGCTAGTGCGGTCGGCACGATGGTCGCGCCTGCGAGGTAGATGCGAGCTTTCAAGTCGTTGATCGACATCTTGGTTCCTCCTCTCGTGGGGTAGAGAACGAATCGGTGCACGACTACACCGACGATTGCGCGGCTCCGTCAGGATCGGCGACGGAGTCCGGAGCGCTCTCGGTTGCCTGACGCGAACAAGCAATCACCAAGAGGACGAGACCGACGAAGAGGAACACGTCGCCGATGCTGAGCACTTTCATCAGGATCGGGATCGGAAGTAGGTCTGCGAGCGGGGTCCACAGCGGAGACACATCGCCAAGTCGGACATAACCGGCGGCGTCGGTGGCCAACTCCGCGTTCGAGTACCCGGCGAGACGCGCGCCGGAAAGGCTGTATGGCATCGCCCCAAGGGCTGCGATCGGCACGGCGTTCGACAACGTGCCGAGCGGGATCAACAGCAGTGCCCAGTGGCCCACTCTGTTCGATCGGAGCGAGCGATTTAGCCAGCAGAAGCCCACTGCGACGCCGACGACTAGGAACGCGTAGAGACGCCGCTCTGTAGTCTCCGAAAACTCCTCGGGCCCGGCCACCACCCGTTGTTCTGCACGAACTGGAGTACGGCCGCGAGCGCGATCAACCAGACGCCACGCAACTTCGTCAGCGACACCGCGACATTCGGGCGTGCGACGATGATGAGGCCGATGACTGCTGGCAGCACCATCAGCGTGAGCATTCCTGGGCCGGGCATGCGAAGCAGGCTAGTGGCGTTGCGCGGCACCAGGGAGAGGAACGAGGCAACTCGTCTCGGGCTGGCGGAGGTGTTGACCGTCGGCCTGAGCGCGGCGGCAAGAAAATTCTTGAAGACCTTGTATCAGCGGGTCTGCCGCGTACTCCTTGGGACTGTCCGGACCGAGATTCGGGGGAATTCGGTTCGGACGCTGGCGCCGCCGCCTTGGGGGAGGCAGGCGGTTTCGGGGCCGCAGCGTGGGTTGGGCAAGA
>DATCVR010000213.1:0-1703 GCA_036566745.1 Jiangellaceae bacterium | reverse complement strand
TCCTCATCCCCGGCGATGAACCAGGTCTCCAGCGGGCCCGATTCACTGCCCGCAACCACCACGACGCAATCCCTCTCCCGCGCCGCGATCCGAAGGATCTCCTCCCGCACCGACGGCTCATAACGCTGCAGCGCAATCCGGCCGTCCAGATAGACGCTGACACAGTTCCGTGGCCGCAGCGTCCGCCGTACCGCCGCGTACTCCTCAGCGGTACGACAAACGAACCAGTTCGTCATGCCGGCGCCGTACGCCACCCGGTCGAGCACCACCACGTCCACCGACGCCGCGTCGACCAGTCGGCCAATGCTCAGGTCGTCCATCCGTCCCCCATCAATGCGAATTCAGGGTCCTGCGCCCGGCAAGACCTGTTACTTCTCGTGCTGTCGGCGCACCAGCTCGGTGATCCAGATGGGCGCGTACGGGGACGTGCAGCCCGGGGACGTCGGATAGTCCTTGAGGACCTCCAGGCGCTCGCCGATGTCGATGGCACGGGTGCGGTGCTCGGCGTGATCGATGCCGATCTGGGCCAGGCAGTGGTTCATCGCCCACTGCAGGCGGTCCGGGGCGTCTTTCATCTGCGCCTCGATGACGTCGAGCAGTCCTGCGAGGTCGAGGCCCTCGGGCTTCTTCGTCACTCGTTCGGCAGTCAGCGCCCAGCCGGCGCTCGCGACCACCGGGTCCGGATCGGCGGACCAGGCGACGCGCAGCTCTTCGGAGTGCGGGTTCTTCTTCACCACGTAGTTCACGAGCCAGTCGTGCACCTTGGGTGTGCGCGACTGGCGCAGCATGGTGTCCAGCTCGTCACGTTCGAAGGCCTTCGGGCGGCAGATCAGCATCGCGAGGAGTCTCGCCGCCGTGTCGTCCGTCTCCCAGAGCCGGCACGCGAGGTCCTGCTGTGTCTTCAGCCGCTTCGCGAGCGCGCGCAGCTTGCCGAGGTTCACGCCGTGATCGTCACCGTGCCGCTCGTTCACCGCGCGCGTCTTCGCGTCCTCGAGCTCCGCCAGCTCGGCCATCACCTCGGCCACCATCGTCTCGGCCACCGCAGCCTCCTGTCCCTCACGTGCGCAATGCGAAGCACGCCGCTTCCAGCAGCTGCGAGGCCACCTGTCCTACCTCAAGCTCAACGATGCCGTCGAGGCCCTCAACCGGGTCCTCGACCAGGCCCGGAGCGAACGGATGTCGCTGACCGCGGCCCTGGAACAGCTGCTGGAAATCGAGGTCGAGGCCACTGAGGCCCGCCGGCTCGCGGCCCCGGCTCCGGTTCGCCTGCCTGCCCGAACCCTGGACCTCAACGACTTCGACTTCGCGGCTCAACCTGGCGTCGATGAGAAGCTTATCCGGGACCTGGCCACCCTCCGCTTCCTCGACGACGCCTCCAACGTCCTGCTCGTCGGGCCGCCCGGAGTCGGCAAAACCATGTTGTCCGTCGCACTCGGCCGGGCAGCGGTCGAAGCGGGGCACCGCGTCTACTTCACCACCGCCGCCGAGCTCTCGGCCCGCTGCCACAAGGCCGCCCTCGAAGGCCGCTGGAAGTCCTGCATGAACTTCATCGCCGGCCCGAAGCTGCTGGTCATCGACGAACTGGGCTACCTCCCCCTGCCCGAGGACGGCGCTTCCGCCCTGTTCCAGGTGATCAACCAGAGGTATCTCAAATCGTCCACGATTCTGACCACAAATGTCGGCAGCGCGGACTGGGCAGGCGC
>DATCVR010000212.1:0-3009 GCA_036566745.1 Jiangellaceae bacterium | reverse complement strand
CTGCAACGAAGGCCCGTTTGCCGCACTATTCGGACATGATCTTGCATTCGAGTGGCGTAAACGGGTAAGGCGACGGATCATGGTCGTCAGTCAGCTTCGACTACGACACGGGAGGACGCGTGGCCGAGAAACTTGTGAAGGGCGCGCGGATCAGCGGGGGCCAGCGCGACAAGCTCACCACTGACCTGAAGAAGAAGTACGAGAGCGGTCGCAGCATTCGCGACCTCGCCACCGAGACCGGACGGTCGTACGGGTTCGTGCACCGGCTTCTCTCCGAATCAGGCGTCGAACTGCGCGGACGCGGCGGCGCTACCCGAGGCAAGGCGAAGAAGAAGTCCTGAGCGTCAGGGTTTCGACCGAGCAGCTGGAGCAGGGTGGACTCCGGCTCTCGGTCGATCCACCCCTCGCGCGGATCACCCTGGCCAGGCCAGAGGTGCGCAACGCGCAGACCCCCGCCACGTGGCGGGCGCTGGCCACGATCGGCCGATCTCTCGACCCCGAGGTCCGCGTCGTCGTCCTGGACGCACTCGGGCCGTCCTTCTCCGCAGGGCTCGATCGCCGGATGCTCGACGGCAGCGGCGTGCCGGGCGAGCCCAGTCTGGCCGATCTGGCCGGGCGGCCGCCGGCGGAGCTCGACGCCGCGATCGCGGAGTTCCAAGCCGGTTTCACTTGGTGGCGCGAGTCACCTGCCGTGACGATCGCCGCCGTGCGAGGTCACGCCGTGGGCGCGGGCTTCCAGCTGGCCCTGGCGTGTGACCTGGTGGTGTGCGCCGACGATGCGCGGTTCGCCATGCGCGAGACCTCGCTGGGGCTCGTGCCCGACCTCGGTGGCACCATGCCGCTCGTCGCCACCGTCGGATACCAGCGAGCCCTCGAGATCTGCGCCACCGGGCGCTGGGTCCCGGCCCGCGAGGCGGTCGATCTCGGCCTGGCGCTCACTGTCGTCCCGGCCGACGAGCTCGGGCCGGCGGTCGACGACCTCGCGGCCGCGCTGCTCGCGGCCCCGCCGGGCGCGTTGCGTGAGACCAAGGCGCTGCTGCGCTCGGCCGGCTCGGTCAGGCGCGCCGATCAACTGGCGGCCGAACGCGCCGCCCAGGCCCGGCGCCTGGCCGAGCTCACGGGCCCCACCGACCGCTCCGGCTGACTCCCGTGCCGACGGCGGCGGCCCCTGCTGCCGTGGCGTCCCTGTCGGTCCCGGGCGACACAATGGCGTGACGGGCGATGATCCGGTGACGCCGAGAGCGAACGCCCTGCCAGGGGCCGGCGGATCAGGAAGAAAGCCCGAGCACTGCGCGTTGTCGAGCCTGTCCTTGATCGAGGTCATTCAGGAGGTGTCCGGGTGTCCGGCATGGGTGGTGGCGCCTGGATGGCGTCGCGGTCGTTCTCGCGCGACCGCAGCGTGACCGATCAGCGGCTCGCCAAGGGCACCACCAAGCGCATCCTCGGGTACGCCCGGCCCTACCGCCGCCAGATCGTCGTCTTCCTCATCGCCACGGTCCTGGGCGCGGCCAGCGCTGCTGCCGTTCCGTTGCTGCTCAAGTACGTGATCGACGACGGCGTCACACCCGGCGACCGCGCGGTCGTGGTGTGGGGTGCCGTCGCTGTGGCCGGGCTGGCCCTGTTCGATGCCGTCACCAGCATCGTGTACCGCTGGATGTCGGCGCGGGTCGGCGAAGGGCTGATCTACGACCTGCGTCGCCAGGTGTTCGACCATGTCCAGCGCCAGCCCGTGGCGTTCTTCACCCGCACCCAGACCGGCTCGCTCGTGTCGCGGCTCAACAGCGACGTCGTCGGAGCCCAGCAGGCGTTCACCGGCACGCTCTCGCAGGTGGTGAGCAATGCCGTCACGCTGGTCCTGGCGCTGGCCGCGATGATCGTGCTGTCCTGGCAGATCACCCTCGTGGTGCTGGTGCTCGTCCCGCTGTTCTTGCTGCCGGCCCGGTTCATCGGCCGCAAGCTCGCCGACATCTCGCGCGAGGCGATGCAGCTGAACGCCGCGATGAGCCAGACCATGACCGAGCGGTTCAACGTCTCGGGCGCGCTCCTGGTCAAGATCTTCGGGCGATACAACGACGAGACGGCCAACTTCAGCAAGGCGGCTGGGCGGGTGCGCGACATCGGCGTCACCCAGGCGATGTACGCCAGGTACTTCTACGTCGGGCTGACCTTCCTCGCCTCGATCGCCACTGCGGCCGTCTACGGCATCGGCGGCTGGATGGCCATCGACGGCACCCTCCAGGTCGGCACGCTCGTCGCCCTCACCGCGCTGCTGACCAGGCTGTACGGCCCGCTCACGGCGCTGTCGAACGTCCAGGTCGACGTCATGACGGCGCTGGTCAGCTTCGAACGGGTATTCGAGGTCCTCGACCTCGAGCCGATGGTCCACGACGAGCCCGGGGCCACACCGCTGGCCACCGACGCCGCGCGCGTATCGGTGGAGTTCGACGACGTCCGTTTCGGGTATCCCACGGCCGACGAGGTGTCGCTCGCCTCGCTGGAGTCGGTGGCCACCACCAACGGCGCGGGCACGGCCGACGCGGTGCTGCGCGGGGTGTCGTTCCGGGTCGAGCCGGGCCAGCTGGTGGCACTGGTGGGTCCGTCGGGGGCCGGGAAGTCGACCATCACCCACCTGGCGTCGCGGCTGTACGACCCGACCGGGGGAGTAGTGCGGGTCGGCGAGCGCGACGTGCGCACCCTCACGCTCGACTCGCTGCACGACGCCGTGGGTGTGGTCACCCAGGACGCCCACATGTTCCACGAGACGATTCGCGCGAACCTGACCTTCGCCAAGCCGGAGGCCACCGACGACGAGCTCCTCGAGGCGCTGCGGGCGGCCCAGATCGGCGACCTCGTGGCGGCGTTGCCCGACGGGCTCGACACCGTGGTCGGCGACCGCGGCTACCGCCTCTCCGGCGGCGAGAAACAACGCCTCGCCATCGCCCGACTCCTCCTCAAAGCACCCCGCGTCGTCGTCCTCGACGAAGCCACCGCCCACCTCGACTCCGAATC
>DATCVR010000211.1:0-20847 GCA_036566745.1 Jiangellaceae bacterium | reverse complement strand
GGGCGCCGAGGTCTCGCGGTCGACGATCTCAAGCACCGCCGTGTCGTCGTTGACGTGCAGGCCGTTCTGCTCGCGGCACTCGTAGCCGACGAGGCCGACCTCGTGCGTGCCGTAGTTGTCGTAGACCGGCGCACCCCAGGCCTCCTCGAGGAGGCGACGGAGGTGCCCGTCGGTGTCGACGCCGAGGTAGGTGTGGATGAAGCGGGTGGAGAGGTCGTGGCGCAGGTCGATGTCATTGGCCGCGGCGGCCTCGGCAAGGATCTTGAGGTACTCACCGAACGCCACCCAGCCGGAGGTTCCCCACTCCTTGGCGAGCTCCAGTTGGCGGACCGAGCTGGTCACAGCGCCGGAGCCGGTGGTAAGCGGCACCAGGCCACTCCAGTTCAGGGCGGCCGTCGATGCGCACCAAGCGGTGTTGGCCAGGCTGTTGGTGAGCGTGATCTGCAGGATGTCGCCGACCCGACCACCCTGCGCAACGAACGCACGGGCGTACTGGATCGCCTGGACCTCCCACGCGACGGGATCGAACAGCGTTGGCCGTGGGAGTCCCGACGTACCACCGCTGGATTGGATCTTCAGGGGCGACGCCATATCCCGCAACGCGAAGTTCTGGTGGTCGCCGAACGGCGGGTTCGCGTGCGTCGACTGCTTGATGTCCTCGCTTGTGAAGGTCGGGATCTTCTCGAGGTCATCGAGCCCGCGGATGTCGCCGGGCTCCAGGCCGACCGCCCGCCAGCGCGCGCTGTAGAACGGGACGTCCCATGCCTCGGCGATCCGTTGCAGGAACCGGGCTTCCTGGAGGTCGCGGAGCTCATCGTCGGGCCGGGTCGCCATGGCGGCATCGAAATGCGGCGGCGGGGGGTAGTCCTCCATCAGCCGCTCCCAGTTCACACTGGACCAGTAGTACGGGATCGCCTTCGTGGTCATGCGGGCCGTTCTCCTCGAACTGAATGTGTGGTCAATTTTTTGACCATTTGGTCGATTGTCCTTCTCTGCCGGGCTCACGTCAACCCCGGCATTGCTCATCCGAGCCATTCCTTGAGCTGCGCGACCACCGCCGGGGCACTGTCAGTGACGGGATCGACCTGCAGGTCGGTCACCCCCGCATCCCGGAACGCTTCGACGCGCTCGCGGACCCACCCTGCCGGGCCGACGAGATTGCACATCTCAAGCAGCGCGCGGGGCACGGCCTCCTCGGCCTCACGCCGGCGGCCGGCGAGGTAGAGCCGCTGGATCGTCGCCACCTCCGCCTCGAACCCGTAGCGGCCGACGAGCTCGGCGTAGAAGTTCTGGCCACGGGCACCCATCCCCCCGACGTAGAGGGCGTACGTCGGCCGGAGGCGATCGAGTACAGCATCGACGTCGTCACTGATCGCGACGAGCCCGCCGGCAGCGATGCGCAGCGGGCCGAGATCGGGCGAGCGGGCCGCCGTGCCGGCCGCGAGAGCAGCACCCCACTGCTCCTGCGCCCGCTCGGGCGCGAAGAGGAAGGGCAGCCAGCCGTCGGCGACCTCGGCGGCGAGCCGCACGTTCCTCGCCCCGAGCGCCGCCAGGAAGATCGGTACGGCGCGCCTCTCGGGCACATTGATCAGCTTGAGTGGCTTGCCCAGCCCCCTGCCCTCCCCGGGAGGCAGCGGCAGGGTGAAGACGTCGCCGTCGAATAGCAGGGCCTCGCGGCGCAGGATCGAACGCACGATTGCGATCACCTCACGGGAGCGGGCGAGCGGCCTGTCATAGGGGATGCCGTGCCAGCCCTCGATGACCTGGGGACCGGACGATCCGAGGCCCAGCACGGCGCGCCCGCCGCTGACGTTGTCCAGGCCTGCCGCGGTCTGGGCCAGCACGCTGGGGGTCCGCGAGTAGATATTGAGGATCGCCGAGCCGATCTCGATCGTGGACGTCCGGGCCGCGAGGTAACCCATGAGGGTCGGCGAGTCGAAACCGTAGCCCTCGGCCACCCAGACGGTGTCGAGGCCGGCGCGTTCAAGGTCATGCACCTGATCGGCGGCTACCCGGGGGTTGCCGGCGTAGGGCAGCGTCATGGAGAGCCGCACTGCACTACCGGGGCACGTCGGTCAGGGTCGGCACGTGGGTGTAGACAGAGTCGATGAAGCCGCCGTCGACGGTGAGCGTCTGACCGGTGATGTACTCCGCGCCCGGTCCCGCGAGGAACGCCGTCGCGCGGGCCATGTCCTCCGGGGTGCCGATCCGCCCGAGGGGGACGACCCGCTTACGGGCGGCATGCACATCCTTATCGGTGTACGCCGACCGGGTCAGATGGGTCTCGACCATGCCGGGGGCCACGGCGTTCACGCGGACACCGTCGGCCGCCCACTCCAGAGCCATCTGTCGGACCAGCATCTCTAGCGCCGCCTTGGCCGGCGGGTAGGCGCCCGCGCCGGGAGCCGGAGTACCTCCGGTGATCGACGAGATCGCCACCACCGATCCGCGCGACGCGACGAGCGCCGGCAGGACGCGTTGCGCGATCAGCAGGGTGGGCCGGAGGTTGGCATCGAAGAGCAGGTCCCAGTCCTCGAGCGGAAGCGTCGCCAATGGACCTGGCCGCATGGCTCCCGCATTGGAGACGAAGACGCTCATGCCGCCACAGAACTCCACAGCGTCGTCCGCGAGCTGACGACAGGCCGCAGGGTCGGCCAGGTCGGCCGGGAAGTGGCGGACGGCGACACCCGTCGCCTCGATATAGCTCAGCAGCTCTCGGGGGGCACCCCGGCGTCCGGAGGTCGACAGGGCAAGGGATCCGCCTACGCCCTCGACGGCGAGTCGCGCCAGCTCGCGCGCGATGCCACCGCCGATGCCGTCGTCGCTGGCGCCGGTGATGAGTGCCTTGATCATTCACGTCCTCCTTGGGGTGCGTGGTGCGTGGGGTAAAGACTCAGGGGATCAGCGGGTAGCCGCCGGAGACCTTGAGCGTCTCGCCGGTGATGAACGACGCCTGGCCCGAGCAAAGGAAGCGGATCGCGTCGACCACGTCGCCAGGACGACCGCGTCGTGACAGGACCTGACGGCCGACGAAGTCGTCGAAGGTCGCTACATCCAGTTCGCGCACGGCGTTGTCGGTGGCGATCAGGCCGGGCGCGACGGCGTTTACCCGGATCCCGTCGCCGGCCAGGTCCTGCGCGAATGCCACGGTCAGGCCGCGCACGGCCAGCTTGGTGACGCCGTACATCCCGTACGAACCGACGCCGTAGGCCGCGACCGAAGACAGGTTTACGACATTGCCACCCGAGGCAGCGAGGAGACGTCGGGCAGCGAGGGTCCCATGGACGACGCCGAGGACGTTGACGTCGACGACGGCGCGGAGCTGGTCGCGGCTCAACTCGCCGATGGGCCGACTGTAGGCGGACAGGTGCAGGCCGGCGTTGTTGATCAGGTGGTCGAGACGCCCGAAGGTGCGCTCCGCCAGGTCGACCGCGGCCTCGAAGGCGTCGGCGTCCGTGACGTCGAGCCCCACCGGGAGCGCCGATCCGGGCGCACGCTCGTTCAACTCCGTCGCGACGTGGTGTGCCGCGTCCTCGTCGGCGTCGGTGACGACGACGCGGACACCGTCGCCGCCGAAGGACCGGGCCAGCGCCTCGCCGAGACCTGCACCTGAACCGGTAATCAGCGCGACAGGCCGAGAGGAAGTCGAGGACATGTGGCGACCATAGAATCCAATCGACTCTCTGGTCAAGTATTTGACCTAGTGGTTGATTCTCTGTAGGTTTCCGTCCCACCTGCAGCAGAAACGGGGACGAGATGAGCCAGCGTGACAAGACGGTCGTGATCGGCCTCGGCCCGATGGGAGCAGCGATCGCGGCCCGTCTGGCAGACCAGGCATGGGACGTGATCGGGCTCGACCTCGACGTCCGACGGGTCGAGCAGTGGCGACGCGACGCGGCGCGCCCGGCCACCGCCGACGTCGCGGAGGTGCCGTGGACCGAGGTCGGTCGGATCGTGGTCGCCCTGCGTACCTGTGCCCAGGTCGACGCGGTGCTCGCGAGCGACGAGGTGACCGGGGCCCTGGACCACGGAGCGAGCGGCTACCTCGTCACCACTCTGACCCCTTCAGACGCGCGACGACTGCTCGCCCGCCATACCGCGCGACGCTTGTTCGAGGTGCCCGTCTCCGGTGGCGTGCCGAGGGCACGGCGGGGCGACCTCACCGGACTGATAGCGGGCCCGCCACTCGACCCGACCGACCAGCAGTTCCTTCGCGACGTCTTCGCCCAGACCTTTCACTTCAACGAGCCCGGGCAGCCGTCGCTGGTCAAACTCATCAACAACAGCCTCGCCGCTCACCACCTCCTCGGTACGACGGTCGCGGTCCGCGCCGCCCAGGAACTGGGCGTGGATGCGCGGCTCGCCCACCGGATCATCGCCGCCTCGTCCGGGTCGAGCCTGACAGGTGACGCCCTCCCGGACCTCACATCGAACGACGCCGAGCTGCTGCTGAAGGACGTCGGCCTCCTAGCGGACGAACTGGGTCACTCCCCCTTCGCAGAGGCCACCTTCGACAGCCTTCCCGACCGCTTCGCCGCCGCGCACGAGCTGCTTCAGCCCACCGACTGAGAGGAAATCGGATCATGATCGAGACCTGGCAGGACGACCTCGAGCTTCCGAACCTGATGAGCCCCACGCGGATCGGGGCGCGTGAGGTCAAGAACCGGATTGTGTCGCCGCCGCATGGCACGTACTTCGGCGCGAACGGCATGGTGTCGGAGAAGCAGCTGTCCTACTACGCGGAGAAGGCCGCTGGTGGTGTGGGCATGATCGTCGTCGGCAGCGTCGCGGCCTGGGACCGGTCGAAGGCTAGCTCCGGCCAGAACTACGGCTTCTCCCCCGCGGCCGTTGACGGCCACCGCCAACTCGCCGCCGTCGTCCAACCGCACGGCGCCCTACTTCTCGCCCAGCTATGGGATGGCGGCCGGCAGGGCTCCTCGCGGATCAGCCACCTCCCATTGCTGTCGGCGTCGGCCCTGCCCGATCCCCGGGTGCGCGAGATCCCCAAGGAGCTCGAGGTCGACGAGATCGAGGACATGGTGGCAAGCTTCGCCCGGTCCGCGGCCCTCGTGGAGGAAGCCGGTTGGGACGGCGTCGAGATCCTCGCTGCGCAGGGCTACGGACTCGCCCAGTTCCTGTCACCCCAGATGAACCACCGACTGGACGCCTGGGGCGGCTCCCACGCGAACCGGGCGCGCGTCGTCTGCGACATCGTGCGCCGGATCCGGGCCACCGTCGGGCCGGACTTCCTCGTCGGCGTACGGATCAACGGTGACGACATGATCGCTGGCGGGGCGCGCCCCGAGGACGCCGTCGAGGTCGCCCGCGTACTGGAGGGCACTGGTTGCGTCGACTACCTCAACATGAGCGGCGCGAGCAACGAGAACTTCCCGCTGTGGATCGCCGACATGGGCCACCGCGCCGGCCTCTTCGTCGACGCCGCCCGCCAGGTCAAGCAGGCGGTGTCGATCCCGGTGATGGTCGCCACCCGGATTAAGGACCCTCTGCTCGCCGAGTCGCTGCTCGCGGACGGCACCGTCGACCTCGTCGGCATGAACCGGGCGCTCATCGCCGACCCGACCCTGCCGGAGAAGGTGCGCACCGGCCGCCTGAGCGAGGTCCGCCCCTGCCTCAGCTGCAATCAGGGCTGCATCTCCAGCACCGGCAACGGCCTGCCTCTCGAGTGCACGGTCAACCCGACCGTCGGACGGGAGACCTCGGTGGTGCGGACGAGCCTCGCGGGCCTGCGCGTCGCGGTAGTCGGAGGCGGCCCGGCCGGTCTCCAGGCCGCCGTGTCCGCCGCCGAACGCGGCGCCGACGTCGTCCTGTTCGAGGCACGGTCCTCGCTCGGCGGCCAGATAGCGATGGCCGCCCAGTGCACCAGCCGGAGCGAGCTCGGACTGGTCGTCGCGCACCTCACCCGCCGCCTCGGCGCACTGGGCGTTGACTTACGGACGGGCACGACGGCGACCGCCGACGACCTGGCAGGTTTCGACTCCATCCTCCTCGCCACCGGGTCACGCCCCTGGCGCACCGGCTTCAGCACCGCTGAGCCCGGCACGCTGACCCTCCCCGGCCATGACCTTTCGCACGTCGTCACGGCCTGGGAGGTCTTCGGGGCTGTCGACAGGATCGGGGCGCGCGTCCTCGTCCTCGAGGACGACCCGCAAGGCCAGGCCACCACCGCCGCGGAGTACCTCGCCGAGCACGGCCGCCAGGTGACGATCGTCAGCCGGTCCACCTCGATCGGGCTGTGGAGCGCGGTCAACCAGGACTTCCTCTACACCCGGTTGCGCCGCGCAGGTGTCGAACTACGTCCGCACACCTGGGTCTCCCGCATCGGCGACCGAACTGTGGAAGGCCACGACGCCTTCTCCCACGAACCGGTACGGCTCGGCGATTTCGACACGGTCGTCCTCGCCACCGGCGCCGAGGTGGTCGACGACCTGTACCGCCAACTGGATGGCGACGCGCGAGTCGTACGGATCGGCGACTGCCTTGCCCCGCGTCGCCTCGACCACGCCATCTGGGATGGCTTCACCGCAGCCCAGGCCCTCACCGCCCCAATGGACGTCGCCCCGGCGGGAGCGACGTCATGAGGGCGGGCTTCATCGGTCTCGGTGAGATCGGCGGACCGATGGCCGCCAACCTCCTGGCACACGGCCACTCCGTCGACGTGTACGCGCGCCGGCCCGAGGTCGCGGAGCAGTACGCCGCCCTCGGCGCCAGAGTCGTTGGCTCCCCCATCGAGGTCGGCCGGGACGCCGAGATCGTCATACTCTGCCTCTACACCGACGAACAGGTCCAAGCCGTCGCGCTCGACGACCCGACATTCCTGGCAGGCATGCGCCCCGGCTCCGCGCTAGTCCTCCACACTACCGGGCGCCTCGACACCGCCCGGCGCCTCGCCGAGCAGGCCGCGCCTCTGGGCATCGACGTCATCGACGCGCCCGTCAGCGGCAGCGTCGCCGACGTGACGGCCGGGCACATCACCCTGCTGGTCGGGGGCCCAGCGGCCGCCGTACGACGGGTCGCGCCGGCCCTGTCCAGCTACGCCGACCCGATCCTTCACCTCGGCACCGTCGGCACCGGGCAGGCCGCCAAGCTCGTCAACAACACACTGCTCGGGGTCAACGTCCTGCTGCTGAACGAGGCCGAGCGGATCGCTCAGTCTTTGGGCATGGAACCCGACCTGCTCGTCCACGCACTGGTGCACGCGAGCGGTCGCTCCCACGTCACCGAGGTGGCGAAAGAGCTGGGGTCGATCGGTGCAATGACGGAGTTCTTGCGGCCCTTCCTACGCAAGGACGTAGCCGTCGTCCGCGAGGTGGCGGGCGAGATGGGCACCGACCTCGGACTCCTGGGAAAGGTGCTGACAAATGGCGAGGCTTTCTAGCAACGACGCGAAGACCGGCTCGACTAACGCCGGCCCCGCGACGTGAGGGCTGGTGCTCTGGGGTGCTGCCACCTGCTCGAAGGGCTGGCTGACCTGGGCGGCCGTGGCGTAACACGCGACGCCGCTCGGGGCGTCAGGGAGCCGCTAAGGGGTCGATCCATCCACCTGAAGGCGACCCTTTACCATACCCGCAGCATCCACAGGACTCGCCGCCATCGTTAGGTCGGCCTACCCGCACCGACCCCCGAGCGGCCAGCGGTAACCGGAGGCCAACACGGCCGCGGTCGCGGCCTACCGACAGCACCTGGCAGAACACCCCGAACTCGTCGATCAAGCCCGCAGCTGCTCCCCGGCCGCCAGAGCCTGCCGCCCTATCTGCGCCTCCTCGACGGCTATCGACGAACGTCGACGGCAAAACTCGAATCGGGCTTTGACCTGCCACAAACGACTTCTCAGCCGGTCGGCACGCATGCTACGAAGGTAGGGAATCACCGGGCCGCCTTCGGGCGGCCCGAGGTGCATTTTCAGGGTAGGTGACGGTTGTCGACGGACGTTGACGGCGCCGTTGGCTACCCGTTTGGCCGAGGGGGTAGGTGTGCATGGCGGGGTGAAGTTCTACTCCGGGGCGGCGAAGGCGGCCCGGAGCTATCTGGAGAAGGACCATTCGCGCGCCGATGACTACTACCTCACCGAAGGCGACGGTCTGGCGGACCGGTTCGAGGCCACTCCGACCGGTGTGGTTTTTCGCGGACCGATGGACGGGGATACCTACGAACGGTGGGTCGCCGGCTACGACATCGACACGGGTGCCCCGAAGGGCCGATTGCTCCCCGATGGTGGGGAGCGGAAGCCGGTGCGTTTCGTTGAGGTCATCATCAACGGCCCGAAGACCTGGTCCCTTGCCGCCTCGCTCCACTCGGAGATCGGGGCCGCCTACGACGCCGCCCAGGCTCGCGCCGCCCAACAGGTGATCGGCTGGATGGCGCAACATGCGACCACCCGGGTGGGCCCGAAGGGCCGACAAGTACAGGTCCCGGTCGAGTCCCTGGAGGCCGCGGTGATCCGGCACTACACCTCCCGCGCGGGTGATCCCCATCGGCATCTACACCTTCAGTTCAATGCCCGTGTCTTCGCCGAGGCCAGGTGGCGGGGACTGCACACCGTCGGCACCCGGGACAGCATTGCGGCGATCAACGGAATCGGGCATGCAGCGGTGATGAGCGACCCGGAGTTCCGCCACGTCTTGGCAGCCCACGGGTACGCGCTCGATCTCGCGTCTGGGGAGATCAACGAGCTGAAGGGGTTCGTGGGTGAGTTCTCCTCCCGTACCGCACAGATCACCCGGAACATGGAGCGGTACGAGGCCCAGTGGCGGGGGGAGCATCCGGGGGAGCAACCCGGTCCTCGCCTCAGGCGGGCATGGGACGCACGGGCATGGGCAGATGCACGCCCCGACAAGGCGTCCCCGGCCGACGCCGGTGCTATCACCCACCATTGGATCCAGGAACTGTACGCACTCGGCCACCGGCCCCCGCATGCTCCCGCATCCCTGCCGATGACCGTGACCGGGAGCCTCGACCGAGACCTCGCGGCCGGTCTGATCCTGGATCGGCTCGGAGCCAACGCCTCGGCATGGAATGCCGCAGAGATCCGCGGCGCCGCCGAGCAGTTGATCGCCGAGGTCGGCATCGTCGCCGAACCCGGGATACGGCGGGAGCTTGCCGAGGACCTCACAGACAGAGCGATCAGCCGATGTGAACCGCTCCTGGCACGTAACGACGTACCCGAGCACGTACGCGCACTCACCTCCCGACGCGTGCTCGAGGTCGAGGTCGACCTCAACACACGCTTCGCTCTGCGTACCGACGTCGATACCGAACCGGGGATGCTCCCCCGACGTCAGGATCTCGATACCGCCCAGCGCCAGGTCGTTCAGGCGCTGACCGGGGACGGTCGATTGCTCGTGGTCGAAGGCGCAGCAGGCTCGGGCAAGACCAAGACCCTCGCGGCGACCGCGACGGAGCTGCGGCGACGACGAGCACGGATGGTCGTCGTCACACCGACGAAGAAGGCCGCCAAGGTCGCCGCCCGCGAGGTCGGCGGAGCCGCGTCATCGGCAGCCTGGCTGGCCTATCAACACGGATTCCGCTGGGACGACGACGGCCACTGGGCACGCATCCCGACCGGTTCACCCCAGGTTCCACATCCGATGCATCAGAGCGCTCGGCTGCGCCCCGGGGACCTCTTGCTGGTCGACGAGGCCGGGATGCTCGACCAAGACCTCGCCCGCGCACTGCTGATCATCGCCGACGAGACCCGGGCAAGGCTCGCGCTCATCGGAGACCGCCACCAGCTCCCCGCCGTCGGCCGCGGCGGCGTACTCGACCTCGCCACCCGCTGGACCAACGACAGCACCCACCTCACCCTCGACGTGGTCCACCGGTTCACCGACCCCACCTACGCCGACCTCAGTCTGAGGATGCGCGACGGCCACGACGCCGAGGACGTCTTCGACCAACTCCTCGCCCGCGGCGAGATCATCGTCCACTCCAGCGACGTCGAACGCCTCGACGCCCTCGCCGGTCTCGGCGCCACAGACCAGGCATGGTTGCTGATGGCTGACACCCGCGAACAGGTAGCCACCCTCAACGCAGCAATCCGGGAGTGCCGCCCCGCCGTCACAGAGACAGCGCGATGCACGGTGACCGACGCGGGCGAGAGGATCAGCATCGGCGATCGGATCGCAACCCGTAGCAACAACCCGAGCCTCGATGTCGCCAACCGCGACACCTGGACCGTCACCGCCATCGGCCACGACGGCGAGCTCAAAGTTCGGGGCAAAACCGGCGTACGTCGTCTGCCGGCCGACTACGTGGCCGAGCACGTGGAACTCGCCTACGCCACCACGGTCCACGGCGCCCAAGGCGAGACCGTCGAGGAAGCACACTTCCTCATCGGCGAATACACCGGCGCCGCAGCCGCATACGTCGCCATGACCCGCGGACGCCAGCACAACACCGCCCACCTGGTCGCCGACGACATCGACGACGCCCGCCGTCAATGGGTCGAGATCTTCAGCCGCGACCGCGCCGATCTGGGTCCAACTCACGCCGCCGCGTGTGCCGCCGAGGACATCGACCGCTACGGCCCGAACGCCGCGCCGCGCTACATCGACACCCGACGTCGGCCGCGCCTCGACCAGGACCGCGCACCCGCATCGCGGTCCCAACCTTCGCCTCGCTCGCGAACCAGCCCCTCGGCACCGCTCGATCCAGGAATCGGCCTGTGACCCGCCGCTGAGCGAGATGCTCAGGTCACCGCTCGGGCCCCATTCGCCGGACGCAGCTAGTCCTCGCGTATGGAAGCTCGAAGGTCTTCGGCGCTGCTCCTTGCCGCATCGACCTGGCCTGGTCACAGTCGCAGAGGCGTAGACAGGCGTCAGCGATCTCACGGGTGCGGCGTTGGTCAGGCCGCAGCAAACAATTTCGGTCGACGGACTTACTAGGTCGGAATCTCCACCGGGACATTGAGGAGGTTGGCGATCGGTGTGTAGAGATCAACCTCTGTCTCCGAGGTCTTGAGAGAGACCACCAGGGCGTAGCGGACGGGCCGGTCAATACGATCGCGGTTCTTGTTGTTCTTCCACCATCCGCCCACAGGGTAGATGGCGACCTTCCCAGTGGACGCAAGTTCAGCACCAGAGGTTTCCCAGATATCTTGGTGCAGAGAGCCGTAGTTGCGCTGCTTAGGGCCCACAAGCCATGAGACTTGCCCCGCTGTCGGTCGTCCGCCGGCCTCCTCAGCTCGTGACTCGCGGTTGATGCGCCGAACGAAATCGGCCTCGTCTTCCAACGGGTCTTGCAGTTCAAACCGAAGGCCGTGTGACGGATAGCTGTATCGCTGCCGCCAGCCGCGGCGAGATGCAGTTGGCTCGATGAAGTAAGACAGTGTCACTCGCAATGTCACCGAAGCCGCGCCAAGGTCCTGAAGCACCTGGTGAGGCCAAGGAAGGTCGTGCAACCGGAACGATGGCACGCCGAAACTGCCGCCCTCGAATGGCGTGAACTCATCTTGAACGACGAGCGTGACTGCCCGGTCAGACGAGTACAGGACACGTTCCTCGGATGGCACACCCCATCCGTACCGGCGAAGGAGCATCTGCTGGGCCTGCAGGCCCGCCTGACGGGCCTGCCCGAGTTGGTAGCGCATCGCGGGAGTCCACTCGGCTGAGTGGACGATGAGCGCACGAACGGTCTCGGGCCAGTATTCGGGGTAGGTGGCCATCACGAGGGCGCTGAGACGGGCTGCCTGTGCGGTCGCAACGCTCGTGGCGTTGGCTGAACTGAGCGCTTGGTCGTTCGAGTGCCCCGTCGTACGCAGCGAGAACGCCGGGTGGTTCGGCTCGAACATCGAAGCGCCGTCATGTAGCACATTGCCCCCTTCCATGACCACGTCAGGCTTGATCGGCCATGGACGCGGCCCGAACGGAAGCGAGGTGCGGCTGTGGGGAGAGAGCTCACCGGTCTGCGCGAGGGGCGACCACCCTGCGTATGCCGGGTCGACCAGAGGCTCGACGAGCTCGGTATGCGCTCCGACCGTGAGAGCATTCCATGCCTGTCCCGGATCACGCACGGGGGAGGTGTCTGACTCAGCGAGATGGTTGGCCACCGACGTGTCGACGTTGCCCGCGGAGATGACGATCAGACGTGCGGCATCAGTATCCGGCGGCTCTAGGAGGCTCAGGTCCTCGCCGTCTCTGACCACATTGGCGCCGACAGCGAGGGCGTCAACTGTTGCCGACCAAAGGGTCGGCTGTCCGGGATTGCTGGGCGTGTCGCTGTCGGTTGTGACCGGCATGCAGAACGTCCGAGGTCGCGTCGCGATGATCTCGGGCAGCGAAACTGCCTGGGCAGTGACGTCGCCGTACGTGAGCGGATCGTGCTGCCTCTCCGACTTCGTCGGCAGTATGCGGACAGACTCCAGACGGTGTCGAAGTGGCACCGGGCGCGTACTGAGGAGGTGATGATCGAGACGGTCGCCGAGTAGCGCTACACCCGCCATCTTGGTGCCATGCCCCTGAGTGTCAAAGCCGCTGGCCCCGACGACGGTGTGCAGATCTTGAGGTGCGAGGGAGCCCTCCAGCAGGAGGTGGGTGCGTGCCACTCCTGTGTCAAGGTGGCACACGGCTGGCTGAAGCTCGTCAGCAGGCTCAAGCCGACTGGCTAAGTCCTCTACGTACTCTGCCTGCTCACCGACGCTGAGGTCCTCGATGGTGTCAATGAATTCCGGAGCGCGAATTTCAGCGACGGGCACGGCCGTGAACGGCAACACCTCGAGCTGTGCCCAAGTCGACTTCACCCACATGACGTCACGATCGATGAGCCGCATCAATCGCTGCGACATGCTCAGACCGGTGGTCTCAGCGAATCGTCGCAACAGGTCGGGTCCGGTCTGGCTCGGCCGCAGCCAGATCTCCCACCACACCACCTCGCGCTCGGGCGGAGGGCCGCTGGACTGCCACAGGTCCAGCAGGATCGTCGAGCGGATCCGGGCGATGTTGGCCACTAGCCCGTTGTTGCGGGGAATGCCCTTGGGGGACTCCTTGGCCAAGTAATCCTGGAAGAGCTGGAGAAACTTCTCCCGGTACTCGTCGCTGACCCACACGGTGGCCCGCTCGGGTGTGCCCGCCTCAATGTCAGCGGGGAGGACCGAGAGCAGGAGCCACTTCGGCTTCTTTCGCTGCGCATCTCGATGCGATGTGGACTGCTGGAGTGTGTCGAGCTTCAAGGGAAAGGCCGGACCTTCACCCTCGAGCGTGATGATCGTGCCGAGTGCCTGCAACTCTTCCTCGGTAGGGAAGTCCTGACGGGCGCCCTGGCCGACAGTGAGCGCGGACTGCAGTTCGTTCAAGCGTCCGCCGCCGTGGGAAGCGCGGTCCTCAATCGGGCGTACTTTTGGGTTAGGTCCACCTTGGCGGTTGAAGTCCTCGCTTGCCGATCTGTCTTCTACGAGAAGGTGGCTGAGGTGCTCGTGACCATCAGCCAATGCTTGCCGCCTGTCGTGACTGGAGGGCGAGTTTGATGTCCTCCGCGCTCACCGAGTGGCCACCAGCGAGGATGACGCTCTTGGCGGCGGACTCTGCTGCACGCACGAGATCGGCGTGAGAGAGCCCTTCCATCGCGTTGGTCAGTGAGGCCCAACGAACACCCTTCGCGAGTGAGCCGAGCCGACCACGCATGACGGCAGCGGCTTGCTTGGCGTCAGGCAACGCATAGTCGAGCACCATGTCGAACCGCCGGAATAGTGCCCTATCCAGGATTGATCGATGGTTTGTCGCCGCGATGATCAGACTTTCGCTAGAACTGCTCTCCAAGAACACCAAGAACGAGTTCAGGATTCGGCGCGCCTCGCCGACGTCGTTTCCTGCCCGGTCGCCACCGAGGGCATCGAACTCGTCGAACAGGTACACACCCCGCTGGACGTCCGCCGCCTCGAAGATCACCCGCAGCTTGCTGGCGGTCTCGCCCATGTATTTGCTCATCAAGCTGTCGAGCCGGATGGTCAGTAGCGGGAGAGCGAGCTCATGGGCGAGCACAGCGGCTGTCATCGTCTTGCCGGTACCCGGCGGCCCCTCGAACAGAAGCCGGTGTGCAGGCTCAAATCCGTGATCGAGCAGGGTCTTGCGCTGACGCTGCTCTGTCAACGTTCGCTGTACCTGCGCGGCGAGAGGGCTCGGTAGGACGAGATCCTTCAGAGTTACGGTCGGGTGGGAGGCGATGACCAGGTCTGAAAGATCACCGCGGGGCTGAGCGATGGAAGTCACCTTCGAGGGACGCTCAGCACGGGACTGTTCGACCGCAGCCTTCAGGTCGGCCGCAAGGCGGCTATGGCCTCGTCGGGCCGCCTGCGCAGCGACCTGAAGCGCGACGGAGTAAAATGCATCGTCATCCCCGCTCGCGTGACTGCGAACGAGCGCCTTCACGTGCTCTCCCGAGCCCGCCATCATCCACCTCCCATCACAGGTCAACGTGTAGGCCGCCGCATGCCACACCTAGTTTGAGTCTAGTGGTTGGGTCCTTCGAAGGTGCACGAACCCGGACGCTGCAGCCAGTACCAACCGCACAAGCTCAGGTTCCGCGCAAGCCGACGGGCAACCAAGCAGCACTGTCCGTTGACGCAAACATCGGTGCTCGTGATGTCCCGGGAAGGCCGACACACCTACGTTCAGCAGCCCGCCACGCTCCGTCACCTGACGATCCCTTCGTCTCATGGCCGGGCGCAGCGGCCAAAGTCGACGTTTAGGAGAGGCCATGGGAATCGATCATGTTCCGTTCTCTAATCGCGACGAGGAGGAACTTCTGACGTTCATGGAGGTCGCCGAGGTATTGAAGGTCTCGCCGAACACTCTGCGCTGGTGGCGCCAGCAAGGCAACGGGCCTGAGTTGTTCCGGATGGGACGGCGACTGATGAGCACGGTCGGAGACGTACGTCGGTTCATGCGTCAGCAACGGCTGGCAGGCCGACGGGGTAGGTGACCCAGGGCGCCACGCAGGGAGTGACGGTTCCGATGGGTCATCGGCACCGTCTTCTCCTCAGAAGGGTTTGTGCTGGTCGCGCGGTGGTGATGAATCATCCGCACCGTGAGCGGATCCGCGGTTCCGGTGAGCCACCGGAACCGTCCACTCCCCCACAAGCGGCATCGAGACTATGTCGTTCAGCGGCGATTCGGCCCCGTCCGCTCGATCGCTCGGATGCAACTGCACCTGGCGCGCGCCCTAGGGGGTCCGTGCACGTAGCCGCGTCGCGACCCGAATCCCTTCGAACGTCGAACATGCATTCGACCATGCGCCTTCCGCAGGTGTTTGTCAACAGGCAGATATCTAGCTCAGGCAGTAGCAGGGTCGCCGGAGGTCCCATCGTCATCTTCGAGTTGGTCGATCTCGTCGAGGAGGTCCTCCTCGGACTCGACGGCTGGCTTGGCAAGCAACGCACCATCGGCGCCCTCGGAACGGAGCGTGCGGTCGAGGAGTGCCGCTGGGGCGTGGTCGACGGTCAGGTCAGGCTCGATGTAGTAGCCCTCGGTGATCTTCGAGGAGGTGTGCCCCAGGAAGGTCGCGGCGGTGTTGGTGCCGAGTCCGCGAGCCAGGACAGTAGCGCCGGTGCGGCGGTACCAGCGCATGCTGATCCCGGTCCCGTCCAGGCCGGCGAGAACGACGAACTCGCGGAAGGTGCGGCGTACGTTGTAAGGGTTCAGCGGGCCGCCGGTGCGATTGGCGAAGATCGTCCGTTCCCTGTCGGCGGACTTGATCGCCTTCAAGCGACGGCGGATCACCTTGGCGGCGAATGCCGGCACCGGGACGTAGCGGTCCGAGGCGTCGGTCTTGGGATGCGCCTGACGTACGACGCCCTTCTTCTTGCGGTAGACGACCGTGCCAGCGACGTGGGCAACCATGCCGCGGGATCCGTCGGTGATGTCGCAGGGTCTGAGCGCGAGGACCTCGCCGGACCGCATAGCGGTGCCGAGCAGGACCTCGATGATGTCGCGGACCTGGCCGTCGCTCTTCGGGCCGGGCAGACCCGGCTCGGTGCGCCAAGTGGCCGCAGCCTGGCGGAGCTTGGCGACCTGGTCGAGGGTCAGTGCCATGGGGGCGTTCTTCGGGCGCGGTAGCGGTGAGGTGCCCTCGACCGGGTTGCGGCTGATGGCGTCATGACGCAGCGCGAAGGCGAACAGCAGGTTCAGCACCGTGCGGGAGTGGCTGGCCTGGGAGTACGAGATGGCGAGCTCAGACTTGAGGAACCGCTCCACGCGCCCGGTGGTGATCTCGCCGAGGGTGTAAGGCTCCATCGCCGGTCTCACGTGTAGGCGAAGCCGGTCCTGATAGGCCTCGCGAGTGCGGTGAGCGAGGTCTTGGATCTCGAGATCCTCCAGCCACTCGTCGGCGAGCTCGTCGAAGGCACTGTCGGGCCGAAGTACGCCGGCAGCTCCGAAGGCAGGGCGAGTGAGCAGGCGACCCTTGAGGCGCGCGGCGGCGAGGTTGGAGGTGCGTCCGCGGACGCGGACCTGGCGCAGCCGGCCGTCGGCGTCGCGTACCCGGGTCTCGGCGAGCCAGCCACCGCGCTTGAGACGGCGGGTGGCGACGGTGCCGTAGGTGCCGATGGTGGTGCGCGGGCGGCCGGCCATCACCGACCACCTCGCTGCCCAAGCACGTGCCCGGTCGTCGGGTCGTGAGCGTGGTGTTTGTCGTCTGCCTCCTCCAGCCGAGCCAGCCAGGACTCGATCTCGCCGACCCGGAAGCGCAGCTCGCGGCCGACCCGGAAGCCCCGGGGTCCGCGGCCCTGGCTGCGCAGGTCGTAGATGGTCTGTGCCGACACGTGCAGGTGCTCGCACAGCTCGGTCAGGGAGAGGACCGGCTCGATGCCGGACATGAAAGGCGTGGTCTCGGTGCTGGTGTTCGTGGTGTGAGTGGTCATGCCCCTCAGGTGCGCCAGCCGTGCCACGAGGCACCGAGACGGCTCGAGAGATTGCCCGGTCTCCGGGCGCGGGTCACGCTCAGCGAAGGCCAAAGTGCGGAATAAACGCGGAACCGCCATCCGATCATCCTTGTCTTCAGGATGTTGGACAGCGGCTCTGACCTGCGATTTCCTTGGTGGAGCTGAGGGGATTCGAACCCCTGGCCTTCTCATTGCGAAGGCTTGTCGACCCAGCAACATGCGCTGACCAACGGCATCAGACGTTGCATCTGTTGCACCACATTCCGCCCTCGGGGGGAATCCGGGGGGAACGCATCGAACACCGGAGCAGCCGCGAGATGCGCGTTGGACCTGTAGGCAGGTTCACCCATCGACTCCCGAGCGATCTGCCGATGATCGCGTGCTGAGTGGACGATCGGCGGCACGGCGCGATCACCGATTTCAGGTGAGGGCTCTCGGGGCTTGGACAGTGAGGCTCGGTGTGGCGCGACGACTGACCCCGGCTGTTGCGGAGGTTCTGAGGAGAAGGCATTGAGCAATCCGATCCAGCGGCAGGTTCTCCCGATCCCTGACCGGGCCGAGAACGCTCCGGCGACGTACGACGCAAAAGACCCGGATACCGAGTTCCCACCGATCGAGCCTCTGCGCCCACCGAAGGACGCTCCGAACGTGCTGATCGTGCTCATCGATGACTGCGGTTTCGGTGCATCGAGCGCGTTCGGCGGGCCGGTGCACACGCCCACGTTCGAGCGGCTCGCGGGCGAGGGGCTGCGCTACACCCGGTTTCACACGACCGCCTTGTGCTCACCGACCCGTGCGGCGTTGCTGGCGGGTCGCAACCACCACACGGTCGGGATGGGCGGCATCACCGAGATCGCGACGTCGGCGCCCGGGTACAGCTCGGTACGGCCCAACGACTGCGCGCCACTGGCGGAGGCGCTGAAGCTCAACGGCTACTCCACGGCACAGTTCGGCAAGTGTCACGAGGTCCCGGTCTGGCAGACCAGCCCGATGGGACCGTTCGACGCGTGGCCGTCCGGCGGCGGCGGGTTCGAGCACTTCTACGGGTTCCTCGGCGGCGAGACGAACCAGTACGCCCCCGCCCTCTACGAGAACTTCACCCCGGTCGACCCCGACCGGACACCTGAGGAGGGATATCACCTCACCGAGGACCTGACCGACCATGCGATCTCGTGGGTTCGTCAGCAGAAGGCGCTGATGCCCGACAAGCCGTTCTTCGCCTACTTCGCGCCCGGCGCGACTCATGCGCCTCACCACGTCCCGGTCGAGTGGTCGGAGAAGTACCGAGGACACTTCGACCAGGGCTGGGACGCGCTGCGCGAGGAGACGTTCGCCCGCCAGAAGGATCTGGGTGTGGTCGGGGACTCGGCGATGCTGACCGAAAGGCACGAGCAGATTCCCGCGTGGGATGAGATGCCCGAGGACCTGAAGCCGGTGCTGGCTCGGCAGATGGAGGTGTACGCCGGGTTCCTGGAGCACACCGACCACCACGTCGGCCGGCTGATCGACGCCTTGGCCGACCTGGAGGTGCTGGACGACACGCTGGTGTACGTCATCGTCGGTGACAACGGTGCCTCGGCCGAGGGCGACGTCGAGGGTTGCTTCAACGAGCTGATCAACCTCAACGGCGCGGGCGCGCTGCAGACCGCGGAGTACATGGTCTCCCGCATCGAGGACTTCGGCACCCCGGCCGCGTACAACCACTACGCAGTCGGGTGGGCGCACGCGATGAACACCCCCTACCAGTGGACCAAGCAAGTCGCCTCCCACTACGGCGGCACCCGCACCGGCACCATCGTCCGCTGGCCGCACGGCATCGACGCGGCTGGCGAGACCCGCCACCAGTTCCACCACGTCATCGACGTCGCCCCCACCATCCTCGAGGCGGCCGGCCTGCCGGAGCCGACGTTCGTGCACGGCGTCCAGCAGAGGCCGTACGAAGGCGTCAGCATGGGCTACACCTTCGACCACGCGGACGCGGCCGACCGTCGCCGGACGCAATACTTCGAGATGTTCGTCAACCGCGGCATCTACCACCAGGGCTGGAGCGCGGTCACCCGGCACTCGATCCCCTGGGACCAGGGCAAACCGCTCCCGCCCATCGAGGACGACGTCTGGGAGCTCTACGGACCCGACGACTGGACCCAGGCCCACGACCTCGCCGCAGAGAACCCCGAGCAGCTCACGCACCTGCAGCAGAAGTTCCTCCTCGAAGCCTCGAAGTACAAGGTCTTCCCCCTCGACGACCGACGCATCGAACGCTTCAACTCCGACCTCGCTGGACGCCCGACGCTGATTCGTGGCCACAGCCAGGTGCTGTTCGAGGGCATGGGCCGGCTGACCGAGAACGTCGTGCTCAACGTGAAGAACAAGTCGCACGCAGTCACCGCCGACATCTCGGTGCCCGCCGACGGTGCAACCGGAGTCCTCATCGCCCAGGGCGGTGCGTTCGGCGGCTGGAGTATCTACCTGCACGAGGGTCGGCCCACCTACTGCTACAACCTGTTCGGCCTCAATCGGACCCATGTCCGCGCCGACCAGCCCGTGCCGGCCGGTGAGCACCAGGTGCGCTTGGAGGTCGCCTACGACGGCGGCGGTCTCGGCAAAGGAATCACCGCCGACCTCTACGTCGACGGAACCCAGGTCGCCACCGGCCGCATCGACGCCACCGTGCCCCTCGCCTTCTCCGGGGACGAGACCATGGACGTCGGCTCCGACACCGGCACCCCGGTCAGCAACGACTACACCAGCCGCGGCAGCCACTTCACCGGCCGCGTCCACCGCGTCCAGATCGACCTGGGCGACGACGCGCACGACAACGATCACCACATCACGGTCGAGGAACGGATGCGGATCATCACTACCCGCCAATAATGGCCACGCCGTGCGGGTCCGGAACCGATCGGCGATCGAGAAGCACGCCGTTGACGTGGACGGGGGGAATCTTCACCGGAACGGCAGCACTAAGCACAAAGAACCCCGCCTGACCCGTGCGTTTCCGCAGGTCAGGCGGGGTTCTTATTGGTGGAGCTGAGGGGATTCGAACCCCTGGCCTTCTCATTGCGAACGAGACGCGCTACCAACTGCGCCACAGCCCCAAGCGATGAGAAACGTTAGCATCTCGTCGCGGGTGTTACCCAATCAGTATGGCCTCAGGAGCCCGTGGCGCGGCCGCGGGCGGCCTCGGCGGCTTCGGCCGCGGCACGCTCGGCCTCTTCGGCCTGGCGGACGAGCTCGGAGTCGGCGGCGTTGCGACCCGAGCTCCACACGCCGGTGGCATCCAGGTCGATGGTGCGGACCGTGCGGCGCGGCGCGGCCTCCTTGGAGACGTACGTCGGCAGGGGTGTCTCCACCGGCTTCCAGGAACCCGCGGGGAGGTGCTCGCCGGTGTCGTCGTGCTCGACGACGGCGACCAGGTCGCCGGTGTCCTGGTCGATGTCGAAGGTGACCCGGGGCGGGGCGACCGGCTCGGGCTCGGGGAGGTCCTCGGGGAACGGGATCCGCGCCCAGACCTCACGCTGGTGGCGCACGCTGACCCGGCAGGTGACGAGCCAGGCGACGACGAGCACGCCCGGGATCGCGATCCACACCGGCCCGAAGACACCGAAGCCGGCGAGCGCGCCGACCACGGCGAGACCGAGGACGAGCACACCGAGCACGATGCTGCGGCGCTTGGCCGCGGCGTGAGCCGCGCGGCGGCGTACGGCCATCGGGACGGGTCGCGGAGCACGCCCTTGATCGGGCTCCGGGATCGCCTCGGCCTCCGCCTCCGGCTTCTTCGGCGACTTCTCGGTCACCAGATCGGTGGAGTCCTTGCCGGTGGCTTCTCGCCGTGCGAGGATCCGGCGGGACTTGGAGATGGCGGCGCTGGCCCGGCTCTTGGTCCCGTCCTCGGCCGTCGCTGTCTGTTCGAGCGCTTTGGGCACCAAGTACACCGCCCACGCCACGGCGAGGGCGAC
>DATCVR010000210.1:0-23331 GCA_036566745.1 Jiangellaceae bacterium | reverse complement strand
CCGGACCCGACAACCCCGGCGGACCCCACGCCGCCGCCACCTTCGGACTCACCTGGCCCACCGCCCGCCAACGCTGCAGCCGCGCCATCCGCAAACTCACCACCGCCATCCACACCGACACCCACCACCTCGCCACCATCTGAGACCGACGTCGGGACGGGTGCCGACCACGGACCCACCAGTGGGTCTACGGTGCGCCGTGCGTCACGACGACGTGCCTGTGACGGAGGCGATGAGCTCGGCGACGTTGGTCTCGGCCGCGTCCTTGTCCACGCCGAGGTCGGAGAGCACGCCGGAGCCGTCTTCGAGTTCCAGCAGGGCGAGCAGGATGTGCTCGGTGCCGATGTAGTTGTGGCCCAGCCGAAGGGCCTCGCGGAACGCGAGTTCCAGAGCCTTGCGTGCCTGCGCGTCGTAGGGGACGAGATCCGGCACGTCGGCGACCGCCGGCGGAAGCGCCGCCACGACTGCCTGCCGGACCGCGTCAAGCTCCACCCCTTGGGCGAGGATCGACATCGCGCCGAGGCCGTCCGACTCGCTCAGGACGCCCAGGACGAGGTGCTCGGGGCGGATCTCGTCGTTGCCGGCCTCGCGCGCCTCGTTCTGCGCGGCCATCACCACGTTGCGAGCCCGCTGGGTGAACCGGCTGAATCGCTGGCTGGGGTCGAGGTCTGACGGAGCTTCGGCGTCCTTCGTGACGAATCGCTTCTGAGCGGCCTGCTTGGAGACGCCCATGCTGCGGCCGATCTCCGTCCAGGACGCGCCCGAACGCCGGGCCTGGTCGACGAAGTGGCCGATCAGATGGTCGGCGACATCGCCGAGGTGGTCCGCCGCGATGACCGCGTCGGAGAGCTGTTCGAGGGCGTCGGAATGGACCTTCTTGATCTCCTCGATGAGGTCGTCGAGCCGGACTGGGTTGGTCATGCGCACTGGGTTCGTCATGTCGTCAACCCTAGGTTGACGACCACGTGATCGTCAACCCCGCATTGACGCTCACCTCGCCGCCGCCCTCCAGACCGTCGCGAAGGCCCGCGCCGGCGGACTCAGGCCTCGCCGCCGAACAGCATCCCGGCGACCGCCCTGGCCGAGGCCTCCAGATCGTCGTCGGCGCGGGGCAGTGCGCCGGTGAGCCAGAGGGTGGCGAAGCCGTGGACGAGCGACCAGGCCGCCACGCCGGCGAGGTCGGGATCGTCACCGGCTCGCGGGTCGGTGACGGAGCTGACGCCGCTCATGAGCAGTCCGCCGGCCCGATCCCGAGCCGCCGCCACAGCCGGGTCGTCGGCGCGATAGAGATCCGGGCGGAACATCACCTCGAAGTGCGCGCGGCGCTCGACCGCGAACCGCACGTACGCCACGCCCAGCTCGACGAACCGCCCACTGCGCTCCCGAGTGGCGACCAACGCATCGGCCAGGAGGTCGTACCCCTCTGCCGCGACGGCCGTCAGGACTCCGGCCTTGTCCCCGAAGTGATGGATCGGCCCGGCGTGCGAGACGCCGGCCCGGCGGGCCAGGTCGCGCAGGCTCACCCCGGCCGGGCCGGACTCCGCGATGGCCTCGACGGCGGCGTCCAGCACGGCCCGGCGCAGGTCGCCGTGGTGGTAGGGGCGAGTCGTCATGACGTCAGCCTAGCGCCTATCTAGACATTGACAAGATGGGTTCGAGCGTGCATCTTGTCACTGTAAAGTTCGCCTCCGTGGAAGGGAGTCCTCCGATGGCTCCGCTCGTCATCCTGGTCGTTGTCACGCTCGTCCTGCTCGCGCTGGGAGCAGCCGGAGTCCGCTGGGCGAGGGCATGGCCCAACGCCCTCCGCGGCGGCCTCGCGGCGATGTTCGTGGCGACCGGCATCTCGCACTTCGTCGGTATGCGAGCGGAACTGATCGCCATGGTCCCGCCCGCGCTCCCGGCGCCCGGCCTGCTGATCACCGTGACGGGCGTCCTCGAACTGGCCGGGGCCGCGGGCCTGCTGTGGACGCGGACCTCACCATGGGCCGCCGCCGGGCTCACGGCCATGCTGATCGGGATGTTCCCGGCGAACGTGTACCGGGCGCTCGAGCATCCGTCGCTCCCCTGGGACGACCAGCTCTGGCCGCGGACCGCGATGCAGGTGATCTTCCTGGCCGCCACCCTGACGGTGCTGGCCCACCACCTCCGCGCCGCCCGCCGGTCCGCGCGCGACACCCCCGAGGCGGTCGGCGCGCCACAGCGTTGAGGCGCTTCGCTCGCGACCGTCACGGCCTCGCCTTCACCCGGTTGGGGTGAAGCCGGGCGGCGATCTCCCGTCGAGCATGGTCCCACGCGGCGCCGGGCGAGTCCGCGGCGTCCCTGACGCCCGGACCGGCGCCCGACGCGACCAACCGGGGGAGACGACATGGCCAGTCACGACGCCGACCTGACGCGGGCAGTACTGCCGATCCCCGATGCGCACCATGTCGGGCTCACGACCTACGACGCCAAGGATCCCGACACCGCCTACCCCGCGATCGAGCCGCTGCGACCGCCGGCGGGGGCGCCGAACGTGTTGGTCATCCTGATCGACGACGCCGGCTTCGGGTCCAGCAGCGCCTTCGGCGGGCCGTGCCACACCCCCACCTTCGAGCGCCTGGCCGCGGGCGGTCTCCGCTACACCCGCTTCCACACCACGGCGCTGTGTTCACCGACCCGCGCAGCGCTGCTGTCCGGCCGCAACCACCACTCGGTGGGCATGGGCGGGATCACCGAGATCGCCACCTCGGCGCCCGGCTACAGCTCGATCCGGCCCAAGGACAAGGCGCCACTGGCCGAGACGCTGAAGCTGAACGGCTACTCGACCGCTCACTTCGGCAAGTGCCACGAGGTCCCGGTGTGGGAGACGAGCCCGATGGGTCCCTTCGACCGCTGGCCCAGCCCCGGCAACGGATTCGAGCACTTCTACGGTTTCATCGGAGGCGAGACCAACCAGTACGCCCCCGCGCTCTACCGGGACACCGTGCCCGTCGAGCCCGATCGGACACCCGAGGAGGGCTATCACTTCACCGAGGACATGACGGACCGGGCGATCGAGTGGATCCGCCAGCAGAAAGCGCTCATGCCCGGCAAGCCGTTCTTCGCCTACTACGCGCCGGGCGCAACCCACGCGCCGCACCACGTTCCGGCGGAATGGTCGGCCCGGTACGAGGGACGGTTCGACCAGGGCTGGGACGCGCTCCGCGAGGAGACCATCGCCCGCCAGCGGGAACTCGGCGTGGTCCCGGCCGACGCCACATTGACCGACCGGCCCGCGGAGATCCCCGCCTGGGACGACATGCCCGAGGACCTGAAGCCGGTGCTCGCCCGCCAGATGGAGGTCTACGCCGGCTTCATGGAGCACACCGACCACCACGTCGGTCGGCTGATCGACGCGCTGGCCTCCCTCGACCTGCTGGACGACACGCTGATCTACTGCATGATCGGCGACAACGGGGCCTCGGCCGAGGGCGACCTGCACGGCACCTTCAACGAGATCATCAACCTCAACGGCGCCAACGCCCTGCAGAGCACCGAGTTCATGGCCGCCCGGATCGACAAGTTCGGCACCCCGGAGGCCTACAACCACTACGCGGTGGGCTGGGCGCTCGCGATGGACACGCCCTATCAGTGGACGAAACAGGTCGCCTCGCACTGGGGCGGCACCCGCAACGGCACGATCGTGCACTGGCCGAACGGTTTCGAGGCCACGGGGCAGATCCGCAACCAGTTCCACCACGTGATCGATGTCGCGCCGACGGTGCTCGAGGCAGCCGGGCTGCCGCATCCGTCGTTCGTCCACGGCATCCAGCAGGCGCCCATCGAAGGCGTCTCGATGATGTACTCGTTCGACGACGCCGAGGCCGCCGATCGGCACACCACGCAGTACTTCGAGATGTTCGTGAACCGCGGGATCTACCACCAGGGATGGACAGCGGTCACCCGGCACAGCATCCCGTGGGACTCGTCCACCCCCTTGCCCGCCTTCGACGACGACACCTGGGAGCTCTACGGGCCGGACGACTGGACCCAGGCCCGGGACCTGGCCGCCGAGCAGCCTGCGAGGTTGGCCCAGCTCCAACGGCTGTTCCTCATCGAGGCGGCCAAGTACAACGTCCTCCCGCTCGACGATCGACGGCTGGAGCGCTTCAACGCGGACCTGGCCGGGCGGCCTCAGCTCGTCCGCGGCACGTCGCAGCTGCTCTTCGGCGGGATGGGCCGGCTCTCGGAGAACTCGCTGCTCGTGCTGAAGAACAAGTCCCACGCCGTGACGGCCGAGATCGCCGTGCCCGACGGCGGGGCGACCGGGACGATCGTCGCCCAGGGCGGGGCCTTCGGCGGGTGGACCCTCTACCTGCTCGACGGCCGCCCGGCGTACTGCTACAACCTGTTCGGCCTCCAGCGGTTCACGGTCCGCGGTTCCGATCCGGTTCCGGCCGGCGAGCACCAGGTACGGGCGGAGTTCAACTACGACGGCGGTGGCCTGGGCCAAGGCGGCACGGTGACGATCTACGTCGACGGGACCGAGGTCGCGGAGGGACGGGTCGACCGGACCGTGCCGATGGTCTTCTCGGCGGACGAGACCACCGACCTCGGGATCGACTCGGGGACACCCGTCACGGACGACCTCGGCCCTCACGGGGCCGCGTTCACCGGGAAGGTGCGCTGGGTCCAGCTCGACGTCGACGACGCGGCCGAGGACCTCGACCACCTGATCACTCCCGAGGAACGGCTCAAGATCGCCATGACCCGGCAATGAGCGAGCCGCCCGAGAGTCCACGCCTGGGCCGGCCGGCCGACTACCCGCGGGGGTCGGCGTCCCAGAGCTCGGTGCTGTGCGCGTTGACGAGAGCGCCGACGCGGGCCAGGACGTCGGCGGCCGGCAGCACGTCCAGGCGGCGGCCGTCACGCAGCCGCAGGGCGACGCCACCGCCGGCGGCTTCCTTGGCGCCGATCACCGCCTGGTAGGGCACGAGCCGGGCCGCCCGGATGCGGGCTCCCAGGGTGCCGCGCTCCGGCCCGGAGACCTCGGCACGCAGACCTCGGTCAAGGCACCGCCGCACGAACTCGGCGGCTGCGGGGAGCTCCGCGTCCGAGACCGGCAGGACCACGAGCTGCACGGGAGCGAGCCATCCGGGAAAGGCGCCGCCATGCAGCTCGATGAGGTGTGCGACAGCCCGCTCCATGCTGCCCACGATGCTGCGGTGGACCATGACCGGTCGGCGCTTGGCACTGTCCCGGCCGACATAGTGCAGGTCGAACTGTTCGGGCTGGTGGAAGTCGACCTGGACGGTGGACAGGGTGGCCTCGCGGCCGGCGCCGTCGGCGATCTGGACGTCGATCTTCGGGCCGTAGAACGCCGCCTCCCCCTCCACGGCGTCGTACGACACGCCGGAGCCGTCGAGAACCTCGGTGAGCACGGCGGCGGCCCGATCCCACATCACCGGGTCGGCCACGTACTTCCCGCCCGGCCCTGGCAGGGAGAGCCGGTAGCGGGCCGGGCGGATGTTGAGGGCCCGATAGGCATCGCCGATCAGCTCCAAGGCTGCCCGCGCCTCGTCGGCCACCTGGTCGAGAGTGCAGAAGATGTGCGCGTCGTTGAGCTGGATGGAGCGCACTCGGGTGAGCCCGCCGAGCACGCCGGACAGTTCGGAGCGGTACATGCCACCCAGCTCGGCCATCCGCAGGGGCAGCTCGCGGTAGCTGTGCGACCGGGCGCGATAGATCAGGGCGTGGTGCGGGCACAGGCTCGGCCGCAGCACGACCTGCTCTCCCCCGAGATCCATCGGCGGGAACATGTCCTCGCTGTAGTGGGACCAGTGCCCGGAGATCTCGTACAACTCCCGCTTGCCCAGCACCGGCGAGTACACGTGCTGGTAGCCGGCCCGGCGCTCGGCGTCGCGGACGTACTCCTCCAGGGTGTGCCGCACGGTCGCGCCGTCGGGCAGCCAATACGGCAGTCCCGCGCCGATCAGTGGGTCGGTGTCGAACAGGTCCAGCTCGCGGCCGAGCTTGCGGTGGTCGTGCATCGTGGTCTCCTCGCGGACATCGGGCGAGTGACACGGAAAAGCCCCGGGGCACTCGCCCCGGGGCTTCGGACTCAGACAACGGTCAGCGCGCCGGGACACTCTCCGGCGTCGTCGTCACAGCAGCGCGCTTCATGTCCACGACGGTAACAAAGGGCCTGACGTCCGTGCGATCGGATTTCGGCCGAGGGCTCCCGCCAGGGCGGTCGAGGCCTCGAGATGATCAGCCGGTTGACGTGGCCCGGCTCCCCACCCACGATGAGCAGCCATCAGTTCGCCCACCGAACCCCCGGGAGACACGTGAACACGACGCGCGTGCCGTTCACCGAGCCTGGTGCGTACGAGCCGTCGGCGCTCGCCGACTACTACGACGGCCTGCACTCCTCTGACGTCTCGAGCTTCCTCGACGAGAAGACCGGCATGCGTGCGGTGTGGCGCTACGACGACGTCGAGAAGATCATCAAGGGCACCGATCCGGCGGTGTCCACCCGGAACACCCTGGACCCGCTGACCCCGTTCCCGAAGTTCGCGACCCACCTGACGGCGATCCCCCACATCGCCCACCTGGCCACCGTGCCCAAGGCCACCGACAACGCCGACAAGGCCACCCACAGCACGGTCAAGAAGGCGATGTTCGCGCGCCCTCACGGGCTCTCCATGCGCGCCGACGTGACCCACACGAGCTTCGGCACGATGATCACCCGGCGGGTCGAGGCCGCGGCCGACGCCCTGGCAGCCGCGGCAGCCGGCACCGACGGTCCGGTCGACTTCGAGAGCATCTTCGCCAGGCCACTGGCGTCAGGTGTGATCAGCGAGCTGCTCGGGTTCCCCGCCGAGGAGGAAGGTCAGATCAAGGCGTGGAGCGACGCCCAGATCGCCCTGCTGGCCCGTATCATCGACCGCCCCGACCGAGTGGCCACCTTGCGCGGGCTCAGCGACCTGTCCCGCGCGTGCCGCAGGCTCGTGGCCACCCGTGCCGAGGATCCCGCCCACGACCTCGCCAGCCATCTGCTGACCCAGTGCCTGCCACCCAAGCTGGCCGCGGCCGCGCTGATGAACATCATGGTGGCGGGCTACTCGTCGAGCTTCGGCGCGCTGCTCAACAGCACCCGATACGTGCTCTCCGACGAGGGCCGCGAGCACTGGGACCTGCTGCGCGAACCCGAACGGGTGCCGGCCGTGCTGGAGGACATCCTCCGCAAGGAGACCGGGGTCGTCGCCTGGCGGCGCTATGCCGAACAGGACGTCGTCCTGGCCGACGGCACAGTGGTCCCGAAGGGCAGTTCGATCTTCATCATGATCGGTGCGGCCAACCGTGACCCGCGACGGTTCCCCGACCCCCACGCGGTGCTGGACGAACGCGCAGGGAGCAACGGGACCAAGGCGATCACGTTCGGCGCCGGGCCGCATCTGTGCGCCGGACGCGAGACCGCCAAGCTCGAGATCACCACCGCGCTGATCACATTGCGCGAACGCTTCCCGGACCTGCGCCTGGCGTTTCCCGACGACGGCATCAGCTACGACCCCGACTACATGCTGCGCACCCCGCAGACGCTGCCGGTCCGGCCCTGAGGTCCGGTCGACCACGGGTCACCGAGATCGCCGGCCGGTGAGTGCTGACTCCTCGCGGCCAGAAAGCGATCAGAAACCGGGCGGAAGCTCCTCGTCCGTTCACTGGCCTGTGTGCGGAATCCCGGCTGGCAGCTGATCGACGAGTGCTTCGCGGCAGCCTGTCTGCGGGTGGCTTGGTGAACGATCGGTGGCCTCACGCAGCCACCCCACGCCTGACCGACCCCGCATCCGCCGCGGAGGCGCGTGCCACCCGAACGCCGCCGCCACCGGGAGACCCGGTGACGGAGATGATCGCCCTCGCCGATGGCATCTTCATGGGCGGCACGCAGCGACCCTCGTCGTGGGGACGGGTCGAGGCCACGTTGATGGCAGGAGCGCTCACCGCGCGGCCGTTGACCGACGACGACCGGTTCCCCACGTTGGCGCCGTCGGAGAACGGCGTCGCGAAGCTGGCCCGGGCGCGGTCGATGGAACGAACGCTCTCGGCGTGCGACCGGCTGCTCTCGCGCAGCGCCTGGCGCCACGAGCACCAGAAGGACCTGTTCGACGCCATCGACGCCGGCGACTACGACCAGATGGCGCGGCTGGGAGTCGACGCCGAATATGCCTGGGTCGACGCCATCCTGGCCGCGATGGTCTCCGGAGCGCCGTACGTCGAGTTCGAGACCATCGGCCCGTACGCCGCCTATCACCGCGACGAGTACGGGCAGATCAGCGTCTCGGTCGACAATCTTCCCCCGGACGAACGCGCCGGCATCATGCTTGCCGCCGTGGTCCGCAGCTTGGTGGCCGAGTGCGAGAACGCCCGGATCGTGTCGCTCTTCGACGACATCAACGACCCGCTCACCGGCGCCGAGATCAGGCCGGACGACCGCGACCGATTCATCGTGCAGATGAGCAAGATGTACTACGGCCTCGGCGTCCTGCACCATGACGACGTGCCGGGCCGTGACTACGTGCTGATCCGCGAGAGCCGCGCCGCCGAGCGATTCGACGAGCTCGTCGACAGACTGCGTCGCTGCGGTGCGGGCACCGTGGAGCACACCGACGCGGGTGACGTGACGTTCTGGCCGTCGCGCCGCTTCGTCGAGAGGCTGGCGTTCAAGTCGGCCAACCGCAGCCGCGAGTTCAGGCGTCGAGGAATCCTCCTGGCTCGATCCGGCCGGCTGACCTGCCAGGCCCTCGAGGCTGCGGGATTCCTGGATTCGCACAACCAGCACGTCATCCACGTCCTCATGCTCGACACGAAGTTCAGCGCACAGCAGGACAAGACCTACGCCCTCCTGCACGCGATGGGAATCGTCCGGGAGAACACTCATCACGGCCTCTTCTACGACACCGCCCGGATCGCGCCCGAGACGGTCGTCCTCGCGGTGAGCCGCCTGCTCAATCGGGAGTTGAAGCGGCTCATCGGGGTCCTCGAACGCGCTGCGGCCCAGGCCGAGCCGGCGCTACCCGACACCGGCGACGACCAGGTCGAAGCCATGATCACGACGACTCTGTCCGGCCTGCTGGCCGAGCGACCGATCGTGGCGGCCGCCGATATCGGGACCGAGATGCAGCTCGTGTCGGCTCGACGCGTGGAGCCGCACCTCGCCCCGGGCGGCAGCCTCACCCTCGTGGAGAGATCCCTGGCGCGTTGCGAGCAGCTGGCCCGTCAGCTCGACGCCAGCCGAGGCTCGAGCCGGCTGGCCGAGATCACTCAGGTGCGGCGCGGCTCGGTCTTCGACCTCGCTGAGGGCGCCTACGATCTCGTCACGTCGTTCGCCGTGCCCGAGTCGGTCACCACGCGCACGCGTGAACTCACGGTGACCGTGAAGGCCCTGGCGCGTGCGCTGGGCGCGGGCGGGTGGCTCGTGATGACCCGGCTCGTCCGCACGGACGGCGCCTCAGCCGGCTATGGGATGTCGCCCACGCGCGTGACGGTCGACGACCTCGCGGACGCCTTCCGAGCCGCGGGGCTGACGCCGATGGTTCGGGTGGCCGCTGCGTCACCGGAGGGGATCGCCACCGCCATCGTCGCGGCCCATCGCCGACCATAGGGACGAAAACGAACCGCGCCGGCCAGCACCACGATCAGCGGTGGCCGCCCGAGCGACGCCGGCTGTCCGCGACCTGACAGTCGAACGTGCTCCCCATGGACGCCAGGAGGTCGGCCAGGTCCAGGTTCGCCAGGGTGTCGACCTCGAATTCCGCCTCGGCGTGCGCGGCGTCGCTGGCCATCGTGGGCGGGACGTAGAGGCACGGAACGCCGGCACCCTCCGCGGATCGGAGGCCGACCAGCGAATCCTCCACCGCGAAGGCCGCGCCGCTGCCCAGACCCAAGCGTTGCTCGGCGAGCAGATACGGGGCGGGGTCCGGCTTGTGCCGCTCCGAGTCCTCACGCGTGACGAGCAGGGAGAAGAAGCCGGTCAGCCCGAGGCGTTGCAGCTGCCGCGACACCCAATGCCGAGATGCGCTCGACACCACTGCGTTCGTCATTCCCGACCGCGCGGACGCTTCGAGCAGGTCCCGCACACCCGGCCGGGCCGGCTCGGCACGTACGAGGTCGTCCAGTGCCGAGTCGTGCCGGGACATCACTGCGGCCCGGTCGATCTCGTGACCGAGCTCGCGCACGATCCGCTCGACGCAGATCGTCCCGTCACCTTGAGCGCCCAGGTGCCGGAGCCACCAGGCTGGGTCCAGGACCAGCCCGTGTCGCTCGAACTCCGCAGCCCAGGCTCTGAAGTCGGGCGTGTCGGTGTCGACGATCGTCCCGTCGAAGTCGAACAGAATCGCCCGGAACTCGTGATGTGCAGCGCATCTGCGGGCACATACCCGCTGATCGACCCTCCTCCTGGTCGAGGTCAACCGCACGATGTCCTCCGCACGTCACCGACTGATCGCCGGCCACGCCGAGCTCCGAGATCGAGGAGACGCGAGGCGATCCGCACGAGCGGCTCGTCGCCCGGGCACCCGAGCAGGTCGACGAGGTACGCCCCGAAGGCGGCGTCGATGTGACTCAGCCTGAACTCGATCCCGGACGACTCGAGGCAGGAGAAGAACTCGATATTGGCGCGGAGGATCCGCTGTGAGAACTCGACTTCGTCCTCCGTCGACATGCGTAGCAGGTCCGTCAATCTCACGAAAGGCAGGACGTACGGCACCCGGCCGGTCGCGCCTCCCGGGAAGCGAACTACTGTCCCATCTCCGCCGAGCAGGAAATCGCGCGTGTCGCACAGGTCGTAGACCTCGACGTCCGACAGGTCGACGAGTGCGGTGAGCTCGACACCACGCTCACGGAAGCCCTCTGCGGCGCACGGGTCGACCAACACGCCGACGGCGATGCCCTCGACCGCCACGCCGGCTGCGTCGAGTAGGTCGATCACGTAGGGCAGGAATCTGTTCGAGAAGCAGTCGTCATCCAGGAGCGTGATCGGGCCGCGGCCGACCCGGGCGCCGATGTCTCGCACCTGATCCTTGACCGGTGGGGATCCGGGGCTGCCCGCGTAGCCGAGCGCGGTCCTCCCACCCAACTCGAACAGGCGGGAGATCCGCAACGATCGGCTGTCCAGCTCGATGAAGGGATGAAGGCTGACGCAACGCTTCGATCCGCCGATCGTTGCGAGCCGGCCGGCCAGGTCGTCCATGTCCACGCGATGGATGTCTGCGCCACGCGCGCCGTGCGCCGCCTGGACGGCGGCCGCAATCCTCTCGACGAACACCTGATAGCGCGAGCGCACGATCTGGCGCACAGGCTCAGCGGCTGCACGACCGCCGCGATGGGTGACGGCGAGTCCGTGTCGCGCCACCAGACGTGCGACCACGTGGCCGGTGTCCACGTGGAGGAGGATTCTCTTCCGGGTGCTGTGCACGGGCTAGGTCCCCGTGCCCGGATGCCCCTGGCCCGGAGCCGCGGGTGCCGACTTCGAATAGATCTCGACCAGGAGACGCCAGAACCTGTGATTGATGCGCTCGCCGGTGGAATCGTTCAACCGGTGTGCGGGGCAGATCATGGTCGGCGACTCGAGAACCTCGAGCTGTGGAGCCCGCGGACGGAACTTGACCCGTTCGGTCCGCCCGTGGCCCGACAATCTCAGATGTCGCGCTGCGATGTGGAACTCACCACCCACGACGTGTTCCGGAGTGACCTGAGGAAAGTCGAACGCCCGGCCGCCGACCAACATGGTCAGATACGGAATCTGCCTGTTGTTGTGCAGGACGGCCAGGCTGGTGATGAGCGACGTGCTGTTCCCGAGCACTGCGTACAGCCGGGCGCCACTGTGTCCGGCCTGGGTCAGGAAGGTACGCGCGGATTCGAGACACAGCAGCGCCTCGATGAGAGCCTGACCGATGTTGCGCTCGAACTTGTGATCCAAGGATGACGCGACTTCGTGAAGGCCGGCGTCGGCGTCGGGGACTCGGTGGCCTTCCCACAGCACCATGTCACGATGCCGCGCCACCGTTTCGATCTCGCGGCCGGATCGGCGAACAACGTCGCTGGCGACCTCAGCGAAGAGAGCGTTCAAATGACGGAGACTTGTCGCCACGTCGTTTCCGCGCGCTGCCTCGATGATCTGAATGAGTCGAGGATCGGACATGAGCTCTTCGAACCACACCGCTACAAGCGGGTCATAGGCGTTGGTGTAGAGCAATTCCTTCGGATGTCCGCGAAAGGCCATTCCGCTCTCTCTTCGATGTCACTCCCACCGGCGCCGCCATACCGTGTGACCCGCACAGGTCCGCGAGTACGTCGACAGAACGTCTACCCGGTTCGTCGCGAGACGGGCCCGGGTCCCCGGGCGTCCGGGCCCGTCTGCACACCGGTGGCCGGAGCGTCAGCCGCACTCCTCCTGGACCTGCTGCCCGAGCCGCTCGGCGACCTGGCCGAGGTCGTCGAACTCGGCAAGCTGTGCCGCCGCGTCGGGGTCGGAGTAGTCGATGTCGGCCATGGCCTCCATGGCGTCGGCCATGTAGTTCCAGTCCGCGGCCGCGTCCGCCGGAGCCGCTGCGGCGATCTCCCGATACACGTCGACGAACTCACCCGTCCCTTCCCCAGGGTCGGCGGGGGCGCTCAGGATGTCGTCGCCGAACTGCTCGAGCACGTTGCAGAAGTCGCTCCCGGCGTCCGCCTCCGGCTCCTCCCCCTCCGGCTCTTCCCCGTTCGAGAGAGGGTCGGCAGTCTGCTCCAGCGTGAGTTCGGGGTCGGCAGGGGCGGGCGGGGGTGCCTCGTCCTCCGAGCCGCAGCCCACGACCGAGAGCAGCAGTCCGGCGCCGATCAGGGCGCCGGCAAGACGGCCCGCGCGGGGCAGGATCGTAGTACCCATCGTTGTGTCTCCAAGGTTTGCGCAAGGTCGGTACGTACTCAGGCACGACACCAAGCAACGGTTTCTGGCCGGTTTCAGCTCACTTCCAGGCCGAGGCGTCAGGGCCGTGCCGCGAAGGTGGCCCCGATCCGCTCCGCGGACCGAGGCCACCCGGGCGACGAGTGCCGAAGGACGAGTCGTCGGCCTCTCGTCAGTAGCGCGACTCGATCGTGATGGTCCGCTTCTTGTGGTAGATGCGGCTTCCGTTGAAGAGCGTCCGGTGGTCTCCGTCGTGGTCCCGCACGCCGTACAACTGATACGCACCGCCGTCGTCGTGAACGAGGTAGTGCCCGCGGGCCATGTTCACAAGGCCCTCGCGGCCGTAGTAGTAGACGTCGAGCTCACCAGCCGTCCTGAGCTGGTCGTCGAGCTTCCGCCAGGTGGCGGGCCCGACCCTGCCGTCGGCGCTCAGTCCATAACGCTGCTGCCACTTGATGGTGGCGGCCTTCGTCCCCGATCCGAACTTGCCGTCGATGCTCGAGTGGCTCAGGAAGCCTTCCGCCACCAGGATCGACTGCCACAGGACGACCGTGTCCGTGTTCCACGAGTTGCTGCAGCCGGAGCACAGGCTGTTGCCGATCTCGCTGTAGTGGTCGCCGAAATCGTCGCCCACGCTTCCGTTACCGTCGACGTACGCGGTGCTGTACTTGCCGACGTTGTCCGGGTTTGCGTTCGCCGTTCCAGTGAACATGGCGGCCAGTGCCACCACGGCGACGGCAATTTTCCATGTACGCATGTCCATCGCGTCCTTTCTCGTTGTCGCGCCCGCCGCTCGCACGGGCTCCCCGGTGACGCTGAGTCAGCGCCTACCACCCGCGCGGCGTCGAACATGTTCATTCCATTCCCTGCCGGCTTCTGAGCGGTTTCCGCTCGCTTTCACCCTTTGCCGTGGGCGTGTCCGTCGACGCCCCACTGACCGTCGCCCGCAGCCAGGGCACGAACGCCAAGGTGGCCACCACTCCGAGCACGCCGCACAGGACGTAGCCAGTTCTGGGGTCGAACAGCTCGACGACGACACCGCCGAGGCCGAGGCCGATGGCTTGGACCCCGTTGTGCACAGCCACGACCAGCGACAGCGCCCGACCTCGCTGACCCTCGGGTGCGCGGACGGTGAGCAGCGTCTGCCGGGCGACGTTCGTCGCGCCGCACCAGAAGCCGCCGATCACGTACAGCGCGACCAGCAGCCACGGCGCGTGCGACAGCCCGGCCATTCCGAGAAAGGCGGCCTGGACAGCGCCGGACACCATCAGCCAGCGGGTCAGGCCGCGAGTCGTGACAGACAGTCGGCCCGCCAGCAGCGAGCCACAGACCATCCCGGCCGACCACCCCGCGCCGACGACACCCAGGGTGGCGGCGCTGGCGCCGAGGGTCTCGCGGACGAGCAACACCTCGATCACTGCAGTCGGATGCAGCATGAGCGCGAGGGCACCGGTGTACAGGACGACGATCAGACTCGTCCGATCGATCTGCCACAGCCCGCCCAGCCTGTTCGCACCAAGCCCATCGCCGACCAGGCTCGTCGCACCCCGCGGTCCCGGCGAAGCACCTCCCCGCCGCGCCGAATCCGGCAGGCAGCCCGACACCAGCACCGCGACGCACGCCGATGCCACCACGAAGAGCACGGTGCGTGGACCACTCGCGTCGAAGATCGCCGCAGCCGCCATCGGACCGGTCATGAAGGCAGTCGTCTGCGCGGCCGACGCCCACCCGGTCGCACGGCCCAGTCGGTCGACCGGCACCAGCGTGGGGAGCTGGACCTGGAGGGAGGCCGCCACCACCGCCATGCCGGCAGCGAACAGCGCTACCAACGCCACCTGTAGCACCGGCCGTGGATCGAGCAGCTGCGCCATGAGCGCCACGACCTGCAGGGTGGATCCACCCACGACGAGCCGGCGCCCGGGTATCCGGTCGGCCAGCGCGCCCGCGATCGGCGCCACGAGCATCAGCGGCAAGGAGACCGCCAGCAGGACGGCGCTGAGGTAGCCGCCGGACGCACCTGACGCCTGGAAGGTGAGCAGCAGGGTCGTGGTGAGCGCGGTCTGGCCGCCGTACAGCGCACACGTGCGTGCCACAAGGACCACGAGCGGCCACGCCGGAGGGTGGTCCATTGTCGCGGAATCGACTGGCGTGGCGCGCTGGGACATCATCACGTGGGTCTCCCCGTGCAGTGCCCGGCTGACGGCCCGGCCTAGGGATCCCAGCTCACGTGGACGCGGTTTCCGAGCGGTGCCTGATCACTTTCCACGCCTCCGACCGGCGCGGCTGACGATGAGTGGCCACTGCCTCGCGAGGAGGGTCAGAGGGTGCGGACGACCACGCCGAGGAGGTCCTGCGACCGGGCGTAACCGAAGTGCCGGGAGTCGGTGCTGCCATCCGGGTTGTCGCCGAGCACGATCAGCGCACCGTCCGGGACGACAGCCCCCACCGGGAGCGGTGGTGTGCGCGGCCCGATCCGTGTTCGGTCGTCGCGCAGTCCCTGGAGCACAGCGACGGGCACGCCGTCACCCGGCAAGGCGACCGCGCGCTTGATCATCCACGGCTCGGCTCCGAGAGCGTTCAACTGCTCGCGCCACGGATGGGCGATCACGACGACATCCTCGGCGTTCACGGCCGGCAAGGACGCCCGCCGGACGAGAACGCGGGCGCCAGCGGCGAAGGTCGGGAGCATGCTGTCGCCGTGGACCGTCACGACGCGATACCGGGACCGCAGGTGGATGACCACGGCGACCGCGGCGATCAGGGCGGACCCCGCACCCAGCTGCGCGACCGTCACGAAAGGACGTCCGAGGCCTCGCGGTCCTGATATCCGTCCGCCTGCATGCGAAAGAGCGTCGCGTAGATGCCGCCGACGGCCAGCAGCTCGGCGTGGCTGCCCTGCTCCACGATCATCCCGTCGTCGAGCACGATCAGCTCGTCGGCGTCACGCAGCGCGCCGAGGCGGTGCGAGATCAGCACACTCGTCTTGCCATGGCGGTAGTGACGCAAGGCGTGGTGGACCTCGTATTCGGCCGCAGCGTCGAGCCCGGAACTCGGCTCGTCGAGAATCATCAGGTCACACCCGTCCCGGAGCAGCGCCCGGGCCAGCGCGAGGCGTTGCGCTTGGCCGCCGGAGAGCAGCACGCCGTCCTCGGCCTCGTCGTCGGCAGCGTCCGACGCGGAGAAGAACGTCCGGGTCAGCTGCGTGTGGTACCCCCTGGGCAACGAGATGAGCCGGTCGTGGATACCGGCTCTCCGCGCCGCCTCCACGATCGCGGCCCGATCGGTGCGCTGCGCCAGGTCGCCCACGGCGATGTTCTCGGCGACGGACAGGTCGTACTGCATGAAGTCCTGGAACACGGCGGCTATTCGCTGACGCAGCTCCGCCGGATCGAGTTCGCGGATGTCGATCCCGTCCCAGCGGATCGCACCGTGTTCCGCGTCGTACATCCGGCAGAGCAGTTTGACGATCGTGCTCTTGCCCGCGCCGTTGCGGCCGACCAGACCGACCGCACGCCCGTGCGGGATCGTGAAGCTCACGTCGCGCAGCGCCCACGGATGATCGGGCGAGTAGCGGAACCAGACGTTCTCGAACTGGACTCCTTGCCGCAGCGGCGGCGTAGGGAGTGGTTGCGGGTGGACGACCAGGTCAGGTGGACTGTCCAGCACCTGGACGACGTGGTCGAACATCGTCAGCTGCTGATGCGCGTTCATGGTCTGCTGAACGAGCGAGCTGGTTCCGGACTGGACACCGGCGATGGCACCGATCAGCAACGACACGGCGCCGACGCTCAGGTCGCCCCGGCTGGCGGAGACCAGTGCCCACAGCAGGCTGGCCCCAGCTACGGTGGCCGCGAACACGCTCAGCCGGGTCTGGGTGACGAACACGCGCCGATCCATCCGCCTGGCTTCGCGGTTCGCGGCGCGACGCATGGTGAACATTCGCCGCCGGAAGTGCCCGCCGGCGCCGAACAGCCGCAACTCCTTGGCGGCCTGGGTGCTGACGAGAAGCTGCTGGAAGAACATCTCGCGCCGCTCCATCGGACCGAGCCGCCACATCATCGCGCTGCGCTGACGCGATAGGCGTAGCTCCGCGAACACCGAGGGCGCCGCAGCGAGCAGTACGCCGACGGCGAGCACCGGGCTCACCACCACCAGCGAGCCGACGAACCCGAGCAGCATGATCACCGCGCTGCCGATACCGAAGGCGGCGAACAGCACCTGCCCGGGTGCGCTGCCGCCGGACGTCTGCGCCAAGCTCAGCCGGTCGAGAAACCGCGGGTCCTCGAACCTGCCCAGGCCGACGAACCGCTCGGTCGAGGCGAACAGCTCGTCCTGCACGGCAAGACCGATCCGGCGCTCCAGCTCGCCTTGCAGATAGACCGACCCCTGGCCGAGCACTGCCGAGACGACGCCGGTGGCCGCGATGGCGACACCGACCGCGACGAGAACTCGGGTGTCCAGCTCGGGATCGACGATCTCGTCGATGGCGTACTTGGTCAGCCAGGCGATGGCGACCGGGATCAGCGCCTCGAGGACGGTGACGACGCCATAGCAGGACATCGAGAACCGGCCCGAGCGCCACGCGAGACCGAGCGCTCGAGCCAGCCCCGCCCAGCTGGCCCGGGCGGCGTCACCGTGATCCGGCATGCCGGTTCAGGTGACGGCCGGTTGGTCCGCGGGAAGCTCACGCACGGCGCCCTCGGCGACGATGACGGTCCCGTCGTCGTCCACCAGCCCGAACGCCGGCCAGAGCTTCATGTCGAAGGCCTCTGCGATGGCGCCCGCACCCCACGGCTCGACCACGATCCGCGACACCGGCGCCAAGCGTGCCCGCATCGCCTCGATGTCCTCCTCGGTGCCGCCCAGGACGGTCACCACCTGCTCACGGCCACCGGGGAAGCCAGCGGCGTAGTCGGCCAGGTGCGGAACCTGGTCGAGGCACCCCGGGCAGTCCGGCGACAGGAAAGCCACCAGCGTTCGGCCGGACAGGCCTTCCCGTGAGATCGTCTCACCCTCGGTCGAGGTCGCCGTGAAATCGGCCACCCGATCGCCGACCGGCACCATCGCCCTGGCCGGTGGTTCGAACCCCGCTGGGAAGCCATCGGGGCCCGGCATGCCGGCGAGCTGTTCGGTGTGATCGCGCAGCCGCCGGATGACTCCGACGGTCAGCACGAGGTTCAGCAGGGTGGCCGCGACGAGTACCGCGACCAGGGTGACGAGATACGGCATCCTAAGCACCTTTTTCGAATGAGCTGAACTGTGACGTGGGCTTCTCGGGACTGGGCTTCTGGGGTGTGGCGCGGAACAGGTCGGCGATGTCGTCGGCGAGCAGCACCGGGAGGGCGACCAGACCCGCCGCCAGGAGCGCGATCGCGACGCCCCCCGGCTCGATCACCTCGGCCGGGGACGAGACGGCCCCGATCCCGCCGAGCGCCGCGGCCGCCAGAAGGATTGCGTTGCGCACCACCTGAGCCGCACCCAGCGGGTGGGTCGAGGTTCCGAAGCATCGGCACGGAGCCCGCTCTCCCCGTCGTAACGCCAGAAGGACGGCTGCCGTGAATCCGGCCAGCAGGACCAGTGCCAGCAGGAAGCCCAGGACGGTCGAGACCGGGAGGAGCAGCGAGACCACGGCGGTCACCTCCGCACCCACGACGCCGGCAGCGATCCACCGGGCTGGGCGAGCGCCGATCGACGCCGGCAGCAACCGGCGCGTGGCACCGACGAACTCGGCGAAGGCGGCGCTGTCACGCACCTTGCCGGCCACCGAGATCGCGAACACCAGGACGAGCAGGGCCTGGCACGCGAGGACGACATGGGGCACGGCGATCACCATCCCTTCGGCGCCGGATCGACGGAACCGGCGTGATCAATGCGCGACAAGCCGCACCTCGTACAGGCGCGACCAGTGCTTACCGGTGATCAGGAACCGGTCGGTCCCCGGCACGGACGTGATGCCGTTGAGGACCCCGGCAGTAGCCAGGTCCTGTTCGGCGTGCAGCGCTGTCGCATCGACGGTGACCGCGATCTCGCCCGTCTCCGGGTCGATCCCGACGATCTCGTCGGTCGGGTAGACGTTCGCCCACACCAGGCCGCCGGAGCAGCTCAGATCGTTGAGCATCATCGGGAACGGGCTGTCGGTGGGAGCGCTCTCACGCCGGACGTCGACCGTGCCCACGGCGTCGAACGTGGTCGGGTCACGGAAGGTGAGCCGACAGGTGCCGTCGCTCATGATCAACCGGCCGGAGTCGGCGTCGTGACACAGACCCCACCCCTCACGGTCGTAGGGAACCCGCGCGTGCTCCGCGAGCGTCACCCGGTCGCGCCGGAACGCGATGCCTTCCCGCCAGGTGAGCTGCCAGATCTGATCACCGACGGCCGCGACGCCTTCGCCGAACACCTCCGCCGCAAGCCCGATTCGCCGGCGCACCAGGCCGGTGTCGACGTCGACGACCCGCAGCTCCGACGACCCGAATCCGCCGGTGCCCTCGTAGAGCAGCCCGTCGCACCAGTGCAGGCCCTGCGTGAACGCCGACGGGTCATGGGGGTGCGCCGCCAGGACGTCGAGCCGCGCCGAGGCCGCGGAGCCCGGCCGGTGCGCTGCCGCACCGGCCGGGACCCGCACAGGGCTACGTCTCAGCATCCCCGGGATTTGCAGGTGATCTTGATGCCGCCGCTGGGCGGGGGCGGCGGGATCGAGTACTTCTTCGTCGTGCAGTAGTTCCGTCCACTGATGGTGCAACACGTCGTGATCTCACACGCGACGGGGTTGAGGCCCGAGTACCGGCAGTACCGCTTGGAGACCCAGCAGTTCGACTGGGCGCTCGCGGTCGCCTTGGGGGCGATCAGCGCCAAGAGCCGATCGCCGGCTCTGCTGGCTACGTTCCGCATTCGTGGTCCCTTCTCAGGTGGCACCGGGCAGCATTCGGCCCGGTGCCGTTGCAGATGCGTGCACCAGTTCAGTTGTCGGCGGTTTCCATCCGGTTCCCGATCACTTTCCATGTCGTGGAGCGAGGAGAGCCTCGGATTCGGAACGTGTGGACACGGCACGCCGCTGACCTCGAGGCCCTCCTCGCGGTGGCGCCCGTGGGGGCGGCCACCGCTACCGAGTTCACGCGATGCGGGCTTCCGCCCGGTTTCTGATCGCTTTCCGGGCACGCCGTCGCCCGAGGTATGCGCCGCTACGCCTCGCCACCGCCGGCGATCTCACGAAGTGCGGTGGCCAGGCGGGCCGCGATCCCCTCTGATTCGCGGAGAGCGACGGCGAGCCGCGCACACGAGCTGTGCACAGGCGCGTCGTGACTGGGTCCGGCGCCGCCACGGGCGATGCCCCCGCGCGTCGGAACAGCTCAGGAGCTCGTTTCAGCTCCGCCGCGGATGCTGCGGCTTCTTGGGCCGACTCGAGCGCGCGGACCAGGCTGTCCACATGGATGTCCTCAGGGCTGGGCATGTCAGCTCTCCTGGGCGTACCTTCCGGCGTCTCGCCAGCCGGAGTCCTGCCCTGCAGTCCAGCCCGAGGTGGTTTCCGCGCGGTTCCCGATCGGTCCCCCGGAGGCGGCCGAGGTCGGCTCAGGAGCGCGTGATCACGGCCAGATGCATACGCACACGTACGACATTCTTGTTGGCCAGGGCATCGGAGATGCGCCGCGGCCTCAGCTGGGTCCCCGCCGGCCTTCCGTCACCATGCCGTGACGTGGGGAGCTCGTACTCACGACCTGCTGTGGTCCAGCGCGCTGGCCGGCGGGTTGACGAGGCGCCCAACCTCGGCGGCCTCCGGCGAACCGAACGCCTCGAACCCGCGGAGCGCCTCACGCAGGTGCTCGGCACCTCGGGCGACGGCGGCCGGCTCATTCGTCGCGATGAGTGCCTCGCCGAGCACCCGGGACGCCCGTGCTTGACCCAGCATCGACCCGATCACTCGGTGCTGCGCCAAGGCCGACTCCGCCTCGGTCACCGCGTCGTCGTGGCGGCCCGCAGCCAGCAGGACTCGGGCGAGCACCCGGACCGACTCCGCTTCGCCGACCCGGTCCGAACCGCGGGCGAGCTCGGCTGCTTCCCGGGCGTACGACTCCGCCGCCTCCAGGTCGCCGAGGGCGACCGACACCTCGGCCAACCCGCGCGCGGCTGAAGAGATCATGTCTCGGCCACCGGTGACCTCGGCAAACGACCTCGCCTCGGCGAACTCGGTGCGCGCCGCCTCGGCGTCACCGACCGCCAGGCGGCACCATCCGACCTCCTCTCGCGGCTCGCCCTGGAGGTGTGGCTGCGCCACCTCGTCGGCCAGGCTCTTCGCCGCGGTGGCTTCCTCCAGCGCGGCTTCGTACCGTCCGAGTTCTCGATGCCAGCGCGCCAGCGCAAAGGCGATCCGGCTGGCCTTGGCCGGGTCGTCGATCTGGGTGGCAGCCTCATGCGCCCGAGCGGCCAGCTCGGCGATGCCGTCGAGCCGGCCGAGCAATACCCGGTCCTGAATGAGGTTCGCCAGCGCGATCGTGGTCGAGGCGCTGATCTCGTCACCGAGAAGCCGGAGGATCTCTTCCCAGGCGCGGATGCTCCCCCGCACATCGCCCTTGACGTACCGGGCTGCCCCCAGGTTGTTGAGCGTCAGGCACTGCCCGCCGGTGTCGCCCGCCCGCTGATAGCTGGCGAGCGCCCGAGTGAGATGGGTCTCCGCGACATCGAGCTCGGCCTTGCGGAGCTGGATGATGCCAGCCAGGTTGAGGCAGTAGCCGAACGCGCTGTCGTCGCCCATGCGCTCGGTGAGCTGCAACGCTTCGTCCAACACGTCGTCTTGCACCGGCAGGCCGGCCAGGAACTGCACGGTGCCCTGTTCGGTCAGCGTGTGCGCCATCGCGTCGAGGTCGTGTGCCGCCCGCGCCGCTTCCACCGCGCTGCGAGTCATCGGCAGGGCGACGGACACGAAGCCTCGATTGGTCATCATGACGGCCAATCCGATGGTCAGATGCCACGACCACCGACGCAGGTCGTCGTCCGTGTGCGCTGCCCGGACCGCGGCAGCGATGTTGTCCAGTTCCGCCGTCAGCCAGGCGGTGGCGGCTTGATGATCACGGAACACAACCTCGGGGACGCCGAGCGGTAGGTCCGGTGCCGTCAGGTCCCGCCGGTTGTCCACCAGGAGCTCTCGGGCATGTCGCTTGCCCTGGTAGTACCACGCGAACAGCCGCTCGAGCGCCTCGCGACGTGCTCGAGCCGACTCCTCGTCGACAGCCCGCACCTCGGCGTAGGCACGCATCAGGTCGTGGAACTGGTAGCGGCCGGCCGCAGGTTCGGTGATCAGGTGTGCCCCGACAAGACGGCGAAGCGCTACGTGCGCCTCCGGCACGGCGACGCCACCGAGCGCCGCGGCGGCCTCGAGGCTGACCGTCGGCCCGGGAACCAGGCCCAGCAGCCGGAACAGCCGCCCCGTCTCATCGTCGAGCCGGTGATACGACGAGTCGAACGCTGCGGCGACCGCCGAATGCAGGTCGTCGTCGAGAGCGAGAACTGCCGGGCCACGTTCGCGGAGCTCAGCCACGAATTCGCCCACCGCGCGATAGGGCTCGTCGGAGAGCTGTGCCGCCGCCACTCGGAGCGCCAGTGGCAGGCCGGAACACGCCTCGATCAGCGCCGAGACGTCTTCCGGCTGGGAACCCACCCGCTCACCGCCGAGCAGGGCGTCCAGCAGGGTCACGGCGTCGGCGGGAGGCAGTACGTCGAGATCGATGCGGTGGGCGCCCTCGTGCGCGACCAGCCCGGGCAGTCGACTGCGGCTGGTGATCAGCGTCAGGCAACCAGGCGTGCCGGCGAGCAAGGGGCGAATCTGAGCGGCCGAGTCGGCATTGTCGAGGAGCACGAGCATCTTTCGGCCCGCGAGCAGGGACCGGTACTGCGCCGTCACTTCCTCGACGGCCTCGGCACTGACGGGATCGGCGCCCAGGCTGCGTACCAGCCTGCCGAGTGCGTCCAGTGGCTCCAGCGCTGCACCGCGGGAATGGCCCCGCAGGTCGACATAGAGCTGACCGTCACCGAGTCGATCCGCGACCGCATGCCCGAACCGGATGGCGAGCCCGGTCTTGCCCACCCCCGCCGGTCCGGTGATGACCACGACGGGTGCGCCCTCGGCGCGGTGGAGGATGTCATCCAGGGCACTCAGCTCGGCGGTACGACCGGCGAATCCGCCAGGAATCGGCGGAAGCTGGCCGGGTGTCACGGCAACGTCGGCCGGTGGTCCACCCGGAGCTGATGGTCCGGTGTCGGCTGGCTGATGCAGGTTACTCAGCAGTTCTTGGTCGTCCGCGCGGATCGCGTCGTGCAACTCACGGAGTTCACGCCCCGGTTCGGCGCCGAGTTCCTTGGCCAAGCGCTGCCGGAGCGCCCGATACGCCGTCAACGCCCGCGCCTGCCGACCCGACCGATACAACGCCACCATCAACAGA
>DATCVR010000209.1:0-4568 GCA_036566745.1 Jiangellaceae bacterium | reverse complement strand
CGTGGGCTCGGCAGCCGGGTTCGCGGCCGACGTGACCGGCTTGGCCGACGCGGCCGACGCGGCCGACGTGACCGGTTTCGCTGCCGCCGCGGCCGCAGGCTCGGCGGTGGACGCGGCCCCCGCAGTGGCGGCCCGCGGGCGCAACAACACCTCACGCAGGACGCCGCCGAGGTCGGACCTGAGCCGGAGGAGGTTCTCGTGACGACGGCCGCACTCGGCACAGCCGTCGATGTGCCGCGCGAGCTCGCCCGCGGCCGGCACCTCGGGGTCGCCCTGGACGTACGCGTCGATGTCCGGGGCATACGCCTGGCACTGGGGCTCGGTGACGGAGAGCCCCGTCGTGAGGTACGCCTCGCGCAACACGTCGCCGGCCTGGGTCACCTTCGCCGCGACCTCGGCCGGGGTCATCTCGAGCGCCCGGTTCAGCAGAGCCTTCGGCCGGCCCTCGACCTCGGCGTGCCAGAGGGTCTGCTGCCACTCCTCCGACAGGCCGTCGAAGGCGCGCCGGATGTTCTCGTCGGAGTCGTCGTGGTCGCCCTCGCGCCGGGCCGCGATCTCCGCGAGGTCGAGCCAGGGTTCGGACGACACGTGGCGCTCATAGGCGATGCGGCGGACGACGACGTGGAGTGTCTGGGCGAGGTCCGGATTGGGTGACGTGGACTCCCGCAGGTGGTCGAGCACGCGAGCGAAGGCCTCGGACACGAGCTCGGTGGCTTCGGGCCTGCCGGTCGCGACCGTGGCGGCGACCCGGTTCACGTCGTCGAGGTGACGCCGACGGAGTTCCTCGTAGGCGTCCAGGTCGCCTGCCTGGGTACGCGTGACGAGTTCGGAATCGGTCGATCTCACGACGGTATTTCCCCATTCCCAGCTGCATTCCCCGCAAGAGAGCGGTCCAGCACGACAGCCTAGGCAACGGGGTTGTCATGGAAAGACGAAGAAATCGTCCGTCTGTTCTCATATCACGACGATCAGACGAGATAAACATGTCGATCGGATGATTCTTGGCGACACCTTGTTCCCGTCAGGGGCGATTACACCTCGACATCCGACATTTCCTTCTACACGCTATTAGTCCGATTAGTGCGATCGGGCGACCGTCCCCGCCGACGCCTCAGAGGTTGCCGCGCCGCTCCTGCTCCCGCTCGATCGACTCGAAGAGCGCCTTGAAGTTCCCCTTGCCGAAGCCCAGCGACCCATGCCGCTCGATCATCTCGTAGAACACGGTGGGCCGGTCGCCGATCGGCTTGGTGAAGATCTGCAGCAGGTAGCCGTCCTCGTCGCGGTCGACGAGGATCTTGCGCTTCTTCAGCTCCTCGATCGGTGCCCGCACCTTGCCGATCCGTTCGCGCAGCTCCGGGTCGTCGTAATAGGCGTCCGGGGTGTCGAGGAACTCCACGCCCTCGGCGCGCATGAGGTCGACCGTGCGAAGGATGTCGTTGGTCGCGAGCGCGATGTGCTGGCAGCCCGGCGATCCGTAGAACTCGAGGTACTCGTCGATCTGGGACTTCCGCTTCGCCACGGCCGGCTCGTTGAGCGGGAACTTGACCCGGTGGTTGCCGTTGGCCACGACCTTGGACATCAGCGCGGAGTACTCGGTGGCGATGTCGTCGCCGACGAACTCGGCCATGTTCACGAACCCCATGACCTTGCCGTACCACCCGACCCAGTAGTCCATCTTCCCCAGTTCGACGTTGCCGACGCAGTGGTCGACCGCCTGGAACAGTCGCTTCGGGGAGCCCTCGCGCTTGGTGTAGGTCGACGACTTCGCGACGTATCCCGGCAGGTAGGGGCCGGTGTACTTCGAGCGGTCGACGAGGGAGTGCCGGGTGACGCCGTAGGTGGCGATGGCCGCCATCCGGACCGTCCCGTGCTCGTCGGAGACGTCGTGGGGCTCCTCCAGGATCGTCGCGCCCTGCGAGCGGGCGTGGGTCACGCAGGTGTCCACGTCGGGGACTTCGAGGGCCAGGTCGACCACGCCGTCGCCGTGCTCGCGGTGGTGGTCGAGCAGCGGGCTGTCCGGGCTGACGCCGCCCTTGAGCACGAAGCGCGACGAGCCACTGCGCAGCACGAACGCCTTGTGGTCGCGGTTGCCGGTCTCGGGGCCCGAGTACGCGACCAGCTCCATGCCGAACGCCGACTGGTAGAAGTGCGCGGCCTGGGTCGCGTTGCCGACCACGAAGACCACCGCGTCCATGGCCGTGACCGGGAAGGGGTCCTTGCTCTCGTCGTACTCGACCAAGCCGACGAGCTGCTTGAGCTGATCGAGGTCGAGATCGGCCTCGCGCTCTTCCGGAGTCAGGGCACGGGAGCCATCGGTGGTCGTCATGAACGGACTGTGCCGCCGACCACGCCGCCGGGCAACCGTCCCCACGAGCCCTGGTCACGATGTACGTTCTGACCATCGGCAACCGCAGCGAGGTGGTCAGAATGTCCAGGCCCATCGACGACCTCGACGTCCGCATCCTCGAACTCTTCGACGCCGAGCCCAAGGTCGGCGTCCTGGAGGCCTCGCGCCGGCTGGGGGTGGCCCGGGGCACTGTGCAGGCACGGCTGGACAAGCTCGTGAGCACCGGCGTGATCAGCTCGTTCGCGCCGACCATCGACCCCGCGGCACTCGGCTACCGGGTGGCGGCCTTCGCCTCGCTGGAGATCCGCCAGGGCGGCCGCGGCTCGGTGGCCGCGCACCTGGCCCGCATCCCGGAGGTGCTCGAGGTCCACACGATCACCGGGCAGGGCGACCTGCTCTGCCGGATCGTCGCCCGCGACAACGACGACCTTCAGCGGGTCATCGACGACCTGGTGGGCGACGCCGACATCGTCCGGACCTCGACCCTGATCGCGCTGTCCACGGTGGTGGGCCCGCGAGTGCTCCCGCTGGTCCGCGCCGCCGCTGACTGAGACCGCAGCCGCTCCCCTCCGGGCTTCGACCTCGAAGCCGGACCCCCCTTGCGGACCACCGGGGGTGACGAGGTTGAATGGGCGACGATGTCCAGAGCCTCGGGCGGCGCGTTCGCCGCATGCCTGATCACCGCCGCGATCGTCGGTTTCGCCGGCGGCGCGTTCCTCGGCACGCAGGCAGGCGCCGGCGAGTCGGACAACGCCTCGTCGAACGACCCGACCTCCACGGTCTCCGAGCCCGACGGCACCACGCCGTCCGCCCCGGCCGAGGAGACGCCCTCCACGGCCAGCGGGCTCACCCTCGAGGCGGCGCAGAAGCAGGTGGCCGCGAGCGAGCGCATCGACCTCACCGGCACGCTCGAGCCGGCCGCCGAGGGCGTCGAGCTCCAGGTCCAGCGCAGTATCGACGGGGGCGACTGGCAGGACTTCCCGGTCACGGCCACCACCAACGCCGACGGCAGCTTCTCGACCTGGATCACCACCGGCCAGGCCGGCGAGAACAGCTTCCGGGTGGTGCGCGCCGACGACGACGCCGTGGCCTCCGAGCCGGTCACCGTCACCGTCGGCTGACACTCGACCGGCCGCTCCGGTCACGCCAGCCGGACGGCCACCTCACGGGCCGCGGCCACCACACGCGGGCCCACCGCCCCCACGTCGAGTTCGCCCAGTGCCACCACGCCCACGCTCGCCTCGATGCCCGGCACCGCCACGACCGGCGCGGCGACGCCGCTCGCACCCTGCTGCAGCTCGCCCGACGTGACCACGAACGACGCACCGGGTTCGCGGCCGGCCAGGATCGCCCGGCCCGCGGCACCCAACTCGAGCGGGTGACGTGACCCGATCCGGTACGCCACGTGGTAATCGGTCCAGCTCGGTTCGACCACGGCGACCGCCAGCGCCTCGGCGCCGTCGGCGATGGTCAGGTGGGCGGTGGCGCCGACGTCCTCGGCCAGCGAGCGCAACGCGGGCAGCGCGGCATGACGGAGCAACGGGTGGACGCTGCCTGCGAGCGCGAGCACGCTGAGCCCCACGGACAACCGTCCTCCGGCGTCGCGGCGCACCAGTCCGTGCTGTTCGAGCGTGCCCACCAGGCGGTACACCACCGTGCGGTTCACCCCGAGCGCGGTCGAGGCCTCGGTGACGGTCAGCCCGGCCGGGGTCTCGGCCAGCAGTTCGAGCAGCCGCAACCCCCGATCGAGCGTCTGCGAGATCTCCCCCACGCGGCCACCCTACGGGAGCGCCCGCCGGAGCCCCAGGGCCATACCCGGCGGATCGGCTCCGAGCAGGGCGAACGTCGTGTTAAGCGGCCCGGTGCGCGCGTATCGTGGCAACGACGATCGATCGCCATCCGCACGGTCGCCTCGCATCCGCCCGGGACAGCAGGAGCCACCGATGAAGAAGCTCATCAACTCCCCCGACACCGTCGTCACCGACGCACTGCGCGGCATGGCCGCGGCCCATCCCCTGTTACGCGTCGACGTCGAGAACCGCGTCATCTCCCGGGCCGACGGCCCACGCCAGGGCAAGGTGGGGCTGATCTCCGGCGGAGGCTCGGGCCACGAGCCGCTGCACGGCGGCTACGTCGGCCACGGCATGCTCGACGCCGCCGCGCCCGGTGAGGTCTACACCTCGCCGGTGCCCGACCAGATCCTCGCCGCCACGAAGGCCGC
>DATCVR010000208.1:0-9048 GCA_036566745.1 Jiangellaceae bacterium | reverse complement strand
TTCGTCGTCCCACTGCAGCAGGACCTGCAGCGGAATGGTGACCTGCCGGGCCTCCTCGAACATGGTGCGGGGCACGAAACTCCCGGCGAACAGAAGGGCGGCCGAGATGCGCGGCTCGACCACCGCCAGCCGGAGGCCGATGGCGATCACGCCTCCCGCGTACCCGACCGGGCCGCCGATCTCGGGCAGCGAAAGGAGGGCGTCCAGGGTGGCCCGCCATTCCGGGACCGCCTTTTCGACCAGCGGAAGGACGAGCCGGTCGACGATCTCGTCGTCGACCGGCTTGCCGGCCTCCAGTGCCCGGCGCAGGTCGGCGCGGGCCTCCTCGGCGGCGGCGGAACGGGGCCGGTCACCGCTCCCGGGGAGCTCGATGGTGGCCGCGGCGAAGCCCTCCGCCGCGGCCTGCCGGGCCCGGGCCACCAGGCGGGGGTACATCTGGTGCAGTCCGCCGGGGTGGCCGACCAGGATCAGCGGCGCCGGTGCTGACGCGGATACGGATGCGGGCGTCCACAGGATGCCGGGGATCTCGCCGAGGGTGAATTCGCGCTCGAGGACGCCGTCGTCGAGGCGCTGTTCGGAAGTGAACCGCATGGTCGTGCCTTTCAGGAGTGCTCGTGAACGGCGCTCCCGGACGACCTACCGCCCGACCGTGACCCCCGAGGGGAGCACCCATGTCGATACGTTCACGGGTACCACCTCCTCGGTCTCTCGCACGGCCACCGGCAAGCTAGCAGTGGTCGCCGTGGCCCGCCAACGGATTTTCGTGGGCCGGCCCCTCGTGGGGGGAGTGAATGACCCGTTCCGACACGTGCCGGGTGAAGGACGATGCACGGCACGTGTCGGCTTCCTCGTGGACGGAACCCACCTGGAAGGTTGGATGCGGGTGTTGCACGTCACGTCATCGTGAATTGAAGAAGTCTTCAATTCGATGGATGCTGGCTGGGTGATGAGTGGCACCGAGCTGGGCGAGTTCGCGGCGGCGTTGCGGGAGCGGGTGCGGGTTGCCCGTGAGGAGTTGCGGGTGGCGCGGGAGAGCGGGGACCCCTACGCCGTGCAGGTGGCCGTGGGTGGTCTGGACGGCTTGGTCCGGCTGGCTCGGGTGAATGGTGTGGACATCGACGACCCTGGCGACGGCGCGGCTGACGCGGGGGTGGCGTGATCATGGGCGGTGTGCAGGTGCCGCTGTATCAGGCGAAGGCGGAGTTCTTCCGGATGCTCGGGCATCCGGTCCGGATCCGGGTACTAGAACTCCTTCAGGACGGTCCGACGCCGGTGCGTGACCTGCTGGCGGCCATCGAGATCGAGCCGTCCAGCCTGTCTCAGCAGCTGGCCGTGTTGCGCCGCTCGGGCATCGTCACCTCGACCCGCGAAGGGTCGACGGTGGTCTATGCACTGGCCGGGGGCGATGTGGCCGATCTGATGCGGGCCGCCCGACGGATTCTCACCGAGATGCTCTCGGGTCGGCAGGAACTCCTGGCCGAGCTCCGCGATGACGAGGCGGAGACGAACGTCAGGTGAGCGGTGCGACCACTCCTCGGGCGCTGGCACGAGCGGTCTCGACCCGGCTGCGAGCGGTGTTGCCCGGCAAGGCCGACCTCGCGACGGTGCGGCGTGATCCTCGCCGTGACCTGATCGCGGGCGTCACGGTCGCGATCGTGGCGTTGCCGCTGGCGCTCGGCTTCGGCATCTCCTCGGGCCTCGGTGCCGAGGCGGGCATGGTGACGGCCGTGGTCGCGGGCGCGGTCGCGGCGGTCTTCGGCGGGTCGAACCTGCAGGTGTCCGGGCCCACCGGGGCGATGACCGTCGTCCTGGTGCCCATCGTCGCCGCCCACGGCGCCTCCGGTGTTCTGACGGTGGGGCTGCTTGCGGGGGTACTGCTGATCGGGCTCTCGCTGGCGCGGGCCGGCCGGTACATGCAATTCGTCCCGGCCCCGGTGGTCGAGGGATTCACGGTGGGTATCGCGCTGGTGATCGCGCTGCAGCAGCTGCCGGCGGCGCTCGGGGTCGATCCGCCCGAGGCCGAGCGGGTCGTCGTGATGGCTCTCGGGTCGGTCGCCGAGTTCGCCCGCAACCCCGATCTCGCCTCGGTCGGTGTCGCGGTGGGTGTCGCAGCGACGATGTTGGTGGGTGCGCGCTGGCGGCCGAGGGTGCCGTTCTCGCTGGTCGGGGTCACCCTCGCCGCGGTGGTCACTGCCGTGACCCACCTCCCGGTGGAGACCATCGGTGAGCTGCCCGCGAGCTTGCCCGCGCCCTCCCTGGACTTCGTCGACGTCACGACGCTCACATCCCTACTGCCCTCCGCGGTGGCCGTGGCCGCCCTGGCCGCCCTGGAGTCGCTGCTCTCGGCGACGGTCGCCGACGCGATGAGCGTCTCCGAGCGTCACGACCCCGACAAGGAGCTGTTCGGGCAGGGTCTGGCGAACCTGGCGGCTCCGATGTTCGGCGGGGTACCCGCGACTGCCGCGATCGCTCGCACGGCGGTGAATGTGCGTTCTGGCGCCGTCTCACGCCTGGCGGCGCTCACGCATGCACTCGTCCTGGCCGCGATGGTGTTCCTCGCCGCACCCCTGGTCGCTCGGATTCCCCTGGCGGCCCTCGCGGGCGTGCTGCTGGCGACGGCGATCCGGATGGTCGAGGTGGGTTCGCTGCGCGCGCTCGCCCGGGCCGGACGTGGCGACGCCGTCGTACTGATGCTGACCGCGATCGCGACCGTGGCACTCGACCTCGTCGTAGCCGTCGTGGCCGGGCTGATCGTGGCCGGGGCCCTGGCGCTGCGGGCCGTCGCCAGGTCCTCGCGGCTCAACCAGGTGGCGCTCCACGAAGGGCTGGCACCGGCAGACCACCACGCCGAGGAACAGGCGCTGCTCGGCGAGCACATCGTGGCTTACCGCCTCGACGGTCCGTTGTTCTTCGCCGGCGCCCACCGTTTCCTGCTCGAGCTCACCGACGTGGCCGACGTCCGGGTCGTCATCCTGCGGATGTCCCGCGTCACCGCGATCGACGCCACCGGGGCGATCGTGCTCCGCGACGCCATCGAGAAACTCGAAGGCCGTGGTGTCGTGGTGCTCGTGTCAGGCATCCGCGGCGCCCATGTTCGGGCGCTGGAGGCCGTCGGGGTGCTGAGCCGGCTGCGAGCCCAGGCCCGGGTCTTCGCCACGACGCCGGAGGCGATCGCCCACGCCCGGACCTGCCTCGACGACGCCGGAGTGCTCGCGGCTCACGCCGAAGCCGACGCTGGCTGCCCGCCAGCCCACCTCGCCGCGCCAAGCAATCCCTGACCACTCGCACCTCGACCGTCGGCGAGGCGGAAGACTGGCGTTCATGCGATTCGAACAGGCCCTGCCGCACCTGCGGATCACGTTGGCGGCTCCGGAGGGTCCGGTCGCGGAGGTGATCGAGCGCGACGCCCGGCAGGCCATGACCAGCTACCCGGGAATGGCGCTGGCCTCGGCGATCTTCGGCTACGCCGTCGAGGACGACGATGGCGGCTGGCGGCTGCTGTATCTGCGTGACGAGTATCCGCAGATGGCCCGCACCGGCCTCGCGCAGCACTTCTTCCTCGCCGCGAAGGACGCATCGGATGCCGGCGACGACGACACCGCCGCGCAGTACAGCGCCGCCGAGGAGCTCCTCTACCGCCACGACCCCGACGAACTGAGCGTGGCCGGCGCCCGGTACCGGATCGTGCGCGCCCAGCCATTCCTGCGCATGGGCGACGACGGCCCCGAACCACCCCGCCCCACCGACCTCGACACCCCACCACCGGGCGAGGGAGTCACCTGGGAACAGATGCGCAACGTCGTGATCATCCCACCGCCTGCGGTCGGACCCACCGGCGCGGCGTTGATGATCGAACTCGCCGGGGGTCTCGTCCCCGTGGCCGGCGCCGCCTCCACCGAGATGCGCGCCGAGGCCAAGCAGGCGACCCGAACCCATCCCGGCATCGCGCTGCTGCCCAACCTCTTCGCGATCGTCGAGAAGCCCCTCGGCGGCGGCTGGCAGAACACGTTCTCACTCGAACGCAGCCCCAGCGAAGCCCGCGAACGCCTCGCCCGGCACTTCCGGCCGTCGTTCAGCGCCGAGGAACTGGACCGCATGCCCGAGGAGCTACGCCGACAGGTCATCGAGGAGTCCGAGGCCCACCTCGCCGGCGAGCAAGCACGCCAGGCCCACGAGGCCGCCGCACAGACACTGCTGCACGATCACCGCAACGAGATCGACGTCGCCGGACACCGCTACCGCATCACCCGCGCCGAAATCGCCATCCGCCTCGGCCCCGACGGACCCGAACCACCACGCCCCACCGACCCCGACCCCCGCTACCAACCGATCACCGACGACGACGGCCAGGAGGGTTGAGTTGGCCACGCCGGAAGCATTCACCGCAGAAGCGGCCCATGACCTGGGCCTCCAAGTGGCCCACGGATGGCGTGCCGCGAGTGCGTACTGTCGAAGGCGCCATCACAACGACTACCGCGAGGACCCTTCATGCGTGCCATCACCGTGCGGGACCGCGAGGCCGGCGTCGGCGGATTGTCGCTGACCGAGCTGCCCTACCCCCACGCCGCTGAGAACGACGTCATCGTGCACGTCCATGCCGCCGGCTACACCCGTGGCGAGCTGGACTGGCCTGGGACGTGGACTGACCGCGCCGGCCGCGACCGCACACCCAGTGTCCCTGGCCACGAACTGTCGGGTGTGGTCGTCGGGCTCGGCTACGGCACCACTGGTCTGACCGTCGGCCAGCGAGTCTTCGGACTGACCGACTGGGCTCGCGACGGTTCGCTCGCGGAGTTCACCGCCGTGGAGGCCCGCAACCTGGCCCCGCTCCCGGCCGACGTCGACCACGTCACCGCGGCCGCTCTACCGATTTCCGGCCTGACGGCTTGGCAGGCCCTGTTCGATCACGCCGACCTGCAGGCCGGCCAAACGGTCCTCATCCACGGAATCGGCGGTGCCGTCGGCTCGATCGCCGCGCAACTTGCCCAAGAGACAGGTGCTCACATCATCGGTACCGGCCGAGCCGCCGACAAGGACCGGGCAGGCGAGCTTGGCGGCCACACGTTCCTCAACCTGGACGACGACAAGCTCGAGGACGCCGGCGAGGTCGACGTCGTACTCGACGTGATCGGCGGCGAGATCCGCGACCGCTCTGCCGCGCTGGTACGCCCGGGTGGCACCCTCGTCACCATCGCCGGCCCACCCACGGTCTACCCACGCGCTGGTCGGGCCATCTTCTTCGTCGTCGAGCCCAACCGCGAACAATTGACCCAACTGGCCAGCCGCCTCCACGCCGGCCGGCTCACACCGCTCGTCAACACAGTTCGCAGCCTGGCCGACGCCCCTGCCGCCTTCACTGAACCCACCCGCGGCAGAACGATCATCAAGGTGATCGCCGACTAGGGCTCGAGTCGCGGTGGCCGCCGCACCTCCCGGCGATACGCCTCCGGCGAGCGCGCGTACAGCGAGGGTCTACTTCACCAGCGCCAGGTCCCGGCGCAGGGCGATGGCCATCGCCCGGATGCTGTCCGGCCCGCTGGGCGCGACCAACTGAGGCACCCGGAGGTGCTCGCCCTCCGTCCACTCCCGTGACCACGCGGCGAGTGCCCGGGTGGCGCCCGGAGCAGCACCTGTCGCAAGGTCTCGCGCCCAGCTCGGCAGCATGGTGCCAGCTCAACAGCCGGCCCTTTCTTCGACTTTCAGGCCGGTTTCGCCTCGCCGGTCTCGTCCGACGCCGGTTCCTCAGCTCAGCTCGTCTTCTCCATGACGTCCTTGAGCGCTGGGCGGCCAGCGTCACACGGCTCACCGGGAGTCCGTTCGGGGGCATAGAGGTCCTCGACGATCACGTCCACCTTGGTGTCGTCGTCGACGTAGAAGGTGTAAAGGCACGTCATCTCCGAGTCGTACCCGACCTCGACCGGGCGCCCGTTCATCTCTTCGACCCCTTCGTCGCCCACCTCGATCGGGCCCAGGGAAAAGTCGAAGTCGACCTGCACGATGATCCGCCGATCGAGATTCTCGCCGTACACGCAAGACGGCCCGTAGACCCACTCCTTCTGAACGCCGTCGGCCGGGCTGAGGTTGGACGCCGCCAGCGTCTCGTCGCTGACCAGGCTACAAAGGTCGGTGCTCTCGTCGAGGCCGCCGCCGGACGAACCTTCGCCCCCACCGCCGCCGTCAGCCGAGTCCGAGGACTCCGAGCCGTTGTCGCCGCCAGCGGTGTCGTCGCCCCCGCTGTCGCCGCAGCCGGCGAGGAGGAGCACGGATATCGGAAGGACCAGGAGAAGCCGATTGAAACTCAGTGTCATGTCACCGACGCTACTGGGCCGTACCGGAAACGACCTCGACGATTGCGACTAGTCGCATGTGGCCGCCCGTCCGATCCTTCGACCTGTGAGCCGGGCCAGCAGCGCGGCGACACGGGGAGTCACCGGCCTGCCGGCTGTCGGCACGCCTCGCTCGACGTACGTGTTCGACCCTCCGCCGTGAACGATGGAGTTGCACCGTCATCGAACACGAACTGCGCAGCGGTCAGGGCGGCGATCATGTCCGCCGCATCGACCGGGTGGCCATCGACACCGTCCCCACCGGAGGGATTCGGTCCATCGAACTCTCCTGACCTCAGTCAGCCGGAGGTGGCAGCGCGCCTGGGCAGGACCCAGCCTGCGCGCGGGAAGTGGCAGGTGTACCCGTTCGGATACCTCTCCAAGTAGTCCTGGTGCTCGGGTTCGGCCTCCCAGAACGGACCCGCGGGCTCGACGGTCGTCACCGCCTTGCCGGGCCACAGGCCCGAGGCGTCCACGTCCGCGATCGTGTCACGGGCAATCTGCTCCTGCTCCGGAGTAAGCGGGAAGATGGCCGACCGGTAACTCGTCCCGATGTCGTTGCCCTGACGGTTCAGCGTCGACGGGTCGTGGATCTGGAAGAAGAACGCCAGGATGTCGCGATAGGTCGTCTTCATGGGATCGAAGACGATCTCCACAGCCTCGGCGTGGCCCGGATGGTGGCGATACGTCGCATGGTCGTTCTCGCCGCCGGTGTAACCCACGCGGGTATCGCGCACACCGGGCTGGCGGCGGATGAGGTCCTCCACGCCCCAGAAGCACCCGCCGGCCAGAACAGCCGTCTCAGTGTCCGGGGTGCGCGTGATCTGTCCGGTGTCGTTGATCCCACTGGTCATGGTGCGTCCTCCTCCGTGCTGGTGGTGTCGGCCGTGTCGAACAGCGCGCGATACTCGCCGTAACCCTGCGCCTCGAGCTCGGCGACCGGAACGAAGCGCAGCGCGGCCGAGTTCAGGCAGTACCGCTGACCCCCGGCATCGGCGGGGCCGTCATCGAACACATGCCCCAGGTGACTGTCGGCGCCCGCGGACCGCACCTCCGTGCGGGTCATCCACAGCGACCTATCGGTCTTCGCGCGAACGGCGTCGGCCACGATCGGCTTCGTGAAGCTCGGCCATCCCGTGCCGCTGTCGTACTTGTCGGTCGACGAGAACAGTGGCTGGCCGGAGACCACGTCCACGTAGATGCCGGGCTCATGGTTGTTCCAGTACTCGTTGCCGAACGCCGGCTCGGTCTGGTCTTCCTGGGTGACGCGGTACTGGCTGTCAGTGAGGCGGCTCAACGCCTCCGGAGTCTTGATGTAGTCGTGTGGCACGATCCTCCTCCTCAGGCGTCGCTGGCTGCGCCGCTACTGTGAAGAACACTCCCCGTGTGTGTTTTGGTCCCGGGCTCCGTGGACATGCCGCGACTGCGGAGTCGGGCTCGGCGCCCACCCAGGTCGCTCATCAGTCCGATGGCGTCTTCCGGTACGAGTTGCCCGACCTGGCCACGTGGCTGCGCCGCAGAGGCGGGTGTCAGAGGTCGCTGCCATCTGTCTGACGTGGTCGACCGTGCCGGCGACGGCCACCCAACGGTGCACCGACGAAAGGGCCCCCCACGTATGCGGCGTCGGCAGCGTCGTTCGGACCCTGCGGAACCTGGTGGGCGAAGGCTTCGGCGTCGTCCTGGGGATCGAATCCGATTCGCCGCCCGGGCTCGAGGTCCCACCAGCGGCGGGTGTTGGACGAGATGCCGTAGATCACCTGGAAGCCGGGCTCAGGCGCCGTCACGGCCGCGTGGATCATCCGGGCGCAGTCGCCGGGGGAGAGCCAGGTCGCCAGGTGCCGCTGCGTCGTCGGAACCTGCCGGAACGAACCGATCCGCATCGCCACGGCACCGATTCCGTGCCGATCGACATACAGGCTGAGCAGCCCTTCGGCGGCCACCTTCGCGGCACCGTAGAACGTGTCCGGCCTGGGCCGGACATCGGTGGTGAGGAGTTCGCGGCGTTCGGTGCGGCCGACCGCGTGGTTACTGCTGGCGTACGCGATGCGTGACACGCCGTTGCGGACCATCGCGTCGAGCAGCACGCCGGTGGTCACCACATGCGATCGCAGTGCGTCCGGGAGCGTGCTCTCGCCCGGATTCCCGGCCAGGTGAACGATGGCGTCGACACCCTCGACAGCCGTCGCCACGATCTCCGGATCGGCGCAGTCCCCACTCACCCAACCCAGGTCGAAGCCGGGAACCGCCTCGCCGACGAGATCGAGCGCGCGCAACTCGTGTCCCAGGCCGGGGAGGTGCTCACCGATGGCCCGGCCGATGGCACCGGCCGCACCGGTGACGAGGATCCGCATCAGACTCACCCGCCATGACGAGTCGACTTCGGCACCAATGTACCGACGGACACTCCCGGGCCCTGGACACATCTGCGAAGCGGACTACTCGAGAAGCCGGCACCTGAACGTGGCGAAAGCTCGCGGCGTGGACGGCGGCCGCGAGGTTGCCGTCCGGCGGGACGGGGTGTCGGTGTACGTGTCCGCCGAGCTCGCGGCGTCGGCAGAGACGCTGACCGAGATCGCGACGGCGATCGACGCGGACCTCCAAGCCGGCGGCGTCTGATCAGGCGGCCAGGTCGACGTCGACCACCGGCACATCGGCCTCGGTGACGGGTCGATGGGGATCCTCGGCGCGTCCTCACGCATCGGCGGCGCCTTGAACGACCTCT
>DATCVR010000207.1:0-2026 GCA_036566745.1 Jiangellaceae bacterium | reverse complement strand
GCTGGTCTACTACACGACCTCGTGGCAGGAGAAGGTCGTCCTCACCGAGGACGGCTCCGACGAGAACAAGCTGGCCGCCGCGGTCAACGACCTGCTGCTGCCGATCGTCAAGGGCTACGGCTCCGAGCGCGCCTGGGTGCTGCTCGGCACCGAGTCGCTGCAGACCTTCGGCGGGTCGGGCTTCCTCCAGGAGTACCCGATCGAGCAGTACGTCCGCGACGCCAAGATCGACTCGATCTACGAGGGCACCACCGCGATCCAGGGCCAGGATTTCTTCTTCCGCAAGATCGTGAAGAACCAGGGTGCCGCGCTCGGCCAGATCGCCGGCGAGATCCAGGCCTTCCTCGACGCCGAGGGCTCCGCTGAGCTCAAGGAGTCGCGTGCGCTGCTCGCGACCGCGCTCGAGGACGTCAACGCGATCGTCGGACACATGTTCAACGACCTGATGGCCTCCCAGGAGGAGATCTCCAACATCTACAAGGTCGCCCAGAACACCTCGCGCCTGCTGCTCGCCGTCGGCGACGTCGTGGTCGCGTGGCTGCTGCTGCGCCAGGCCGAGATCGCCCTCGCCGCCCTCGCGGGTGACCCGGGCAAAGACAAGGACTTCTACACCGGCAAGGTCGCCGCCGCGAAGTTCTTCGCCTCCTACAACCTGCCCAAGCTGACCGCTGAGCGGGCGATCGCCGAGGCGATCGACAACTCGATCATGGATCTGCCCGAGTCTGCTTTCTGACTTCCGAGCCTGTGACCCTGCGAGGAACGAGCAGGGTCACAACGCGAGGAGATCGAGCGAGCGCGCGGCTGAGCTTGCGAAGCCGCGACCGCGGGTCGAGATCCAAGATCCGCTCGTACGCTGCGGCCCGCCCGGTTCTCCGGGCGGGCCGCTGTGCGTCCGGCGGAATTCCTCGGGCACGCTCGGTGGTTGAGAAGTCACGTGACCTCTGTGACCGAACCCCGGCTGCGTACGAACTCCGCGCAACACACCCGCGGTTTCTGGTCGGTGGCGTTCCTGTTCGCGGTGACGATGGGCTTCGCGGCCGCGCCGGCGCCGCTCTACGTCTTCTACGTCGACGAGCAGGGGTGGAGCTCGTTCGTGATCACGGTGGTGTTCGCGACGTACGGCGCGGGGGTGGCGATCTCACTCTTCCTCGCCGGCCACCTCTCGGACCGGTTCGGGCGGCGGCGGGTGGTGGCGCCGGCGGTGCTGCTCAACGTGCTCTCCGCGCTGATCTTCCTCTCGACCCATGAGCTGGGCTGGCTGCTGCTGGCGCGGCTGCTGTCCGGACTGGGCGTCGGAATGCTGACCGCGACCGCGACGGCCCATCTCGCCGAGCTGCACCGGCGCAGCCGGCCGGAGGCTCCGGCGACCCGGGCCGAGGTGGTCGCGACCGCGGCCAACATCGGCGGCCTGGGGCTGGGCCCGCTGGTCGCGGGCGCGCTGGCCGAGTGGGCGCCGCGACCGCTCTACACGCCGTACGCGGTCTTCGCGTTCCTCATGGTGCTCGGGCTGCTCGCGGTCGTGGCGGCGCCGGAGACGGTCGACACCGACCAGCCGGGGTGGACCTACCGGCCTCAGCGGGTGCGGGTGCCGGCCGACGCGCGCGGCGCCTACTTCGCCGCCGGGATGGCGAGCTTCGTGGCGTTCGCGATGTTCGGCTTCTTCACCTCGCTGGTGCCGTCGTTCCTCGCCGAGGAGCTGGGCATGCACTCGCACGCCGTCGCCGGCGCGGTCGGGTTCTCCATCTTCGGGGCCGCGGCGCTCTTCCAGGTGCTGGCCGGGCGCTGGCCGCGCCGGAGGCTGTACGTCGTCGGGCTGGTCGCGCTGACCGCCGGGCTGCTCCTGGTCGTCGGCGCCCTGCTGTCCGGCACGTTCTGGGTGCTGGTCGTCGGGGCCGTCGTCACCGGGGCCGGGTCGGGGATGTCGTTCAAGGCGGCGGTCGCCACCGTGATCTCGGTGGCGCCGGCGAACAGCCGTGGCGAGGCGCTGGCCGGGCTCTTTCTGATGGCCTATCTCGGGATCACGGTG
>DATCVR010000206.1:0-1564 GCA_036566745.1 Jiangellaceae bacterium | reverse complement strand
CCCAGCCCGGAAGGCCTGAGGCATCCTTCATGAGATGCCGCAGTTCACGGCCGATCGCTTCCCGGAGCTTCCATGACACGACCGCCTCGATCGCGGTGCCGGTGGCCTTGCCCATGTTCACCCGGTCGAGCACGCCGTCGTGGCGTACGTAGGTGCGCAGCAGCAGCTCCTGGGTGTGCTCGTCGACGATGACGAAGCGGGCCTTCACCAGGCCCGCCACCGCGGTCTTGAACTTCGCCTGTGACATGTCTGCCGCCAGGTAGGCGAACCGGCCCGGGACGTAGTCGATGACGCCGCAGTAGGACAGCCCCTTGTTCGACATCAGCGCGAGATAGCAGTGCTGCTCGCTGATCTTGAGCTCGAGGAAGTCCGGGTCGTTCCAGATGCTCGTCTTCACTCGTGCGTGGTCGCGTGCCATCTAGGCCACCTCTCGGGGTCGTGGTGTTGTGCGTTCGAGGTACTTCTCCATGCCGCCCCTGCTCCACCCGATCTGGCGGAAGGCCTCGTCCTCAGAGACTCCGAGGGACGTGAGCCACTCGAACTCGGCGAGCTTCTCGGCGGGGCTCATGCGTCCGTCGCCGCCGAAGTCGGGCTGCTCGTCGGGGTCGTCGATGTCGAACCAGGCGCTGGGCGGCGCCCAGCCGTGCTTCGCCGCGTGGGTGCGAGCGGCCGTAGGCCCGCGTCCGGTCGGCGGCGGAAGCGCAATCAGACGGTCGTAGAGCGCAGCGTGACGGGTGGCAGTGGATGCCCAGATGCTCGTCTTCGCCAGAATGCCTCGGATCGCCATTTCGGCCACGCCGAGCTGACGGGCCTGCTCCATGACCGACCAGCCGATCGCGGCCAGCGCCTGGACGCGGCGACGCGTACCGGTCGCGTCGACCGAGCGGACCTCGCCACGTGCCTGCCGAACCAGGAACTCCTGCTGGTTGCGCTTATGGGCGCGCAGGCAGGGAGGGCATGCGTCCTCGCCCTCTTTCCAGTGGGCGAGGTAGCCGGCGTTGCGGCCGTGTCGTGGGTCATCCGGGGTCATCGCCGTCTCCTTCCGATCAGGTCGCCGCCGACGTGCCAGCGGCCGCAGGCACACGGGTAGGTGCACTGCCCCTTGGCGAGGGAGCCCCACCGCCGGCGGAGCTTGCGCAGGTGGCGACCGGCCTCCTTGCGGCTGTAGTGGGCCTGCTTCCACGGGGTGGGGCACTTCGTTCGCGTGCTCATCCGCCACCGCCGCCGTCGTGGATGGTCACCTCGTCGTCAGGCTCGACTGTGGTCCCGGATGCCGGAGGGGCCCAGTACAGGGTGGTAAACGTGAGCCCGCGAGTGAGGCCAGCCAGGGCCCTGGGCTCGGGCTGCTGGGCGCAGGAGACGATCTGGCCGAAGTGGTCCTCGGTGAGGGCGCGCGCCTTGATGGTCCTCATGCGGCACCTCGAGGACGGTCGTACGCTCCTGGTCGGCGTCGGGGTACCTCGAGGCGGTCGAGGATGTTCTGCACGGCCTTCCGGCTGACGCCGAAGAACTCGGCGACGACGTCCAGCGTCGCCCCGGCCAGATAGAGCCGGGCCACCTCGTT
>DATCVR010000205.1:0-13236 GCA_036566745.1 Jiangellaceae bacterium | reverse complement strand
CCGCCGCGGCCTGGGCCCAGCTGCGCCCGCTCCGCTTCCTGGTGCCGGTGCTCTTCGTCGTGCAATGGATCGTCATGGACGTGGCCAGCGCCGCCGCCCTGACCACGCGGGTGGTCCTGGTCGTCGCGATGGCCGGGCTGGTCACCCTGACCACCCGGACGAGCGAGCTGATGGCGGCGATCGAACGCGGGCTGGGGCCGCTGCGGCGGATCGGCATCGACCCGGACCGGATCGCCCTGACGATGTCGCTGGCCCTGCGGGCGGTTCCGGTCGTGGCCGGACTGCTCACCCGGATCCGGGAGGCGCAGCGGGCTCGAGGCTGCGAACGTGACCTCCGGGCGCTCGCCGTGCCGCTCGTGGTCGGCGCGCTGCGCCAGGCCGACGCGATGGGTGATGCGTTGAAGGCGCGTGGGCTCGACGACTGAGTGGACCGAGCGGGCGGTGCCAGCCGGGTCAGACGCGTTCGAGCTCGGTGGGTACGGCGATGACGTCGACCATGGCGCCGTTGCGCATCACCGTCAGGGGTAGTGGTTCGCCAATGGCCTCGGCGAACAGCAGCCGCTGGAGGCTCTCGGCCTCGGCCACGGGCTGACGTCCGGCCGACAGCACGAGGTCGCCCGGCTTGATGCCGGCCCGGTCGGCCGGGGCGGATGTCACGACGTCGACGACCCGCAGCCCGCGCCGCTGGCCGGTGCGCTCGGCGAGCACGGCCGGCAACGGAACAGGCGTGCTGACCAGCCCGAGATACGCGCGTCGGACTCGGCCGTCACGCATCAAGGTGCCGATGATCCGATGGCTCGTGGCGTTGATGGGCACGGCCAGGCCGAGCCCCACGCCCGCGACCGCGGTGTTGATCCCCACCACGCGTGCCTCGGCATCGGCCAGGGCGCCGCCGGAGTTCCCGGGATTGAGCGCCGCGTCGGTCTGGATGACGTTCTCGACCACCCGCGCGGCCTGGCCGCTGCGGGTGGGAAGTGACCGGCCGAGTCCGCTGACCACGCCGGCGGTGACGGATCCGGCCAGGCCGAGCGGACTGCCCACGGCCACCACGAGCTGCCCGACCCGGAGCGAGTCGGCCTCGCCGAAACGCGCCGCCGACGGTGTGTCTCCCCGCGCCCGGATCACGGCGAGGTCGGAGAGCGGGTCGGACCCGACGACGTCGAAGCGGGTCTCCGAGCCGTCGGAGAACGCGGCCGTGCCGCCGTCGGTGGGACCCACGACGTGGGCGTTGGTGATCAGGTAGCCGTCGTCGGTGAAGACCACGGCCGAGCCGCCCCCCTCGAAGGCGTAACCGCCTCGCTGGCCGCGGACCCGCACGCTGGCGACATGGGGGAGGAGCTCGCCGGCGACTCTGGTGACGACGCGGGAGTACGCGTCCAGAGCGGACTCGGCGGGGTCGTCGCCCGCAGGAACCGACACGTCGTCGTCCACGGGCACCTCCCGACCTCGACGCTCGTCACGCGTGATGCGATGTCAACGCCGAGACGGGCGCGAGGTGTTCCCGTCAGCGCGGGGGGAGCTTCGCGACGTGGATGAAGAAGCCGACGTCGTCGGTCTCGACGGCCTGGAAGTCGCCATAGGTCGTGACGTCGTCGAAGCCGCCGGCCTTCAGCAGGTCGAGCAGATGGGCCCTGCGCAGCGGGAACTGGCTGATGTGAAAGGCCTCGCCGTCCGGGAAGGAGTACCGCATCCGGACCACACCGTCGTCGACCCGGACCGGCCGGACGTCGACGTCGACCCCGCAGTAGTAATAGGAGCCGGAGCTGGCGAACTCGCCGCCGAGGATCGCGTCGTAATTGCGCTGGTCGATGATCAACACGCCGCCCGGCGCGAGCACCGAGGCGAACTCACCCAGGGCCCGCTGCCGGTCGTCCTCGTCGAAGAGGTGGGCGAAGGAGTTGCCCAGGCAGATGACGGCGTCGAAGGGCCCGTCGACGTCGCGCCCGAGCGTGCGCCAGTCGGCGACCACCGTGTCGAGGCGGTGGCCGAGCTCGGCGGCGTTGGCGGTGGCGCGCGCGAGCATGGCGGCGCTGGCGTCCGCGCTGACGGTCGTGAAGCCCGCCTCCAGCAGCCGGACCGAGTGGAACCCGGTGCCGGTGGCGACGTCGAGCACGGTCCGTACACCGTGGGAGCGCAGCTGGTCGATGAAGAAGTCGCCCTCGCCGGCCCGGCGGCCCTGCCAGTTGATCAGCTGATCCCAGCGATCGACGACGGCGTCGATGTACTGCGTGGCGTCCGGGGACACGGGATCGGTCGATCGGGACGGGTCGGTGTGGGCTGGGGGATCGGAGCGTTGATCGACCACGGGCGTGATCGTAATGAGCCGCGGCGCGCCTGGGAGTGGCCAGCCGGCCGCCGCATCGGCAGGGCTCGGGCGCGGGCCTCAGCGCTCCGGCGGGCGTGGGCGCAGCCGTTCGAGACCACCGTCGACGGCGAGCACGGTGCCGGTGGTGGAGCCGCTGAGCGGGCTGGCCAGGTACGCGATCGCCTCGGCCACCTCCTCGGGCGTCACGAGGCGTCCCATCGGCTGACGCGCAGCCAGCGCCGCCCGCTCGTGTGCGGGGTCGTCGGCGGAGTCCAGGAGCCGGGTGACCCAGGGCGTCTCCGCCGTGCCGGGGTTCACGCAGTTCACCCGGATGCCGTCGTGGAGGTGGTCGGCGGCCATGGCCAGCGTCAGCGACTGGACCGCCCCCTTCGACGCGCTGTACAGCGCTCGCTGGGGGAGTCCGACGGTGGCGGCCACCGAGCAGGTGTTGACGATGGAGGCGTGCGGCGACCTGCGCAGGTGGGGCAGCGCGGCGCGGGTGACCCGGACCATGCCGACGACGTTGACGTCGAACACCCGGTGCCACTCGTCGTCGGAGTTGTCGGCGACCGTCCCCTGGGCGCCGATGCCGGCGTTGTTCACCAGGACGTCGAGCCGGCCGTACTCGACGGCGATCCGGTCGATGGCGCTCACCACGGTGGCGTCGTCGCTGACGTCGCCCGCCACGGCGAGGAGGTGGTCCGGCGCCGTCGAGGGGTCGAGGTCGATGACCGCCACGTTGGCACCCCGTTCGTGGAGCCGCAGTGCGGTGGCCAGCCCGATGCCCGATGCCCCGCCGGTGACCACCGCCACCGAGCCGTCGAAGTCGTTCACATCGCACTCCGCGTCCGGTCGGCGACGTCCGCGGGGGCGGCCCAGCCATCGATCACCGAGATGTGCCAGCGCCCGAGGTTGCTGGTGAAGAGCTCGGCGCCGCGAAAGGCGAGGTTCGTGGGATGGCACAGCAGGTGAGCTGTGGGATCCGCGACCACCGTGGTGACACCTCCGTCCGGGTCGACCCGAAGGACCTGGCTGGGCTCGTAGCACCCGACGTAGAGCAGTCCGTCCGGCCCGAACGCGATGCCGTCGGGGAGCGAGCCCGCCAGCTCGACCACCGATTCGAGCGGGCCGGCCGAGCCGTCGGGCCGGATCGGGATGCGGCTCACGCCGGGGCGGAAGGTCTCGACGACGTAGACGTAGGCGCCGTCGGGGCTCAGTGCCAGGCCGTTGGCGAAGTTCAGCGCGTCGTGGAACCACAGCGTCCCCGATCCGTCGGGCGCGATCCGGTACACGCCTGGTCCGGGTTCGCCCTGGACGTTGCTGTCGGAGACGTAGAGGGATCCGTCGGGGGCGACGACCGGGAAGTTGGGCGTCACGAAGGGCCGCTCCGGCGCGCCGTCGGCGAACCGCGTCACGGCGCCCGACACCGTGTCGACCCGGAACACCGTGCGATGCCGCAGGTCACACGCGTACAGCTCGGCGTCGGGCCCGAACGCGACGCCCAGGACGAAGCCGTCGGTGCTGCCGACGGCGTCCAGGCGGCTGCCGTCGGCGGCGATCCGGAAGATCTGCCCGCTCTCGCCGCCGCACCAGAGGCTGCCGTCGGGGTGGACCGCCACGCATTCGGGGTGATCGAGCTGGGGACGGGCGAGGGTGCCGTCGAAGAAGACCCGTGCGGTGGCCATGAACCTCTCCCGTCCGTCGCCTGCGAGCACGCTACCCGGCCCTGTACGCAGGCGCCGCCGCGGTGATAGCAATGTCGGCCGTGTCCATCACCAGCCCAGCGCAGGCCACCACCGCCCACTCCACCGCTGCCAGCCCGGCCCGAGACGTCGTCGACATCGCTCACCGCGGATCCTCGGGTTCCGAGCCGGAGAACACCGTCGCCGCGGTCGAGTTCGCCGTCGACCAGCACGCCAGCTTCGTCGAGGTCGACGTCCAGCGCACCGCCGACGGCGAGCTGGTGATCATCCACGACACCACGCTCGCTCGCACCACTGACGCCGAGCAGGTCTTTCCCGACCGGGCGCCGTGGAACGTCGGTGATTTCACGCTCGCCGAGCTGAAAGAGCTGGACGCCGGGTCGTGGTTCTCCGGCGACTTCGCCGGCGAGCCGATCCCGACTCTGCGCGAGGTGGTCGAGGCGCTCGGGCAGCGCACCGGCTTCCTGCTCGAGTTCAAGGCGCCCGAGCTCTATCCGGGAATCGAGGCCGACGTCGCCGAGGAGCTCGCCTCGATCCCGGGGTACCTGCGCGCCGCGGTGAACGCCGGGCGGCTGGTCGCGCAGTCGTTCGACCACGAGTCGATGAGCACGTTCCACGAGGTGGCCCCCGAGATTCCGATCGGCCTGCTCTACGACGTCCGGCCGAGCGACGCGGAGCTCGTGGCGGCCAGGGAGTGGGCCGACCAGATCAACCCGGGCTACGCAATGGTGGATCAGGCGCTGGTCGAGCGGATCCACGAGCTGGGCATGACGATCAGCGTCTACACCCTGAACACCGGCCAGCTGATGCGTCAGTACCTCAACCTCGGCGTCGACGGGATCATCACCGACTACCCGGGGGTGCTCCGCGACCTCCGCTGACCTGGGGCCGCTCCACGGTCGAACGCACCGGGCCCGCGCTCTCGCCAGAGCGCGGGCCCGGTGCGTGAATCGAAATACGGGGCGTTCTCGCAGGTCAGGTGAAGATGCTGACGCCGCCCGGGCCTACGAGCAACCCGACGATGATGGTCAGCGCGCCCGCGAGGACCTGCTTCCGCACCAGCATGACGATTCCGGCGATCACCAGAATCACCGCGATAACCCACAAGACGAACTCCATGGCTGAGTGCCTCCCTTTCCGGCATTGGGCTGGCTAGGTACCCATTCCTGACATATCCACACGTCCTGATCTCCCGTGGTCCGGCGAACCAGGCCCGGAGAACGCGCTGCGTGAAGCCGCCGCGTCGGGGTACCAGAGCCCTCGAGCACGTACGAGGGCCGCGAGACCAGGCGAGACGCCGCGAGACCAGGCGAGACCTGGTGAGGACCGGAGGAGGCCGCGATGCCACGCGACTGGAGCGACAAGCGCGAACGCCAGTACGACCACGTCAAGGAGGGCCTGGAGGGCCGCGACTACACGGAGGGCCGCGCCGAGGAGATCGCCGCGCGCACCGTCAACAAGGAGCGGGCGCGGGCTGGCGAGTCGAAGTCGGCGAGCAGGACCTCGGTCGACGACATCTCCTCTGGTCGCCGAGGAGGCAAGCGATCCCGCTCCGGGGCCCGGGGTCGCACGAAGGACCAGCTGTACGCCGAGGCGAAGCGCAAGGGCGTCAAGGGCCGATCGTCGATGAACAAGAGCGAACTCGAGCGAGCGGTGGGCCGGTGAATCTGCGCGATCGGGGTACTCCCGGCGTCATTGGCACCACCCGTCCACGAGAGGAACGACCATGGGTATCGGCGACAAGGCCAAGCACGAGGCCGAGGATCTGGCCGGCAAGGTGAAAGAGACGGCCGGAAAGCTCACGGACGACGAGAAGACCGAGGCCGAAGGCAAGACCGACCAGGCGAAGGCGAAGCTCAAGAAGGCGGGCGACGACGTTCGCGACGCCTTCGATCGGTGAGACCGCCGCACGAGCTCGCGTCGGACCCGCACGGCCGCCCACACCAGGCGGCCGTGCGGGTCCGTCCGAGCGGGGCGATGTTTCGTCCGGCCCGGGCTGGGCATGGTTACGATCGGATAACGAGCCGCCTTGAATCGGAGATGACGTGAGCAACCCGTCGGCCAACGACTTCGCTGAACTGGCCCTGGCGCTGCACGGACAACCCGACGTCGACGGCACCGCGACCCGGGTGGTCCACTTCGCCAAGAACGCGACGGGCTGCGACGACGCCTCGCTCGTGCTCGTCCGCTCCCGCCGCCGCCTCGAGACCGCTCAAGCCACCGACGAGCGGGTTCGCGCGGTCGAAGACCTCCAGCATCAGTGCAGCGAGGGCCCCTCGGCCGAGGCGGTCTCGGGGCGCGATCCGGTGGTAGCCCACGATGTCGCCACCGACACCCGCTGGCCGGTGTGGGGCCCGCAGGCTGCCGAGTTCGGCGTGCGCAGCATGATCGGCATCCCGCTCTACACGGCGGAGCGGACCATCGGCGTGCTCAACCTCTACGCCGACGCCCAGGCCGGATTCGACGAGGGCGACGTGCGTGCCGCCAACGTCGTCGGACGCCATGCCACGGTCGCCCTGGCTGCCGCGAGCGAGGAGGAAGGTCTCCAGCGCGCCGCCCATGCTCGCCACAAGGTGGGGCTGGCCCAGGGCATCTTGATGGAGCGCCTGGGCATCGACGCCGAGCGCGCCTTCCATGTGCTCCGCCGGTACTCCCAGGACGGCAACGTCAAGCTCCGCGAGGTGGCCGACCGGGTCGTAGCTGAGCGGCAGCTCCCCGCCGACGGCTGACGATCGCGCGAATCAGAGCCGGTGGTGCACCCAGACGCCGGGTTCGACGTACACCGCGTAGTCGTGTTCGACACTGCAGTGTGCCGGCACGAGCCCACCGGGGATGACGACCTCGCCGGTGCGGTCGAACGGCAGCCCGGTCCAGGCACGCCACTCGCGCAGTGATCCCGCCACCGTCATGGCTCGCGGGCAGACGCCCACGATCTGACCGCCCGCGCGTACGTGGACCCGCAACCACGGATCGGCGGGTAGCCCGTCGGCTCGCGTGCGATGGGCGTATTCGCTCATCGGGGTGTGCGGCTCGTTCGGCTTGGCATTGGGGCGCACCGGCGCGAACAGGTCGGCGAAGCCCAGTCGCCGGGCGTTGCCGGCCATGGCGGCGAGCAGTCTGGCGGAGAGGCCCTTGCCCTGGTGCTCCGGGCGGATGGCGATCTCGAGCGCCGAGACGTGGGTGGGCCGGCGTCCCTCGGCGCGATCGAGCACGCCCCACCTGATCGCGGCGTCCCAGCCGTCGTCGGCAACTCCGGTCGCCCGGCGTCGGGGCCGAACGCGAACGGGATGGCGAGGGCTCGCGCCACCGCGACGTCAGGACGCCCGGGCTCGAACGCGACCAGCGCGAACTGCGCGAAGTCCCGCTCGACGGCGTCGTAGTAGAAGTCGGACACGGCGTCCTTCGTGAGGTACATCGGCCAGACGTCCTCGATCTGCCACAGCATCGGCCCGAGCTCGGGACGGCGCGACAACGGCTCGACGATCAACTCGGTCATGTACACCTCGGCAGCGAGCGGGAAGGGCCACGGCGACCAGGCCGGGCGCGGCAGGGGTAACAGTGGGTGCGGCCGACGGCTGCGCACATGTGCAATGCGCTCCTGACGACCTTCAATGCGATCCCGGGACAGGCTAGCCTTGCGGCGCATTTGCGGCTACGGCGCGGCACGCGGCTCTCGGTCTCTCGTGATGCTCGGCGAGCCGTGACGTCGCCGGCAATGGGGAGAGGTCATGAGCAGCGTCGAACAACCGTGGCGTCACGTTCACTTCGTCGGCACCGTTCCGGAGAAGGACAGTGCCGCTGCCATCGACCTCATGCTCGAGGAGGCCGGACCCCACCTGAAGACCATCCCGGACGGTGAGACCGGCCGCCCGGACTACGTGACCGACCTGGTGATCGGGCTGCGCCACCACCCGGCGGTCCGGCACGTACTGCCGGGCATGTTGCCGGGCAGGCTGCGGAACTTCTTCGACCTGCCGGTCTACACCCTGAACGACGCGGAGGCGTTGACCCCGGAGTCGCTGGAGCTCGGGTACGCCGACGAGGCGTTGAGCAGTTGGCCGGTGTTCCTGGAGCGCAAGGCCGCGGCCGTCGAAGCCGGCCAGGCATCGCCGGACCTGCGGTTCCAGGTGGGCGTACCGGGTGACCTGCAGCTGCCGTTCATGGCCTTCAAGGCGGCCGGGTTCGACGAGACCCACCAGCGGCCGTTCCGGGAGGCCACCGCCGAGGAGATCCGCAGGATCCACGCCGGGACCCACGGCCAGGCCGTCATCCAGCTCGAGGTGCCGACCGAGACCGTCCTGACCGCCTACACGCCGCGCGCCGCGCGGGCCGCGGTGGCCGACCGATTTGCCCGCCGGATCGCCGCGCTGGTCCGGGCGACTCCTGACGACGTCACGTACGGCATCCATGCCTGCAACATCGACATGAACAAGAAGTCGCTGCTCCCGGCCGTGTCGACGCACGCCACGATGACGCTGGCCGACGCCATCGTCCGCAACTGGCCGGACGACCGGGCGCCGATCGAGTTCTTCCATCTCCCGCTGGCCCGGGGCGATCGGCAGCCACGCTTCAACGATCGCCTGGTCGGGCAGCTCGGCATGGTGAAGTTCCCGGAGACCACCCGGGTCATCGTGGGGATGGCTCACGACAGACAACCTCGTGACGTGCAAGCTGCGGGACTGCGCGCCATCGACCGTGCCGTGGGGCGAACGGTGGACGTCTCGGCGACGTGTGGACTGGGTCGGCTGCGGCACGAGCCGGAGCGGGTGACGGCCAACATCCGCCGAACCGTCGAGCTGGCTCAGAAGTAGTCGAGAAGCTGGGCAGGCGGCCCACTCGCGAGCAGGTCGAGGACGGCCGGATCGGTGCCGGACGGGCACGTGACCAGCCCCGACAGCGCGAGCGACGTCGCCGTCGCGGCGCCGCAGTACAGCAGGGCGAAGCCGCGAGTACCGAGCGTGAGGTCGGCAGCCGCCTCGGTTGCCGCGGTGGTCGCGGGCTGGAGCGTCGCCCGACCGTCGGACGCCTCGAACGTCCAGCTGCCGTCGTTCCAGGGAGCCACCTGGTCCACCAGCCGGAAGCTCACCCGGCCGCTGACGTGCGCGGGCCAACCACGATCCTCGACCGCGCGCACGACGTCGACCGGGCGATGCATCCACGCACCCGGTGCGGCCCGCAGCAGCTCGACCGGGAGGTGGGCCCAGACGGCGTCGCCCACGACTGGTCGCACCCGCAGGGTGGGCGTCACGCTGGCCCAGCTGGCGAGCACACCCGCGAGCTCGCGACCGGCCTCGGGGGTGACGGCGAGCGCGTCGAACACGGTGAGCCTGGCGTCGCCGCCGTAGCCGTCGCCGCGGCTCCACGAGGCGTACCCGACCAGTCGGCCCGCGTCCTCGACCAGGGTGAGGCCGTCGATGCCCTCGGGTAGGGCGTCGGTGGGCTCGTCGAACAGGTCGCCGCGCCGGCTGAGGAACCCGGTGCGGTGCCGGACGGCGGCGTCGTACAGCTCCGCCACGGCGGCCAGGTCGTCCGGCCCGCCCGGGCGGAGGCCGAGCCGTGCGCCCGTGGCCCGGCGCGGGAGGGCCGCCGTGGGGACGTCCTGGAATCCGTACCGGCCGGCCGTCTCCCAGCCGAGCGCGCGATACGGCGCCGAGGTGGTCGGATGCAACGCGCTCACGGCCGCGCCTCGCTCACGAGCCCCCGCGAGCAGCGCAGTGAGGAGAGCGCGGGCCACTCCGGAGCCACGCTCCTCGGGGCGCACCGCCACGCCGCCGACGTCGGCGGCCTTCACCAGCCGTCCGCTCCACCACTGGTCGTGGTGGAGGTCGACGGCTTTGCCGACGAGCCGGCCGTTCTCGTCGAAGGCGCCGTAGCGGGTGAGTCCGGACGGCGGTGGCGGTTCGACGTCGGGGGACGGTTGCGCCGGACCGCCGAAGCTCAGCCTGCCCAGTTCGCGCGCGGCAGCCTGGTCGGTGGCGTCGAGAAGGCGGATGGTCGGAGAGGACGTCACATCCGGCAACCTATCGAGGACCGCAAGGGCGTTACGGTGGCCGCCTCGTCCGGCTCGGTGATCAGGCTCCGCCATGATCACCACGATCCCCCGCGGAGTTGCCCATCGTGATCGCTCGACCCGACCTGCGGGGCCGTCGTCTACACCGGATCCGCGACGTCGACCCGACCCGGCGTGGCCTCGTCCTCGGCTGGATCGGCTTCACCGCCACGTTCGCGCTGTTGCGCCTGCTGACCTGGCTGATTCGGATCGACGTGGGCGGCCTGGGCAACGTCGCGATCGCCGGCGCGCACATCCACCATTACGTGTGGGGGATCGTGATCCTGGCGTTGGTGGGAGCGTTCGGGCTGGTGAACCGCTCGGCCCGCTGGCACACCTGGATGGGGCTCGGCTACGGCATCGGGCTGGCGCTGGTGGTGGACGAGACGGCGCTGCTGATCCGTCTGGAGGACGTGTACTGGGACCGGCAGGGCATGGTGAGCGTGGCCGCGGCCCTGATGGTCATCGGCGTGGCCGGGACGCTGCTCGCGCTGACCCGGCCCGACGACGAGGGCGAGACCGGGGCCGAAGGCGAGACCGGGGCTCGAGGCGAGGACGAGACCGGGGCCACCACGTGAATCGGCCCCCCTCCCGGGCAGGGAGGGGGGCCGATCCTTCGTCAGTCAAAGGTCAGATCGCGCGGACCTGGTCCGCCTGCGGGCCCTTGGGGCCCTGCGTGATCTCGAACTCGACGCGCTGGTTCTCCTCGAGCGTGCGGTAGCCCTCGCTCTGGATGGCGGAGTAGTGCACGAAGACGTCAGCCTCGCCGTTGTCCTGGGCGATGAAGCCGAAGCCCTTCTCCGCGTTGAACCACTTGACGGTTCCCTGTGCCATGTTGCGTGTCCTCCTACGGGACGGTTAGGCGACCCACACTTCGTGGGCCGGTGGTTGCTGCCGCCGTCTCCCGCTACCGAGTGCCAGGCACAGAGAAGCGAAAAACGCCCGCGATCACAATCCACGGGCGTCCAAGAACGTGCGTCGAACTGTTACTGCAACCAGGGCAACGGTAGCACGTTCGGCCCGCGACGGGCAGCATACGGCCTACCCCGAGCACTGGACAGCCCTTTGATCAAATGTTGGCGAGTCGCCCAAAACGACTAAGGAAGCTTCCAGTCGACGGGATCGGCGCCGAGCCCGCTGAGCAGCGCGTTCGCCCGGCTGAACGGTCGTGAGCCGAAGAATCCGTGGCGCGCGGCCATCGGGCTCGGGTGGGCGGACTCGATGCACGGGACGTCGCCGAGCAGGGGCCGGAGGCTGCGGGCGTCGCGACCCCACAGAATGGCCACGAACGGGGTGCCGCGAGCCACGAGGGCGCGGATGGCTTGCTCGGTGACCTCCTCCCAACCCTTGCCTCGATGCGCGGCCGGCTGCCGGGGAGCGACGGTCAGCGCGCGGTTGAGCAACAGCACGCCGTGCTCGGCCCAGGGCGTGAGGTCGCCGTTGCTCGGCTGCGGGTACCCGAGGTCGTCCATGTACTCGCGGAAGATGTTGAGGAGGCTCTGCGGTAGGGGGCGGACCTCCGGGGCCACCGAGAAGCTGAGGCCCACGGCGTGGCCCGGCGTGGGGTAGGGGTCCTGGCCGACGATGAGCACCCGGACGTCGTCGAAGGGCTGGGTGAAGGCGCGAAGGACGTTCGGGCCGGCCGGCAGGTACGAGCGGCCGGCGGCGAGCTCGGCGCGCAGGAACTCGCCCATGGCGGTGATGGTGCCCTCGACCGGCTCGAGAGCCTGGGCCCATCCGGGTTCGACGAGTTCGGCAAGAGGTCGGGCGGTCACCGCCGCAGCCTACCGACGATCCATGGTGCCGGTCGACGAGCACCCAGGGCGGGCTAGGACGGCGGCGCCAGATCGAGGCGGACCGCGTGAGCGTCGTCCGGCGGGACGCCGAAGACCGTGCCGACGTCGCGGGGCTCGAACGTCTCCGTGGTGGGCCATACCGCCGCGATGCGGTCGAAGCGGAACCACCGGCCGTCGTCGCGCAGCCGGCACCATGCCATGAGGTACCAGCGGCCTCGGTTCTGGGCGAAGCCGAGCGGCTCGACCGGCCGCTTGGTCGTGGCCCGGCCGTCGCCGGAGACGTAGTCGAGGACGACCACGGCCTGGGTGCGGACGGCCTCGGACAAGGTGCGCCGGACGGCACTCGTGTCGTCGTCGCGGTCGCGGGCACGGATCCAGACCCGGCCGGCGAGCTGCTCCACCTCCGCCCGACGCTCTGGCGTCAACGCTCCCAACACCTTGGTGACCGCGCTGCGGCCGTCGACGCCGTACGGCTGGCCGGGGTCGGCCTGCAGGGCCACCGCGATGGCCACGGCCTCGCCGGCGGTGAACGTGAGCGGGGGCAGGGCGGCGGCCGGGTCGAGGACGTAACCCCCGCCCGGGCCGCCCGTGGCCCAGATCGGCACGCCGGACTGCTGCAACGCGGTGATGTCGCGCTTGATGGTGCGGGCGGACACCTCGAAGTGCGCGGCGAGCCAGCCCGACGTGCGGCCGCCGGCTCCGGCTGAGCGCAACTGTTCGGCCAGCGCGTAGAGGCGGTCGGTGCGGTTCACCTGGCGTCCCCCGGTGTCGATCGTCGGCCGGCTGTGATCGACGCTACCTGGCCCGGTGGTCGTTGGAAGGTTGCGGGTCGCCTGGGTGACCACAACCTTCCAACGATCACGACGAGAGGCCGGGCGGTCCCAGCGGCTCGGGCTCCGGCGACGGACCGGGCTCGGGTCCGGTGGGGCCGGGGTCCGGGGTGGGGGCCGGCGGGACCGGGCGTTCGGGGGCCGGGCCGGGTGGCATGGGCTCCGGGTTCAGCGGGTCGGGAGGCGTGGGCGGTGGTCCCGGCTGTGGCACGTCCGGCGGTAACGGTGGGCTGGGCATGGTCATGGCGTACCTCCTTCCCTTCCAGACTGCCCTGATCGGGCGGTCCATAACGCCCGTGGCCGCAGACCGGTCCCAGCTGATTCCGTTACCGTCGTGGGGTGAGCGCATCGCCGACCGACACCACCAGGATCGGCCCCTACCGCGTCGTCGAGCAGATCGGCGAAGGCGGCATGGGTGTCGTCCACTTGGCCGTGTCGGCCGACGGCGGACTGGTCGCGGTCAAGACCCTCCGACCCTGGCTGGTCGGGGGCCACGACGGACGCGCGCGCTTCGAGCGTGAGGTGGCCACCCTGCGGCGGGTCCGTGGCAGCC
>DATCVR010000204.1:0-18998 GCA_036566745.1 Jiangellaceae bacterium | reverse complement strand
GGCCGATGTGTATCTCGCCCTGGGCGACGCATCCAGCGCCCTCGCGTTCGCACACGATGCGATGACAGCGTTCAACGTGGTGGCAGGCGATGCGCGCAACTCTGGCAGCGAGCGAATGGTCCGACTCCAAGCCACCCGCGCACATCTCATTCTCGACGAGCTCGACGGCGCTGCCGAGGCCGTAGCACCAGTGATGGCTACTGCCGAGGAACACCGCGTGCGGCCGCTGATCCGCCGCATGTCCGACGTCCGCGAACTCGCGGCAGCACCATCGAGGGCCGCGGAACCGATCACTGCCGGGATCCGCGAAGGCATTGCCGAATTCGTTCGGCACCCCGCTATCACCGACTGACGACGCAACCCGAGGAGCCGCGCGTGACCGTGCCCGAGCCGTTACGGGATCACTGGTGGTGGCGGGCTGGGTGGCAGGTGGGCCGGTCTTTCTACACCTGGCACATCACCTTCGCCGACGAACCCGCGGTTGCCCAGCTCGCCGCCGACTACGGACCCGCGCTCGACCACCTGCCGATGTACGACCCGGTGCCGCAGCCATGGCTGCACCTCACCATGCAAGGGATCGGCTTCACCGACGAAGTCAGCCGCGCCGACATCGGCGCAATCACCGCAGCCGCCCAACGCCGACTCTCACAGCTGGAGCCGTTCACCGTGACCATCGGCCCTGCCTTCATCGACCCTGAGGCGCTGAGCATGCCGGTACGACCCGTCGAACCACTCGCCAGGCTGCGAGCCGAGATCCGCGCCGCCATCGCTGACGTCTGGGGCGCCGACGCGGTCCCCGAACAAGCCGACGGCTACCGGCCGCACGTCTCCCTCGGGTACTCCAACAGAGCCACCCCGGCACAACCGGCGATCGACACTCTCGCCGCTCACCCACCGCACAGCGTCGACGTCCCCGTCACCAAGGCGTCCGTGATCGATCTCAACCGAGACAAGAAGGCCTACGTGTGGACTGAGATCGCGACGGTTCAGCTTTCGCCGAGCTGACGCTTCCGTGATCGACCTGACCCTGTGACGATGCGGATCTGAGTGCGGGCGCTGTCGTGGTGTCTGCGAGGGTGGAGTCGTGGGTGAGGAAGTGACGCGCGGCCCTCGGGTGGCCGTGATCGGCGGCGGCATCAGTGGTCTCGCGGCGGCCTGGTTCCTGCGCGCCGAGCTGGGCGAGTCGGCCCAGATCACGGTGTTCGACAAGGCGCCGCGCGTGGGTGGCCACCTGCGGGTGTCCGAGGTGGCCGGCGTGCCGGTCGACGAAGGCGCCGAGTCGCTTCTGGCCCGGCGGCCGGAGGCGGTCGACCTGGTGCGGGCCGTGGGCCTCGGCGAGGACATCGTGACCCCGGCGCAGGTGGGTGCGCGGCTGTGGAGCCGTGGCCGGATGGTGGCGATGCCCGCGGGAACCGTCATGGGCGTGCCGCGCGACGTGAGCGCCCTCGCCGGCCTCCTCGATCCCGACGAACTCGCGGTGGCTCGCTCGGCCGACCAGCAGGCGGGGATGCCGATCGACGGAGACGTCGCGATCGGAGCGTTCGTGGCTGCGCGGCTGGGTCCGGCCGTGGTCGAGCGCCTGGTCGACCCATTGCTCGGCGGGGTATACGCGGGGCAGGCGAGTGCGTTGTCGCTGGACGCCACGGTGCCCGCGCTGGGAGCGGCCGCTCGCGAGCACGCCTCGCTGCACGCGGCGGTCGCTGCTGTGCAGGCGGCCGGCTCCGGCGCCGACACCGCCGCGGGGGGCAACGGCGGCGCCACGACGGTGGGCCCGGTGTTCGCGGGCGTGCGGGGAGGTGTCGGACGGCTGCCCGAGGCCGTGGCTACCGCCTCGGGCGCCGTGATCGAGACCGGCGCGACCGTCCGTGACCTGCGCCGGACCGCGAGCGGGTGGCAGCTGGTCACCGGCCCGGTTCCTGCACCACAGGTGTTCACGGCCGACGCGGTGGTCGTCGCGGTGCCCGCTGCCCCGGCCGCGCGGCTGCTCGGCGAGGCGGTGCCGGCAGCTGCGGCCGAGCTGGGCGCGATCGAGACGGCGAGCATGGCCATCGTCACGCTCGCGGTGCCGGCCGAGGCGTTCCCGGAGCCGCCGACGTCATCGGGCTACCTCGTCCCACCCGTCGACGGGCGCACGGTCAAGGCCGTCACGTACTCCTCGGTGAAGTGGCCGTGGCTCGGGGAGCGGGCCGGCGCGTCGGTGCTGCTCCGAGCGTCGATCGGCCGGGTCGGCGAGGTGGCCGACCTCCAGCGCGACGACGACGAGCTGGTCGCCGTGGTCATCGATGAACTGGCAGCGGCGAGCGGGCTGAGCGCAAGCCCCGTGGACGCCCGGGTCACTCGCTGGGGCGGCGCGTTGCCGCAGTACGCGGTGGGGCATCTCGACCGGGTGCGGCGGATCCGGGCCGCCGTCGAGGCCGTGCCCGGGCTCGCGGTGTGCGGGGCGGTCTACGACGGGGTGGGCGTGGCGGCCTGCGTCGCGGCGGCCGCGAAGGCGGCCCGGAGGGTGGCGGCGGACGTGTCCGAAGGGCGTGTCAGGATCGGGGCATGACCGATCCGACGTCCCGTCCGCGCCCCTCGGGCCAGGCCCGCGAGCTCAACCAGGTCATCCGCTACACCATGTGGTCGGTGTTCCGGGTCACCTCGCCGCTGGGCGAGGCGGACCGCCGCCCGGTGGCGGCCGAGGTCGTCGACCTCTTCGCCGAGCTCGAGGGCAAGGACGTGGTGATCCGCGGCGTCTACGACCTCGCCGGCCTGCGCGCCGACGCCGACGTCATGGTCTGGTGGCATGCGCCGACCATCGAGGCGTTGCAGACCGCGTACCACCGCTTCCGCCGCACCGACCTCGGCACCCATCTGGAGCCGGTGTGGTCCCAGGCCGCGCTGCACCGCCCGGCCGAGTTCAACAAGAGCCACATCCCTGCCTTCCTCGCCGACGAGGAGGCCCGCGACTACATCTGCGTCTACCCGTTCGTGCGCTCCTACGAGTGGTATCTCCTGCCCGACGACCAGCGGCGGGCGATGCTCGCCGAGCACGGCCAGATGGCGCGCGGCTTCCCCGACGTCCGGGCCAACACCGTGGCGTCGTTCGCGCTGGGCGACTACGAGTGGATGCTGGCCTTCGAGGCCGACGAGCTGCACCGCATCGTCGACCTCATGCGGCACCTTCGCGGGTCCGAGGCCCGCCGCCATGTCCGCGAGGAAGTGCCGTTCTACACCGGCCGGCGGCTGGCGGTCGACGACCTCGTGGCCGCGCTGCCGTAATGCTCCGGGCGGATCATCGGGACGTGCGGGATCCGGCCCGTCGTCGGTGGCCCCGAGACCTCGAATCCGAAGCGGACGTAGAACCCGGCCTGATGGGCCTGGGCGCTCAGCACGCAGCGCCGATCGCCGACCTGCTCCAGCGCTCGGGTCATGAGCTCGGTGCCCAATCCGGAGCCGCGAGCATCGTCGGCGATCACCACGCGCCCGATCCGGGCCACGCCCTCGGACTCCCGGAGGACTCGCACGTAGGCGATCGGATGTCCGGCGATCGTGGCCCACAGGTGGACGGCGTCCGGCTCCAGGTCCCGCCCGTCGAGGTCCGGGTAAGGGTCCGCCTGCTCGGCGACGAACACGTCGACGCGGAGCTTGAGCAGCGCGTACAGCGTCGGGGCGTCGAGTTCCGCGAAGGTCGCCGAGCGCCAGACCGGAGCCGTCATCGCGCGGCCGGGCGGGCCATCGGGAGGTGCGGGATGCCGTCCTCGAGGAACTCGGGACCGGTGGGCACGAAACCGAAACGCCGGTAGAAGCCGACGAGGTGGGCCTGGGCGCTCAGGATGCCGGCCCGGTCGCCGATCTCGGTCAGCGCGGCCGCCATCACCTGTCCGGCGAGCTGGCGACCGCGGGCGTCGGCACGGACCACCACGCGGCCGATCCGCGCGACGTCGTCCGGATCGGCGAGGATGCGCAGGTAGGCGGCCGGTCCGTGGTCGTCCTCGAGCCAGAGGTGCCGGGTGTCCGGCTCGGTGTCGCGCCCGTCGAGCTCTGGGTACGCACACTCCTGCTCGACGACGAAGACGTCGACGCGGAGCTTGAGCAGCGCGTAGAGCGTGCCGGCGTCGAGCTCGGCGAACGAGGCCGAGCGCTGGGTCGTAGGCCTGGTGGTTGTGGCAGGCCCGGCGTCGGTGCTCATTGCGGCGCCGCCACTCGCGCGTCGTAGGTGGCTCGGGCCCAGCCATGGACCCGCTGCTCGTGACCGTCGGCCGGGAAATCGCCGTCAGGCCCGGCGACGTCGGCGATCGTGACGGCGTAGGGCGGAGCGGGCTGGCCGAGCGGTGGCACGTCGGAAACGTCCGGCATGCCGTGACCGCGAGCCGCCGCCCACATCCGCTCGGCGGAGTCGAGGCCGTGGGTGACGTAGACGTGGAGGCTGGCCCAGTAGCCCTGGAGCCCAGCGCGCCAGTCCGGCCACTCGGGATGCTGGAGCGCGGTGACAGTCACGGTGAGCCCATGGAGGCGTCCCCACGGCTGTTCGCGGCTGAACTCGCGGGCGAGCATGGCATCGAAGAGGGCGCGGCAGTCAGCTGCGGCGCCACATTGATCGCAGGTCATGCGGTGCGGCTCGCCTCGTGCCGGCGCAGGGCCACGCCGTTGATGCAGTAGCGCTGGTCGGTGGGGGTGGGGAATCCCTCGCCCTCGAAGACGTGACCGAGGTGGGACCCACACCGCGCGCACCGGACCTCGGTGCGGACCGAGCCGAAGCTGCGGTCCTCGATGTACTCCACCCGATCGGCGGCGAGCGGGGCGTAGAAGGCCGGCCAGCCGCACTGCGCGTCGAACTTGGTGGTCGTGGCGAAGAGCTCGTTGCCGCAGGCGCGGCAGGTGTAGACGTAGGGCCGGTCGTCGTCGTGTTCGAGAGGGCTGGAGCCCGGACGCTCGGTGCCTGCTTCGCGGAGCACGTGGAACTCGGCAGGGGAGAGCTCGGCCCGCCACTCGTCCTCGGTCTTGTCCACCTGGTAGGCCATGGGAACGACGTTAGTCGCGGTCGCGGCCGAAAGGCGAGTCCGTTTCGTGGGTGCGCCCGCGTCGCCTTCTGGAGGCTTGTCCACCCTTCACGTCGCCTCGAAGCGTGGAGAACCCTCCAGGAGGCGACGGCGTCAGGTCTCCGCCCGCTTGCGGGACGGTTGCACGCGCGGCGGTTCGCCGGGCATCTTCGGATAGTCGGGCGGGTAGGGCAGCTCGCCGAGCCCGTGGTCACGCTCGTCGCGCTCGACCATCTCCAGCAGGGGCTCGATGGAGTACGCCACCTCGCGCACCGGAGCGTGTAGGTCGCCCACCTCGGCGAAGCGGGCCGGCATGGTGGTGACGTCGAAGTCGTTGGGCACGACATCGGCGACCTCGTCCCAGCGCAACGGCGCCGAGACGGTGGCCCGAGGATTCGGGCGCACCGAGTAGGCCGAGGCGATCGTACGGTCGCGCGCCATCTGGTTGAAGTCGATGAAGATCCGCTCGCCCCGCTCCTCCTTCCACCAGTTCACGGTGACGAGGGCAGGCAGGCGTCGCTCCAGCTCACGGCCGAGCGCGATCAGGGCCCGGCGCACCTGGGTGAACTCCCACCGCGGCTCGATGGGGACGTACACATGCAGGCCGCGCCCGCCGGAGGTCTTGGGGAACCCCGCGAGGCCCAGCTCGTCCAGGAGGGCACGCAACTCGCCGGCGACCCGCGCGGCGTCGGCGAAGTCGGTACCCGGCTGGGGGTCGAGGTCGATGCGCATCTGGTCGGGGTGGTCGACGTCGGCGCGCCGCACCGGCCAGGGGTGGAACGTCAGGGTGCCGAGGTTGGCCGCCCAGGCGACGACCGCGAGCTCGGTGGGACAGACCTCGTCGGCGGTGCGACCGCTCGGGAACGTGATGCGGGCCGTCTTGACCCACTCGGGGGCGCCCTTCGGGATGCGCTTCTGGTAGAACGCGTCGCCGCGGTTGTCCTGGCGCGTGGACAGGGTGGCGCCCTCGAAGACGCCGCCCGGCCACCGCTCGAGCGTGGTGGGCCGCTCGCCCAGGGCGCCGAGGATGCCGTCGCCGACCGAGAGGAAATAGGTGACGACATCGAGCTTGGTCAGGCCGCGCTCGGCGAAGTAGATCTTGCTCGGGTTGGAGACCCGGACCGTGCGGCCCTCGACGTCGAGCTCGATCGCCTCGCTCATCGCGACCCGTCGCCGGCGTTGTCGCCGTCGGGTTCGGCCTCTTCGGCCTCGGACTCCCAGTCGGGTTCGGTCATCGCGAGCAGGTGGAGCACCGGCACGTCGAGGCGTCGCCGCGCGCGGTTGGTCCAGTCGACGTGGAAGAGCTCGGCGACGATGTGGGGACGGGTGAGGATGATGACCTCGGCCGCGGAGCACTCCTTGACCAGCGCGACGAGCCGGTCGAGCGGATCGGTCACGGTGACCTCGCCCGTGGCGTGCTCGCCGATGTTGCGGAACGCGTTGACGGACTGGTCGAGCGCCCGCTTGCTGGCTTCGCGGATCTCTTCGTGGACGCGCTCGAGGTCGGCCTCGTCGAGGTAGAGCGCGGCGGTGCCCATGACCTCGCTGGCGGCCAGCGAGCCGATGGTGGCCTCGACCCGGCTGGCGGCGTCCTCGACCGGGATGAGCACGTAGTAGTGGGTGGGCTCAGGGGTGTCGGTGTGCAAGGCGGTGATCTGCCGGGCGTCCCAGTTGGCGACGGGCTCCTCGACGAGCACCACGACGTTGTACGACATGGCGAACCTCCGGGAAGTCTCGGGATTCCGGCCGGACCGTGCTGCTCTCATCCTGACATCAATCAGGGCCGAAGGCGCCACCGACCGCGCCGATGGCGCGATGGCGGCAGCGACTCTCAGCTCCGGCCGGCGTCGAGGACGTCGGCGAGGTCGAAGCTGACCGGTTCCTCGAGCTGGGCGTAGGTGCACGACTCCGGGAGGCGGTCGGGGCGCCACCGGACGAATTGGGCGGTGTGCCGGAAACGCACGCCCTCCATGTGGTCGTAGCGCACCTCGACCACCCGCTCCGGCCGCAAGGGCGTGAACGACAGGTCCTTGCCGCCACTCCACCGGCTGCCCTCGGCGTTGCGCGGCGTGCGGGTGCCCACCTCCTGCTCGGCCCACGCCCACGGGTGCCCGTCGAAGGTCGTCACCAGCGGCTGCAGCTCCTCGAACAGCTCCTGGCGACGCGCCATGGGGAACGCCCCGATGACGCCGACGCTGGCCAGCACGCCGTCATCGTCGTAGAGGCCCAGCAGCAGCGAGCCGATCCGGTCCGGGCCGCTCTTGTGCACGCGATATCCGGCCACGACGACGTCCGCCGTGCGTTCGTGCTTGATCTTGAACATGGTCCGCTTGTCCGGCTCGTACCGTCCGTCGAGCGGCTTGGCGATGAGCCCGTCCAGCCCGGCGCCCTCGAACTGGTGGAACCACCGCTCGGCCGTCGCGTGGTCGGTCGTGGCAGCGGTGAGGTGGATCGGCGCGCCGGCCGGCGACAACGCCTCGACCAGCGCCGCGCGGCGCTCGGCGAACGGGCGTGGGGTGTAGTCGGTGTCGCCGAGCGCCAGCAGGTCGAACGCCACGAACCGGGCCGGAGTCTGCTCCGACAGCAGCTTCACCCGGCTGGCGGCCGGATGGATCCGCTGCTGGAGGGTGTCGAAGTCGAGCCGGTCGCCCGAGCCCCCGATCACGATGATCTCGCCGTCGATCACGCAGCGCTCGGGGAAGTTCGCCCGGACCGCCTCGACCAGCTCGGGGAAGTAGCGCGTCATCGGCTTCTCGTTGCGGCTGCCGATCTCGACCTCGTCGCCGTCCCGGAAGATGATCGACCTGAAGCCGTCCCACTTGGGCTCGAAGCTCAGGGCTCCCTCAGGGATCGCCTTGAGCGGTTTCGCCAGCATCGGTGGCACGGGCGGCATGACGGGGAGGTGCATGTCCGCCATTGTCACCGACGCGGGCCGGGTCGCAGGGGATTTCGCCACCTCATCGTCCGGGTGACTGCTCGCGCATCCGCTCGACGTCGTGCCGGACATGGACGAGCGTGCTGTTCGCGACCACCGCGACAGCGAACGCCACCGCCCACCACGGCTGCCCGAGGTCGACGAGTGCCCAGGTCGCGGCGCCGAACACGATCAGCTCGACGACCAGCCGCCCGGCCAGGGGAAGGAACCACCGGGCTCGGGGCGAGGCGAACAGGCCCCATCCGGTGGCCAGGACCAGCGGCGCGCCCAGCCCGGCCAGGATCCGCACGGGCAGCGCCGCGTCGAGGCCGAAGCCCCACACCGCCACCACTGTCAGCGCGGTCAGTTCGAGGACGAAGCGGAGCAGCCTCATGCCGGTCATCGAGCCACCGTCCATCGGGTCATCAGAGCGCCGTCGTCCTCGACGATGTGCCCGAGGTTCCACCGGACCGGCCCCAGAGGGTCGCCGTCGAGCAGCCGGAGAGCGTGCCCGCCGACGATCACCGGGCTGAGCGTGTAGCACAGCTCGTCCACCGCCTCGGCGGCCACGAGCTGTGCGAGCAGGCCGGGTCCGCCCTCGCAGAGGATCCGGGTGAGACCGCGCTCGGCCAGCGCCGCGACCATCGCACGGACGTCGACGTCGGTCTCGCCTGCGACCACGACGTCGGCGACCCGCTCCAGTTCGGCGCGACGGTCGGCCGGAGCGGCCTCGACCGTGACGACGATCGTGCGCTGGTCGGCGCCGCTGAAGAGCGAGCTGCCCGGATCCAGGGCCAGGCTCCGGGTGACGACGGCGATCGGGGCGACAGGTGGCTGCCCGCGTCCTCGACGCTGCTCGACGACCTCGGGCCGGGGGAGGATCGCGCCGTACCGCTCGGTGCGCACGGTGCCGGCGCCGGCCACCACCACGTCGGCCAGCGCGCGGAGCAGACCGAGCACCGCGGAGTCCGCAGGCGTCGACAGGCTGCCCGAACGGCCGTCGGGCCCCTGGGCCGCGCCGTCGATACTGCTGATCATGTTGGCCCGCACCCAGGGCCGCGACGCCGCGACGTCGGGATAGGCGTACAACTCCCTCAGCTCGTCGGCGTCGAGACCGGCTCGTGCTGTCCTGGGGGGATATATCCGCTGCACAGCCCGATCACATCAGAGTCGTAGGCTGGTCCGTATGCCGGATCGCCCTCTGAGTCCGCCGGCGGATCGCCTGGTGGACCGGCGGCCCGACGTGCCCGCCTCGCGCCTGATCGCCGACATGGTGCCTCCGCCGCGCTTCGCCGACGTCAGCTTCGACAGCTACCTTCCCGATCCGGGGCAGCCGACCCAGAGCGCCGCGGTCGCGGCGGCGAGGGTGTTCGCCGGGGCTGTGGGCGATCGTCCGGCGCGGCGGTCCTGGCTCCGGCGAGCCCCTGACGCACCGGAAGCTCGCGCCGGCCTGTATCTCGACGGCGGTTTCGGTGTGGGCAAGACCCACCTGCTCGCCTCGCTCTGGCACGCCGCCGAGGTCCCGCCCGACAGCAAGGTGTTCTGCACGTTCGTCGAACTGACCAACCTCGCCGGCGCGCTGGGGTTCGCCGCCACCGTCGAGGCATTGTCCGGCGCGAGGCTGGTCTGCATCGACGAGTTCGAGCTCGACGACCCCGGCGACACCGTGCTGGTCTCGACCCTGCTGACACGCCTGTCACGCGCGGGCGTCCGGTTGGCCGCCACCAGCAACACGCTGCCTGGGAAGCTGGGCGAGGGACGATTCGCCGCGACCGACTTCCTGCGCGAGATCCAGGGACTCTCGGCGCAGTTCGACGTGATCCGGGTCGACGGCGACGACTACCGGCACCGCGGGCTCCCCGAGGCGCCGGCACCGGTGTCCGACGACGACGCCGTGGCCGTGGCGGCAGCCACCGGCTACACCCTCGACGACTTCACGGCCCTCTGCGCCCACCTCGCCGGCCTGCATCCGTCGCGATACGGGCCGCTGCTCGACGGCGTGACCGGGATCGTGCTGCGCGGCGTGACCACCGTGGACGACCAGAACGTCGCGCTGCGCCTCGTCGTGCTGGCCGACCGCCTCTACGACCGCGGGGTGCCGGTGGTGGCCGGGGGAGTGCCGCTCGACCGGCTCTTCGCCGTCGAGCTCCTGGCCGGCGGCTACCGGAAGAAGTACTTCCGTGCGGTCAGTCGCCTCGTGGCGCTGGCCCGCGACGCCGCCATAGCCTGACCGGCCCGCTCCGGCCTGACCGACGTGAGCGGTCCGCCCAGGCTGGTCAGGCAGGCACCGCCGCGACCTCGGCCGCCCGGCGCATCGATGCCTCCGCGGCCTCGTGGCTGCGCCGCCCGAGCCCGCACGCGCTGGCGACGTCGACCCGCCGCCCCACGCTGGACTCTATGGTCCGCAGGATCTGCTCGTGCTCGGCCGGCCCCTGGCCCTCGTGGACGAAGCCCGCGACGAAGCGGACCTGGGGCGGAAGGCGGAGCCCGTCGAGCGGGCGGTAGAAGTCGGCACTGGTGGGCGCCGGCTCGTCGCCCGCGGCGAAGGGCGCGTGGACGAACTCCAGCGGACGGCCGTGGGGCCACCGGCTCACGATGGCGTTGGCGAGCGCGACGAGGGGCCCGACGTCGTTGCCGAGCTTGCCCAGCGCCTTGTTGCCGAGGTCGCCCACACACAGGTGGACGCCGAAACGTGCGCCGGCCGGAGCCGGCTTCACCAGGTCGACCAGGCCGCGGGCCAGGAACGCGGCCATGGCCTTCTGGGCCGGCCGGGGCATCTTGGCGACGAAGACCAGCTCGACCGGCACCTCGAGCTGGAACAGCACGGCGTCGCCGGCCTGGGCATGGATGGCCCGGATCTCGGCGAGCGTGGCGGTGGCGAAGGCCCGCCGGTGCCGGAACGCCTTGATCGGCCCCAATGTGAACAGCGCCATGTCGAGGTCGCCCGGGACACCGACCTGGAAGGTGAGGTCGGGCCGGCCGGACTGCTCACGCAGCGCGGTGAACACCGGGTAGCTCTCCTCGAAGGCCTTGACGTGGCCGAAGTCGAGGGTGGTGCCGTCGAGGCGATGGCCGCGGCGGACCCGCAGCTTGGAGATGTGGTCGTAGTCGGACCAGTCGCCCTTCGTGACGACCTCGAGGTCGGGATGGTCGCCCAGGCTGTCGACGATGTGGGTGATCCATCGGAAGCGCTCGCCGGTCTCGCCGTCGGGGAGCAGCGCCAGGCGGTCGCCGACGAGGTCGAGCGCGCCGGACATCGCCTGCTCGGCGTCGTCGGCCGGGAGGCTCCCGACCAGGTGGACGTGGCGTTCGGAAGTGGTCATCGGCGCCTCGCTGTCGGTCTGGGGAACGGCAGCCTAGTCGAGCTCGCGCGCCTGTCGAGGGGGCCGAACGGTCAGTTGTGGACGGGTGGTGACGTGACCGGGACCAGCCGGCCGAGCACGTCCGGGAGGTCGCCGGCGTGGACCACGCCGAGCCGCCGGGTGGGCCGGGTGATCGCGACGTAGAGGTCGGTGGTGCCCCGTGGCGAGTCGGCGACGATCTCGGCGGGCTCGACCACCACGACGACATCGAACTCGAGGCCCTTGGCCTGCCGGACACCGAGCACGCTCACCGGTGCGTCGAGGGCGGTGGGGTCGTCGTGGCCCACGACGTCGTCGGCGAGCGCCTCCGTCAGGGCCGCGCGCACGACGGCGACCTGCGACGCCGGCGCGATCACCGCGATCCGGCCGCCGTCCACGTCCTCGATCTCCGAGGCCACCACCTCGGCCAGCCGCTTCATCAGCTCGCCGGGCTCGACCTGGAGCGCCCACGGCGACTCGCCGGTGGACCGCACGGAGGTGGGTGGCGAGAGCGACGGGTCGATCACCGCGAGGACGTCGGCCCCGATCGCCATTACTTCGGCCGGAGTGCGGTAGTTGACGCTCAGCGTCTCCTCGCGCCAGCGGTCCTGGACGTGTGGGTCGAGCACCTCGTGCCACGAGTGGGCGCCCGCGGCGGCTCCGGTCTGGGCGATGTCGCCGACGACGGTCATCGAGCGGCTCGGCACTCGGCGCATGATCATCCGCCAGGCCATCGGGGAGAGTTCCTGGGCCTCGTCGACGATGACGTGCCCGAACGCCCACGAGCGGTCCTGGGCGGCTCGCTCGACGACGCTGGCCCGGGCGGTCGGCCCGTTGTACCGCTCGGCCACCAGCTCGGGGTCGACCCGCATGCCGAGGTCGAGCCCGGCGAGGAACTCGCGCGCGTACTCGGCCTCCGCGCGGCGCTCGGCGGCGGCGCGCTGGGCCTCCCGCTCGGCGGCCTCGTCGGGCACGTCGCCGAGGAGTTCGGCCGCCTCGTCGAGCAGCGGGACGTCGGCCGGCGTCCACCCGCCGCCGGTGCGGTGGATCGGATCGCCCGGATCGGCGTCGGCGAAGAGGCGGCGGACCAGCGTCTCGGGGGACACCAGCGGCCACAGGTCGTCCAGCACGACGCGCACCGTGCGCTCGCCGGCGAGGTCGTCGCGCATCCCGCTGACGTCCTCGTCGTCGACGACCTCGCCCAGGAGGTCGCCGTACTGCCGGGCGAGCCCGGTGAGCACCTCACGGGCGAACACCGCGCGGGCCTCGTTGTGGGGACGGCGGGAGCGGCGGGCGCGGGTGCGGGCACGCCGGATCTCCGCGGGCTCGAGGACCAGCTCGACCCGGTCGACGGGGATCCGCAGGGCCTTGCGAGGCGCGTGCTGGAGGTCCTTGACCGCGGCGGCGATGAGCTCGGCCATCCGGGGGTCGCCCTTGGCGATCGCGACGGCGTCGGGTTCGTCGGCATCGGCGACGACGGCGGGGAACAGCTCGCCGACGGTGGCGAGGACCACACCGGTCTCGCCGAGGGACGGCAGCACCTGCTCGATGTAGCGGAGGAAGGTGCGGTTGGGCCCCAGGACCAGTACGCCGCGCTCGGCCAGCCGGTCCCGGTGGGTGTAGAGGAGGTAGGCGGCACGGTGGAGGGCGGCGACGGTCTTGCCGGTGCCCGGCGCGCCCTGGACGACGAGCACGCCGCGAGCGTCGGAGCGGATGATGCGGTCCTGCTCGGCCTGGATGGTCGCCACGATGTCGGACATCCGTCCGCTGCGGCGGGCCTCGAGCGAGGCGAGCAGGGCCGCCTCGCCGCTGAGGGTGGCGACCTGGTCGGCGGAGACGTCGTCGAGGGAGAAGACCTCGTCGTCGACGCCGGTGACCTGGCGATGGCGGGTCTGGATGTGACGGCGGCGCACTACCTCACCCGGCGAGGCGGCCGTGGCGCGGTAGAACGGCTCGGCCGCCGGCGCCCGCCAGTCGATGAGCAGCGGCTCGTACTCGTCGTCGGAGAGCCCGATCCGCCCGATGTACGAGCGATGACCGTCCCGCAGGTCGAGGCGGCCGAAGCACAGGCCGCGGTCGACGGCCCGCAGCCGTTCGAGGCGGTCGACGTCGCGGGCGACGAAGGCGTCGCGTTCCCACACGGCCTGATGGGTGCTGCCGTGCTCGCGGTACAGCTGGGCCAGCCGGTCGGCCGTGCGCTGGCGCAGGGCGTCGAGCTGGTCGTAGAGCGCCGAGATGTAGGGCTGTTCGTCGGCGATGGCGCGCTGGTGGGCGTCCGCGGAACTGATGATGGCCTCTTCGCTACGGCGACATTTGGGTCATCGAGTGTAGTCGGCGATGGCAGCCATTCCGAGAACGCACTGGTGGTATGCCGACTCGTTCAGGTGGCCAGTGCCCGGATGTCGTCGAGCAGCGCCGATGTCGCCGCAGCGAGCAGGACGGCCTCGGTGCCGCGACCGGCCACGCGTTCGGTGACCGCGAACGTCGACAGTACCTCCATGTCGTCCACAAGAGATCTGGGGCCAGCGAACCTGGGTCAGCAGATCGGACTCGTAGGCCGTGTGCGTGGTGGCGGCGGCCAAGCGGACCAGCCGGTCGTGCTCGAGACACCAGAGACGGGCTTGCTCGGCCGCTGCCGCAGCCGTCGTGACCTGAGAGTCCGCAGTGGCGACGTCGGGCGCCATGGACGCCTGCGCGAGTGTGTTGCCCAGCAGAGCCAGGGCGGCGTCGGCCTCACCGGCTGCGTCGCGACATTCCTCCAGCACCGGAATGGCCTCGCGGGACCTCCCGTTCGGCTGGCGGTGTCGAAGCCATACTTCCGACATGCCGTAGGTGGAGACGGCGCCGAAGACCCGCATGGAACCGGTCGTTGCCCAGTGCGACCTGTTCCCGGAGCTTGTCGCGCACGTCCGCGACGACCTGCGCGCAGTGGTGGAGTTGACGCCGGAGATCCTCGGCCATCGTCGCGATGTCGGCGATCGACGTACCCGCCCGCTGGCGCAACACGGGCGGAGCCCAGCTGAAGGGCGTCGTGACAATCTCGGAACCGAGGACGGCAGCGTCGAGGCCCACGGCGTTCGAGACGACGCGGTTGGCCACTTGGCCCGCCTCCACGATCCGGTCCCGGAGTTCGCTGGGGAAGTGGTCGAGACAGGGGCCGTGCGCGCTCGATGCGGCGATCGCAGCGTTCACCTGTTTGACGAACCGCTCCGCCTCCGCCTGCAGGGTCTCGAGCGAGGTCGAGGAGTGCTCCCCCGTGAGGGCCATCGAGTGAAGGGTGTGGTCGAGGACCATGCCCTCCGCCCACGCGGCTGTGAACTGGGCGTTCATGGTCTGCACGCGGGGGAACGCTGTGCTGACCTCGTCGTTGACCCGCTGGATCGCCAGCGCGGGCCCCAGCAAGTGGGGAAAGCAGACCCAGAGCAGCGGAGGTAGTCGACGCTTCGACGGAACCTCGCGGCGATAGGCCTGTGGAGAGCGCGTGTACAGCGACGCGTGGTACAGCGTCTCGTTCACCAGCGCGAGGTCTCCGCGGAGCCGGGCGGCGGAGACGCGAACATCTTCGGCTCCGGTGGGTGCCACGATCGTGGGAACCCGCAGGTGCTCGGTCGCCGTCCGGTCGCGCGACCACCGTGCGAGCGCGCGGGTCGCGTCCGCCGCAGCACCGCTTGTCAGCTGGAACATGGGCTCTACGCCGACCGGCAACGGTTTCCAGCCGGTTTCTGGCCACTTCGACCATCCGCCCGTCAGATCGGCGCGCCGTCGTCAGGAGCGACTGATCCGGTCGAGTGCGGCGGTCAGGCCGGTCCACTCCTTGCGCAGGGTGGTGGCCTGTGGCGTCAACGGGCTGACCCCGGCCCAATACAGCGCGTCGACGAGGCGATGGTCCACGTGCGCCCCAGGAGACTCGGAGATCAGCCGTGCCCCGTGAGCCGCCTGCGCGGTCAGCTGGTCGCACAGGTGGGATGCTGAGACCACGCCGTCGACCGCGATGGTGGTGCGTTCCAGCCTGGACACGGCGGGGACGTCCGGAGAAACCGCGATCAGGTTGGCCTGGAGGAGCACGTCGGCGAGGTGGCCACGACCCCTCTCAATGACGATTTCACATTCGTGAAGCGTGCCGCGGAGGCCCGGTAGGCCGAACTCGGTGTGGTACCTCGCCATGGAAACGTATGCTCCCGCACGCTCGAATGCCGTCGTCATACCGTCCGCCGCGGCCTTGACGTCGCCGATCGTGGTGTCGTCACTGCCGACGTCCGAGGGTGCGCTCGGAGTCGTGCTGACCGCGGGAGCGTGGGCGATGGCATCGAGGTACTGGGCGCTCAGCACGATCTGCCGAGCGAGCTCGGCCGCGTCGCTCATCCTGGTACGAAGGTCATCGTCGATGTACTTCGCGTTGCGCCCCGTCGGGGTCGAGCACGCGGTCTCGACGTGTCCGGCGAAGCGGCGGGCAGTTGTCTCGAACGTCTCGCCGGCAGCCGCGATGTCGCCGGACTGGGCCACCGCGCGGAACCTGTCGTACGCGAACATGCCATCCGCCCACGCCCGAGCGAACGAATCGCGCAGGTCGTCCGCGTCGTGGCCTTCGGCGAGCCGGCTCACCTCGCTCATCGTGTCGGACAGGGTGCCGATCCGCTGTGCGAGGTCCCCAGCCGTGACCGCGACCGCGGATTGTGGTTCGGCGGATGGGGCACCCGCTCGGACGCTCGTCCGGGTTTCGGGGTCGTCGGCGAATGCGAGCACGCTGGCCCGCAGCGACTCGGCGCCGACCGTGAGGGTCTGCCGGATTCTCGTGGGATCGAGTTCGGGTTCGACCGCCCACGGAAAGTGCACGGTGAGGTCGCCGAGGCTGTGGGTCTTGTCCAAGGCGAGGAGGTAGCCCTCGAGGGCGTCGTTGACGCGATCGACGCTCTTCGCGAGTACGGGGCGGATCACCACCGAACTGGAGTAGTTCGCCAGCGAGTCCTTGAGGGCTGCCTCCAACTGAGAAAGCTCCAACGTCAACTCGACGCCCGCACGGGCGGTCTCCTGGAGCCGCTGCACGGCCTTCTTCTCCCACCGGTGCTGGAACGTCGTGCCTACTGCCGCGACGGTGGCTGAGCCGGCGAGGTAGATCGCGGATGCAGACGTTCCCATCACGGGGAGGAGATCCACGACCGCGGAGTGCTGGCCGATGGTGGCCCACGTGCTGCCCGACGCGCCGACCATGGGCGTGGCCGTGAGCTGGATCTTCACGGGGGCCTCCCGCGTTACCAAGTCCGCTCGAGAGGTCCCGGCACCCTTCCGGCGCCCCATCACGCCACGGCGCTCGGGAAGCCTCTTGGTCAGCCCGCTCCAGACGGCTTCGTCGACTGCCACCAGATCCCGCTTGAACTGGCTGAGCGCTTCCTCCACGTCGACGAGATCGCGGAAGTCGATGTCCGTCCCGGTCATGCGGCGGTCATCCTCGTGTCGTGCGAAGCGCGCCGACGTGTCGGAGACGGACGCCAATCGAAGCTCGACATAGAAGCATGCTGAGCGGCGCCGGTCTCCGCCCGGTTTCGGATCGCTTTCGCCGCGAGAGGGCTCCGCGACGCTAGGCGGGCGCGCTGCCCCAGGAACGCACCTCGTCGGCCTCGTCCTGCCGCCCGAGCTTGCCCAGCACGCCGGAGAGCACTTCGTAGGCCTGGACCAGCTCGGTGCTGAAGGCCGGGTTGGCCTCGGCGAGCGCCTGGTAGATGGCCACCGCCTCGGTGGCCGCGGGCAGGGCTCGTGGCAGCTCTCGTCCGGCGTTGGAGCGGGCCTGGGCGTAGGTGCGCAGCGCCTTCGCGAGCTCGGGGTTCATCGCCTGCGTCCCGCCCTCGGCGGCCGCCCTGCGCAACGGCAGGACCTGCTCGGTGAGCTCGATGGCGCGGTCGTGGAGGCCGAGCTCGGTCAGCGAGTTGGCCAGCGAGCCGAGGATCCCCGAGGCGAACGGGGTGAGGCTGGGATCGTCGGACCAGAACGGCTCGACGATCCCGAACGCCTCGCCGAGGTGGTCGACGGCCTCGGCATGGCGACCCATCTTGGCCATGCACAGGCCGGCGTTGTTCAGCTGCGAGGCGTACTGCAGCGCGGCCTGTTCCGAACCGGTCTCGGCGAGCTCTCGGAAGAGCTCGGCGGCCATGGTGAACGCGGCCGCGGCCTGGAGGAACTGGCCGTCGGCGAACATCTGGCGGCCGTGGGCGTCGTAGGACCGAGCTTGGTCAATGTGCACCGGTGGGTTGCCCTCTCCGCGTCGGGACGTGCCCCATGATCACGCTCCGGGCGGCGCGCCACAACTGGACCCCTCACTTCGTGCAGTCCTGGTGGTCACTCGGGTAGGGACAGAGGTCCCCGAACCACCGCGAACCACAGCGAGTTCGAGCCGCACCCCGCTAGCCTGACGAGACGTCGCACGGCGTGACGTGCAGGTCGAAGGGCGGGGTCGCGGTGGCCAAGGGCACGAAGCACACGACGAAGGACCACGGCGCTCGGTCGTACTCGACACTGCTGCGGGTGCCGTCCGGGCCGCTCCGGCTGTCCTCGATCGACCCGCGGTCCACGCCCGGTTTCCAGGGCGACAAGGCCGCTGGACGGGCCGAGCTGACCGCCCTCGCTCCGGCCATGGACGAGCTCCAGGAGCGGCTCTTCGCCCACGGCCGCACTGGCGGTGAGCGTCGGCTGCTGCTCGTGGTCCAGGGCATGGACACCTCGGGCAAGGGTGGGACGATGCGGCACGCTGTCGGCCTCATGGACCCGCAGGGTGTGCGGATCAAGGCGTTCAAGGCGCCGTCCGCCGAGGAGCGCCGGCGGGGCTTCCTGTGGCGGATCAAGCAGGCGCTCCCCGAGCCCGGCGAGGTCGGGGTCTTCGATCGCAGCCACTATGAGGACGTGCTGATCGGGCGGGTCCGCAAGCTCGCCACCCCGGCCACGATCGAGCGACGCTACGACGCGATCAATGCCTTCGAGACCGAGCTGGTCGAGTCCGGCTGCCCGGTGGTCAAGGTCATGTTGCACATCTCCCACGACGAGCAGAAGACCCGCCTCCTCGAACGGCTGGACAACCCGGCCAAACGCTGGAAGTACAACCCCGGAGACGTCGCCGAACGCGCGCTGTGGGACGACTACCAGCGCGCCTACGAGATCGCGCTCGAACGATGCTCCACCGACGCGGCGCCGTGGTTCGTCGTGCCCGCCGACCGCAAGTGGTACCGCAACCTCGCGGTGACGCAGTTGCTGGTCGAGCACCTCCAGGCGATGGACCTCCGCTGGCCGGAGGCCGACATCGACGTCGAGACAGAGCGCGCGAAGGTCGAAGCCACCTGACGGGCTACGACGCCGCGACGTCGCGGATCCGGGTCACTAGGGCGGTCGTCGTCGAGGTGAGGGTGTCGGCGTGGACGGCGAGGGGCTGTCGCACGGTCGTCGCGTCGTAGGTTCGTTCGGACCAGGAGAACCGTACGGAGAGGTGCGCGTCAGGAGTGGGTTGTGCCCCCCACGCCGAGGTTGAGGACGCCGAGGTAGCCGTCGTCGGCGGCGTGGACGGTGACGCTGCCGGACTCGTCGATGATGGAGTCGTCATCGTTCATCGTGTCGCGGCCGGTGTGCTCGTCGTAGGGCGAGGTGGCGAAGACGGTGTCGTTGAGCTCGTCGTCGAACCACAGCTGCGTCGTGAGCACGGTGGAGCGGTCGATGTGGACCTTGAGGTGGATGTGCACGGTG
>DATCVR010000203.1:0-5884 GCA_036566745.1 Jiangellaceae bacterium | reverse complement strand
GTAGTACATGGCCGGCCGGGCCAGGATCGCCTCGTGGATCGGCACGGCCACGCGCGGTCGCAAGGCACGGAGGAAGTCGACGGCCTCGGACGTCTTGATCCACGGCGCGCCGGTGGGGAGGCCGAGGATCTCGACGTCGGTCCCGGGAGTCGCCCACGCGTCGCCGGGGTGGTAGAAGCGCCCGTCGACCAGGTAGGCGACGTTCGGGATCACTGGGACGTCCGGGTGGACGACGCCGTGGGTTCCGCCGTGGACGCTCACCGCGACCCCGACGTCGAGCGTGTCGCCGGAGTGGACCGCCGTGGCGTCGACCGACGTCGCCTCCAGCAGGCCGGCCGTGCCCTCGTCGGCGTACAGCGCGGCGGAGGGGTTGCGTTCCAGGAGGATCGGGAGCCGGTCGACGTCGACGTGGTCGGGATGCTGATGCGTGACGAGGACCGCCGTGAGGTCCGTGAGGTCCTCGAACCCCGGCGTGAACGTCCCGGGGTCGATCAGCACGCGAGCCTGCTCCGTCTCGATCAGGACGCAGGAGTGGTGGAACTTCGTCAGCCGCATGTCCGGCAGCGTAGCCCGCACTCCCGGCACGGCGCGGTGCTCGATCAGGCGGCTGTGCGGCCGTGGGTCAGGGCGTGGGGGCGCGGCCGCCACCCGGCTGCCAGAGCACGTCGCCGTCGTGGCGGTTGGCGTAGCGCGCCATGATGAACAGCAGGTCGGAGAGGCGGTTGAGGTACTTGGCGGTGAGCGGGTTGACGCCGTCGTCGTCACCGTCGCCGTAGGTCTCGAGGGCGAGCCAGGCGCTGCGCTCGGCGCGCCGGACCGTGGTGGTCGCCACGTGGAGCTGGGCGGCCGTGGGCGTCCCGCCGGGCAGGATGAACGACCGCAGCTTGGGCAGGTCGGCGTTGAAGTGGTCGCAGTCGGCCTCGAGCTCGTCGATCCACCCAGCCTGGACGCGCAGCGGGGGGTGCTCGTACGAGGGCTTGAGCGGCATGCAGAGGTCGGCGCCCACGTCGAAGAGGTCGTTCTGGACGCGGGTGAGCGTGGCCAGCCCGCGTTCGCCCAGCCCGCGTTCGCCCAGGTCGCCGCCCCTGCCCTGGAGCTCGGTGGCGATCGCGACGCCGATGGTGGCGTTGGCCTCGTTCGCGTCCGCGTAGGCGGCGAGCCGGGGATCGGTCTTGCGGGTGCGGCTGAAGTCGCCGAGCCCGGTGGAACCGTCGTCGCCGGTGCGGGTGTAGATCCTCGTGAGGTTGACCACGAACCCACACTACGGCCGCGACCACGCCGAGCAGGGTGCACGACGTGGGATGCTCGCCGGCATGGCTCGTGGTGACGCGGACTGACGATGTCCTCGACCTTGCTGTCGGTGGGTCCGGCCCTCGCGGTGGCCATGGTGGTGCTGGTCGCGCTGGCCGTGACGGTGAGCGTGCTGGGTCGCTTGGGTCACGCGCGGGCCGTCGTCACGGCGTCGGCGAGGGCCGTCGTGCAGCTCGCGGTGGTGTCACTGGCACTGGCGGCCATCGTGCGGGTGCAGTCGCTGACGGTGGCGTTCCTGGCGGTGATGTACGCGACGGCCGCGCTGACCGCCGGCCGCCGGATGACCCGTGATCGCACCGCTGCCTGGGCGGCCGTGCCCATCGTGGCGAGCACGCTGCCCGTCGTGGTGGCGTTGTTGCTCACGGGGGTGCTGCCGGCCGAGCCGCTGGCGGTGATCCCGGTCACCGGCATCCTGATCGGCGGGGCGATGACCGCGTGTGCGCTGGCCGGGATGCGCGGCCTCGACGAGCTGAGTGGCCGGCGTGGCGAGGTGGAGGCCGCGCTGTCGGTCGGGCTGATGCCCCGGGACGCCGCCCTCGAGATCGCCCGGCCCGCGGCGTCGAGCTCGCTGGTTCCGGCGCTGGACCAGACCCGAACGGTGGGGCTGGTGACGTTGCCCGGCGCCTTCGTCGGGATGCTGATCGGCGGGGCCAGCCCGGTACAGGCGGGTGCGGTGCAGTTGTTCGTCCTGGTGGCGTTGCTGGCAGTCGAGGCGGCGTCGGTGGCCCTGACGATCGAGCTGGTAGCCCGGGGCCTCGTCGTGCGGGGGGTGCCCGGCCGTTCGTGACGGCCGGGCACCCGGCATCGGCAGAGGCTCCGCTCAGGTGAGCTGGTAGCCGGCTTCCTCGACCGCGCCCCGGACGAGCTCGTCGGCTACGGGGGCGTCGCTGGTGACGGTGAGCTGCCCGCTGCTGAGTTCGACCTTCACGTCGACCACGCCGGCCAGCGCGCTGACCTCCTCCGTGACCGCGGCGACGCAGTGTCCGCAGGTCATGCCGGTGACCGTGTAGTCGGCGACCACGATCGGCGCGGTGCCGAGGTCCGAGTCGGCGGCGGTAGCGGCGGCGGTCGCCGCGGTGCCGGCGTCCGTGGCGCAGCAGCTGCACCCGGCGCTCGCCAGCGTGGCGTCGCTCGCTGCGGCGTTCGTGGTGCTGACCTGGCTGACGTCGGTCAGGGCGAGTTCGTCTCGCACGGTCATGCGATCTCCCGTTGTGATGTCCGTGATCGGTGACGCCGGACGCGTGGGCCGCGGCGCCGTTTCGTCGAAACCATACCCCCCTACCGTATCAGTCGCAACGGGTGCTACGTTGCTCGCCCATACCCCCTACCGGTAAGGAGTAACGATGTCTTCCGGGGACACTCGCGGGCGGTCCGGGCGCGGCTTGGCGCTCGCTGTCATCGCGACCGCTCAATTCATGGTGATCATGGACACGTCGATCATCGGCGTCGCACTACCCGAGATCCAGGCCGATCTCGGCTTCTCCCAGCAGAACCTGTCCTGGGTGTTCAACGCCTACGTCGTGGCGCTGGGTGGGCTGCTGCTGCTCGGCGGCCGGTTGTCCGACCTGCTGGGGGCGCGCCGGGTCTTCATGGCGGGTTGGGTCGTGCTGATCGCGGGTTCGGCCGTCGCGGGGCTGGCCTCGAGCGTGGCCGTCGAGCTCGCCGGTCGCGCCGTCCAAGGCGTGGGATCGGCGCTGATCGCGCCCTCAGCCCTCACTCTCCTGATGATGTTGTTCGGCGGCGAGGCACGCGAGCTCACCAAGGCGCTGGCGATCTACGGAGCGGCTGCCCCCGCAGGTGGCACGGCCGGAGTCTTCCTGGGCGGCGTCATCACCGAATACGTCAGCTGGCCCTGGGTGTTCTACGTCAACATCCCGATCGCGGTTCTGATCCTCGCCGTGACACCCCGGCTCATGCCTGCGGGTGGCGGGCGGCGCGGCTCGGTGGACGTGCTGGGCGCGCTCACCGTCACCGCCGGCGTCGGCGCTGCAGTCTTCGCCGTCGTTCGGGCTCCGGAGGTCGGGTGGGCGTCGACCGCCACGCTGGTGACGTCGGGAGCGGCGGTTGTCCTGCTCGCGGTGTTCGTGCTGGTACAGGCGCGGCGCCGGGAGCCGTTGATGACCCTGCGGATCTTCCGGTCACCGAACCTCGGCGTGGCGAACGGGGTCCAGCTGCTGCTGGGTGCCGCGTGGATCCCGATGTGGTTCTTCCTGAACCTCTACCTGCAGCAGGTGCTGGACTACAGCGCCTTCCCGAGCGGGGCCGCGCTCCTGCCGATGACGACGGTGATCATGATCGGAATGGTGGCCGTGGCGCCACGGTTGATCGGGCGGTTCGGCCCGAAGCACGTGACCATCGCGGGGATGGTTCTGCTGGCGGTCGGCCTGGGATGGCTGTCCTTCGTCCGGCCCGACGGCTCCTTCTGGGTCGACGTCCTGCCCGCGTCGGTCGTGGCGGCTGCCGGAATGTCGCTGGCGTTCATCCCGTCGCTGGGCACGGCGATCTCCAGCGCCCGGCCGGCGGAGGGCGGGCTCGCGTCCGGCATCGTGAACACGAGCTACCAGGTGGGCTCGGCCCTCGGGCTGGCGGCGATGACCGCTGTGGCGGCCGCTGCGGGCGCCGGCCGGCTGGGAGACGTGACCGCGCTGACCGACGGGTTCTCGGTGGCGTTCGTCGGAGCCGGCATCGTGGCCGCGGCGGGCGCACTGGTGGCGCTGACGGCGTGGCGGACCGCGACGGTGCGGGGTGGGGTCGACGAGCGAGTCGAGTTGACCAGCGCCTCGTGACGGTGCTGATCGAGCGGGGGTGGCACGCGACCGGTCGACGGGTCGCGTGCCACCGTTGCCGTCGGTTCAGATAGTTCGTCCCTGCCCGTACCCTTCTGAGCGATTTGAACGATGACGGCGGTGAGGTTCGTCCTTGGGGAGGGTGCACTGACCATCGGTGACGGGTTCGACGAGATCCTCGACGCGGCGCGTTCACGCGCGCCGTGGGCCTTCGAGCACCTGTACACCGATCTCGCGCCGGTCGTGACCGGCTATCTCCGGATGCACGGCGCCGCCGAGCCCGACGACCTCGCGAGTGAAGTGTTCCTCGGCGTCTTCGCCGGCCTCGGGTCGTTCCGCGGCACCGAGGCGAAGTTCCGCTCGTGGGTGTTCACCATCGCGCACCGCAGGCTGACGGACGAGTGGCGGCGCTCGTCGCGTCGGCCGGTGGTCCCCACCGACGATCCGCTTGTCCTGGACCGGCCGGACGGGCACGTCGAGGACGAGGTCATGGAGGCCCTGGGGAGCCGCCGGGTCCGCGAGCTCTGTGCCGAGCTGTCGTCGGACCAGCGCGAGGTCCTTCTCCTGCGGGTCGTCGCCGACCTCACGGTCGACCAGGTCGCGGACGTGATCGGCAAGTCGTCCGGCGCCGTCAAGGCGCTCCAGCGCCGGGGGCTGAACGCCCTGCGGAGCCGTCTCGCGCGAGAGGGCGTACCCCTGTGACCGCTCTCGGCGATGACGTGAACGAGATGCCACCACACACTCTGGACGACGCGACCGTCGAAGCCGTGCTTCGCGGTGCGTTCGCGCAGCCCGAACTGCGGCCGCTCGTCGAGGTCGTGGGTGCCCTGAGGGCGACTGCCGCGTTGCCCGCCAGGCCGAGTGCGGAACTGGTGACCCGGATGGCCGCCGGCGACTTCACCGGAGTTCCCGCGGCTGCGTTCGATCCACGAGGTGGCGTCGCCGGGACCCCCAGAGGAAAGGTCGGACAGGTCGTGCACGCAGGGAGATCGAAGCTCGCCGCCATGAGCACACGGGCCAAGGTGGCCGTGGGGCTCGCCGCCGGCATCACCGCGCTGACCGGCGTGAGCGCGGCCGGCGCCTTGCCCGATGTCGCCCAGGACCGGGTCGAGTCGGTCATCGAGGTCGTCACACCCATCACCTTCGACGACGAGTCGGCCGACGAGCCGGCCGACTTCGGGCAGGACGTGGCCGACGACGCTCGAGACGGAGACGTGGACGGTCAGGACGTGAGCGAGCGGGCTCGTGACGCCCACCAGCCCGAGTCGCCAGGCGAGGCCGGCGACCAGGGCCGGCTGGACGAGCACAAGCCCGACGACACCCCCGATCATCGGCCCACGGACCGCCCCTCCGCCGAGCCGACCCACCCCGATCCGACGCGGAAACCCGATGTTCCCGGCGGGCGCCCCGGCGACAGCGACCAGCCCACCGAGCGCCCGACGGAGCCGCCCACCACGATCGAATTCGAACCGCCCGTCAGGCTGCCCTGACCCCCGATCGGCCCGGTGGGTGATGTCGACACCTCATCGGGCTGCTGCTGGGCCCCCGGCTTCCCCCGTGCCGGGGGTCCAGTCCTGTGTCGGGCGGAGTGGGCAGCGGCTCCGGCGCCATGCCGGACGTCGTAGGCTCTGCCCTGGGCGTGGGCGGCGGAGATCGAAGGCCGCCGTCCACGAGGGGCCTCTAGCTCAATTGGCAGAGCAGCGGACTTTTAATCCGCGGGTTGTGGGTTCGAGTCCCACGGGGCCCACTCTTCTGGCCAGCACAGATACTTCAAGCTATCCGCCCGT
>DATCVR010000202.1:0-5837 GCA_036566745.1 Jiangellaceae bacterium | reverse complement strand
CGGTCCTTGCCGGCTCGCTCGCTCCCATCATCGCGATCGCGCTGTACCAGAAGTTCGGCACCGGCTACGCGATCGCGGCCTATCTCGCCGCCATGGGCGCGGTCTCCCTCGTCGCCTCCCTGATCGCGAAGGAGACCCGGGAGACGGACCTGGCCACCATCGGTCAGGACTGAGCGGACTCGGGCTCAGGCCGTCGAAGCCCCGAGTTCGGCGGCCACCCCGGCCAACATCATCCGAAGGCCGCACTCGAAGGCAGCCTCTGCCCGGTGGGCGGCGTCGCGTTGAGAGGCCAATGCCTCGGCGAGACGAGGAGCCTCGACGCCCTCGGGAATCTCCCACATCACATCGGGTGCCGCGAGGTCGAGCGCGGACCCTATGACGAAGCTCTCCACGGCCGTCAGCACCTCCATGGCGCGGGCGACGGGGAAGCCGAGCTCCTCCAGGAGCGCGACCATCCGGTCGTACGCAGCGAGCACCTGCGGCGACCGGACGGTCGTCGTGGTGAGAAGGGGGACGACGCGGGGATGGGCGGCGAAGACCGCCCGGTAGGAACGGAAGAACGCAGGGATAGCGACGTCCCAGGGCTCCCGCTCGAGTGCGGCGGCATCCATCTGGTCGCTCACCTGCTCGCGCAGGAGCTCGATCACCCCGGAACGGCCGTCCACGTGGTGGTAGAGCGAGGAGGTGTGCACACCGAGCCGCTGGGCCAGCTCGGGGAGCGTGAAGTCGCCGGAATCGTCGACGAGCTCGAGGGCCGTGGCGCCGATCCGCACACGGTCCAGGACCGCCTTGCGGGGCCGCCCGACGCGACGCTGCGTGATCTGGGTCACGAGAAGCCCTTCCCTTCAGAGGCTGGAAGTCGTACGCTACCGCACAACCCAAATCCAATCGATTTGGATTAATGAAGGAGGCCCCATGCCGACCACCCCAACCAACGCTTCAGCTACCGAGGCCGCGGTCCCTGGACTCAAGCGCGACGCTCTGGGAACGAGCGATCTCGTGTTCATCGTCGTTTCGGCCGCCGCACCGCTGATGGTGATGGTCGGCGTCGCGCCGCTCGCGCTGATGATCGGCGGCATCGGGGCACCGGCGGCCTACGTTTTCGCGGGCATTTCGCTCGCCATCTTCGCGGTCGGCTTCACGACCATGTCACGGCACATCGACAACGCTGGCGCCTTCTACTCCTACATCGCGGTCGGGCTCGGCCGCACGGCCGGCGTGGTCTCCGCGCTGGTCGCCCTCGTCTCGTACAACGCCCTCCAGATCGGCGTCTACGGACTCGCGGGCGTGGCCATCCAGGGAACCTTCGCCGAGGTGTTCGGGATCGACCAGCCGTGGTGGGTGTACGCGCTCGCCTGCATCGTCGTGGTCTGGTACGTCGGCTTCCGCAGCGTCAACTTCGGTGCGAAGTTCCTCGCGGTGCTGCTCACTGCGGAGACGGGCCTGCTGCTGGTCCTCGCCATCGCAATCCTCGTCCAGGGTGGCAGCAGCGAGGGTCTCGGCCTCGACTCGTTCGCCCCGGACAACATGTTCGTACCGCCGATGACCGTCATCCTGCCGACAGCCTTCGCCGCTTTCATGGGATTCGAGGCCACCGTGATCTATCGCCGCGAGACCCGCGACCCGCGGCGCACCATCCCGCGTGCCACCTACCTCGCCGTCGCAGTCCTCGCAGGCACCTACGCCTTCATCGTGTGGAGCATCGTCCAGGCCTTCGGTGCTGCGGGGGCGGTCGAGGCGGCCACCACGAACGGCGTCGGCATGTTCTTCGTCGCCGGCGAGACCTACCTCGGCACCTGGTTCACCACGGCCATGCACATGCTCATCGCCACCAGCGTGGTCGCGAGCCTGGTCGCCTTCCACAACGCCGTCACCCGTTACTCGCTCGCCATCGCCGCGGAGGGTCTGCTGCCCGCGGTCCTGACGAAGGTGCACCCGCGGACGCGGGCGCCGTACGTCGCCGGCCTCGCGCAGACCGCGCTCGCGCTGGTGGTCGTCGGAGGCTTCGCGATCGCGAAGGCCGACCCCTACACGCAGTTGCTGATCTGGGTGAACACCCCTGGCATCTTCGGCATCCTGCTGCTGCAGGTCGCCGCCGCGATCTCGGTCGTCGCCTATTTCCGCAAGCGGGCCACCGGGGAAGGAGCCTGGCGCACCATCGTCGCGCCGGTCGTCTCCGCCGGCCTGATGCTGTTCGCGATCGTGCTGTCCGCGAAGAACATCTCCTTCCTGACCGGAAGCACCGGTCTGGTGAACCAGGTGCTGCTGCTCACCATCCCCGTCACCTGCGCCCTGGGCGTGGTGTGGGCGGTGTGGCTGCGCCGCAACCGCCGCGACGTCTTCGACGGCGTCGCCGCGACGTGCGACAGCACCCCGGAGGTGGCGGCCTCGTGAGTGCCGACCTGCTCATCGTCGGGGCCACCGTCCGTACCCTCGACCCGGCTCGTCCCATGGCCCGTGCCGTCGCGATCCGCGGGGACCGGATCGTCGGGCTCGACGACGACGCCCTGGCTTTGCGGAGCGCCACGACCGAGGTCGTCGACCTCGCCGGCGCCACGGTGACGCCCGGCCTGGTCGACGGGCACCTGCATGCCCTGTTGGGGGTGACCGCCTTCGCCGGCGCCGACCTCTCCGGCTGCCGGGACCTCGACGATCTGCGTACCGCGCTCGCGGGTGCCGCGCCCGGCAGGGACGGTTGGGTGACGGGCTTCGGCCTCGATCACAACGTCTTCGGTGGTGCCCCGATCACCAACAGGATGCTGGAGGAGGTGCTCCCGGGAGCCGCGGTCGTCATCGTCCTGTACGACGGCCACTCGTCGCTGGCCAGCGACGAGGCGCTGCGCCGAGCCGGTGTCACCGGACCTCGCCGGTTCGAGCAGCGCGCCGAGATCGTGTGTGACGACGCGGGCCGGCCGACCGGGCTGCTGCTGGAGCACGCCGCGATGGAGACCGTGCGCGACCTCATCCCACCGATGGAGCAGGCCGAGCTCCACAAGCGGCTCCTCGAGGTGATGGACGGCATGGCTGCGACCGGGCTCACGGGCGGGGTGATGATGGACGCCGAGGGCGATGCGCTCGACGTGCTCGCCGCTGTCGAGGCGGCCGCCGAGCTGCCGGTTCGGCTGCGGGTGATGCCGTGGTGCATGCCGGAAAGCGACCTCGCGGCTCTCGATGCTCTCCAACGGCGCCGTGGCCGGCGCTGGGCCGTGGGCGGCGTGAAGTTCTTCATCGACGGAACCGTCGAGGGCGGCACCGCCTGGCTCGGCCACGCCGACTGCCACGGGCAGGGGGTCGACGCGTTCTGGCGCGATCCAGCCTCCTACACCCGGGCGGTCCGGCACTTCGCCTCCGACCGGGTCCAGACGGCGACCCACGCCATCGGCGACGCCGGCGTGCGCCACGTCGTCGACTCCCTGGCCGACGTGGACACCCGCGGTGTCCGACACCGGGTGGAGCACCTCGAGACGCTGCCGCTGGCGGAGGTGCGACGGGTCGTCGGCGCGGGACTCGTCGCCTCGATGCAGCCCTCGCACACCGGCTACGCCCGGGCCGACCGCACCGATGAGTGGTCGACCCGGCTGGGTCCTGAGCGGGCCGCGCGCGCCTGGCCCTGCCGGGACGTACGCGACGCAGGCGGCACGCTGGTGCTGGGCTCGGACTGGCCGATCGCGTCGTACGATGCCCGCGACGTGCTCGCCTTCGCACAGCTGCGCCGCAGACCGGGGTCCGGCGATGAGCCGGTCACGCCCGACCAGGCCCTCACCGGGCTGATGTCCCTCGAAGGGATGACCACCCACGCGGCGCTGGCCGACGGCACCGAGGCCACCAGCGGAAGGATCGCCGTCGGGCACCGGGCCGACCTCACCGCGTTCGTCGTGGACCCGGTCGCGGCACCGGCCGACGAGCTCGCGACCGCACCGATCCGGCTCACCGTCTCCGGCGGACGGATCACCCACCGTATGGACGACCGGTGACGGAGGTAACTGTCGCTGACTGGCAGACCCATCCGCAGCTGCGCTGGGCCTTCCAGCACATGGACGACCTCTTCCCGGCGGCGGTGATCGCCCGGGGAGAGGGGGCTGCCGCGCCCCTACCGCCATGCGACCTCGACCAGCCCGCCCTCACCGTGCAGGCACAGGACACCGACGCCTGGCTCGTCGTCCACCGCGGGGCGGTAGTGGCCGAGGAGTACGCCGGCACGATGGGCCCAGACACACGACACCTGCTCATGTCCGTTAGCAAGTCGATCGTCGGCCTCGTGGCGGGCATCCTCGTAGGCGACGGCCGCCTCGACGTGAACCGGCTCGTGACGTCGTACCTCCCCGACCTGGCCGGTTCGGGCTGGACCGGCGCGACGGTTCGCCACCTGCTCGACATGCGTGTCGGTATCCACTTCTCGGAGGACTACCTCGACCCGACATCCGAGGTGCGCCGCCTCGACGAGGCGGTCGGTTGGGCCATACGCGGCCCATCGTCTCCCGCGAGCCTGCGCGCGTTCCTGGCCGAGCTGCGCAGCGATCGCCCACACGGTGGTGCCTTCGCGTACAGCAGCGCCATCACCGACGCCCTCGGCCTGGTCTGCGAGGTGGCAGCCGGGGGCGTTCCCTTCGCCGAGCTGGCCTCGGACCTGCTCTGGTCGAGGATCGGAGCCGAGCACGACGCCTTCGTCACCGTCGACGGCTCCGGCACCGCCATGTTCGACGGCGGCATCTGTGCCACGCTGCGCGACCTCGCCCGGCTCGGCGCTCTGGTCGCCTCGGGTGGCCGGTCGCTCACGGGTGCGCAGGTCGTGCCTGCCGCGTGGATCGACGACCTGTTCCGCGGTGGTGCCGACTCGGCGTCGGCCTTCGCGGACGCCGAACACGACTACGGCCTACGCGGTGGCAGCTACCGCGGCCACTTCTGGTCTCCGGCCGCGGGTGGTGACGTCGTGCTGTGCCTGGGCATCCACGGTCAGATGGTCTACGTCGACCGGGTCCGGGACTTCGTCGGCGTGAAGCTGTCGAGCTGGCCGCTGCCGGTCGACGACGAGATGTCCCAGGCGGACCTCACCGCGTTCCGCGAGATGGCGCAGCGTCTGCTGCGTCCCCTCGGTCCTCAAGGCTGATCGTCCATCAGGTCGAGGGTCTCCCAGGCCTGCTCGATGAGGCCTGCGGAGCTGCGCCCGGCCGACTGCTCGAGCTGGGCGAGGATCGCGTGCACGACAGCGACCATCGCGGTCAGTGACGGGGTTCGTTCGACTCCCTCGATCGGGGTGATCACGACGTGGTCGGCGCTGGCGTTGAGCGGGGATGACTGCAGGTCGGTGAGGACGGCGACGGTTGCGCCCCTGGCGTGTCCTAGCTGGGTCAGCCCGCGTAGTGCCCGAGTCAGGCGCCAGACGTTGAGGACGACGAGGCAGTCTCCCTCCTCCATCTGTGACACGGACACGGCCTGCGATGTGGCGGGTCCTGTCGCGAGCCGGATGTCATAGCCGTAGATCGAGGCGAGATAGCTGAGCACCTGTGCCGGTCCGGCGCCCGACCCGGTGGTGATCACGACTGTGCGGCGGGCGGTTCGGATGGCCTCGGCGATGTCATTGATGGCTGCGAGGTTCGTCGGCGAGGCGACGGCTGCGAGGTTTGCGGTGTCCTGGCGCAGCATCCGGGCGGCGACATCGTTCGAGAGGTCGCGGCCCTTGGGGTCGGTTGCCACCAGCGAGTCGAGGTACTCCGCACGAAGCGCCGATCGCAGATCGCTCCAGCCGTCGAAGTCGAGCTGCTGTGCCGTCCGTACGACGGTCGAGACGTTGACGCCGGCGCGCTCGGCCACCTCGCGTGCGGAGGCGTAGGAGCCGA
>DATCVR010000201.1:0-9224 GCA_036566745.1 Jiangellaceae bacterium | reverse complement strand
ACCTCGAAGTCGCCGCCGCCGGTGGGGTACGCCCGCACCAGCTGCCGGTAGGACGCCACCACGACGAGCAACAGCAGGACGACCACCGCGGCCACCCACGGCGTGTACATCAGGAAGCTCAGCCCACCCAGCGTCAGGATGACGAGGATCTCCTGAGTGGCGTAGGTGACCGACGACAACGGGTCGCTGGCGAACACCGGCAGCGCGAGGCGCTTGGGCAGCAAGGTGTCGCCCAGCCGGTCGCTGGCGAGCTTGCGGCCCAGAAGCATGCGTTTCGACACATCGCCAAGGTTCGGCACGGGTTGAATCGTAGGGCCTGTGCGCACATCACGGTGCGTCGGCACGTGTACCGTCAAGGCTGACGAGCAGCAGCATGACGAGGAAAGGACCGCCGTGCACGTCGTCATCATGGGGTGCGGCCGGGTCGGGTCGACGCTGGCTCACATCCTCGAGTCGCGCGATCACACCGTGGCCATCGTCGACCAGAATCCCGAGGCCTTCCGCCGGCTGGCGCCAGGTTTCGAGGGCGCCACCGTGGCGGGCGTCGGCTTCGACCGCGACGTCCTCCTCGAGGCCGGCATCGAGCGAGCCCACGCCTTCGCGGCCGTCAGCAGCGGCGACAACTCCAACATCATCGCGGCCCGGGTGGCTCGCGAGACCTTCGGCATCGAGAACGTCGTGGCGCGCATCTACGATCCGGGCCGGGCCGAGGTCTACCAGCGCCTGGGCATCCCCACGGTCGCCACCGTGCGCTGGGCCGCCGACCAGGTGCTGCGCCGACTGCTGCCCGAGGGCGCCGCCACCGAGTGGATCGACCCGTCCGGCACCGTCCGGCTCGCCGAGATCCACGTCGGCGAGCAGTGGATCGGGTCGTCGGTCGGTGCCATGGAGGAGGCCTCCGGCGCGCGGGTCGCCTTCATCACCCGCTACGGCGACGGCGTGGTGCCAGGCGCCGACACGATCGTCCAGGACGGCGATCTCGTCCACGTGGTCATGCGAGCCGACGACACCGAGCGCATCTCCGCGGTGTTCTCGTCCGGCCCGGAGGTGGAGGTCTGATGCGAGTCGCCATCGCCGGAGCCGGCAACGTCGGACGCTCCATCGCCACCGAGCTGCTCGCCAACGGCCACGACGTCCTCCTCATCGACCGCGAGCCGAAGGCGATCAAGGCGGCCAGCGTGCCCGAGGCCGAGTGGCTCCTGGCCGACGCCTGCGAGCTGTCCATGCTCGAAGAGGCCTCGCTCGAACGCTGCAACGTCGTCATCGCGGCCACCGGCGACGACAAGGCCAACCTGGTCGTGTCGCTGCTGGCCAAGACCGAGTTCGCGGTGCCACGCGTGGTCGCCCGGGTCAACCATCCGCGCAACGAGTGGCTGTTCAACGAGTCGTGGGGCGTCGACGTGTCGGTCTCCACGCCGCGCATCATGAGCGCCCTGGTCGAGGAAGCCGTGAGCGTCGGCGACCTCGTGCGGCTGTTCACCTTCCGGCAGGGCGAGGCCAATCTCGTCGAGCTCACCCTTCCGCCGTCCTCCCCCATCGCCGGCACGGCCGTGGCCGACGTCGCGTGGCCGGTCGACACCTCATTGGTCTCGATCATCCGGGGCAAGCACGTCCACAGCCCGCTGCCCGACCTCCCGCTCGAGGCCGGCGACGAGCTGCTGTTCGTCGCGGCGCCCGACCGCGAGCTGCAGCTGGAGGACCTCCTCTCGCCCCACCAGGCATGACCATGGTCCGTCGTCCGCTCCGGCTCCAGGCCAACGACTCCGACGCCTCGGTCACGCCGCTCGAGCTCTTCCTCGATCTCGTCTTCGTCTTCGCATTGACGCAGGTCACGGCCTTCATGGCCGACGACCTCAGCGGCACCGGCCTGCTGCGCGGGCTGTTGATCGTGGGCCTGCTGTGGTGGAGCTGGATCGGCTACGCCTGGCTCGGCAACATCGTCCGTGCCGACGAGGGACCGGTGCGGCTGGTGCTGCTGGCCGCGATGGGCACGATGTTCGTCATCGCGCTCACCATCCCGGAGGCGTTCACCGACCTGCCGGGCGGACTGTTCGGACCGGTGGTGCTGGCGGCCTGCTACTTCATCTTCCGCGCGCTGCACCTCGCGCTGTTCTGGATCATCTCGCGGGACGATCCGGCGCTGCGCGGGCAGCTGGTCCGATTCGTGCCGTCGGTGCTGGGCGGCACCATGCTGCTCCTGGCGGCATCACGATTCGAGGGCACGACCCAGACCCTCCTGTGGTGCGCCGCGCTGCTGGCCGACTACGGCGGGACGTTCCTGGGCGGTGCCCGCGGCTGGCGGCTGCGCTCGGCGGCACACTTCGCCGAGCGGCACGGGCTGATCCTCATCATCGCGCTGGGCGAGTCGATCGTCGCGATCGGCGTGGGGGTGGCCGCCGAGCCGATCTCCTGGCCGATCATCGCCGGTTCCGCGCTGGGGCTGACGCTGTCGGCGGCGCTGTGGTGGATCTACTTCGACGTCTCGTCGCTGCAGGGCGAGCACGCCTTGGCGATCGAGCCCGAGGCGACCCGGGCCAAGCTGGCGCGCGACGCCTATACGTTCTGGCACGCCCCGATGATCGTCGGCATCGTGCTGATCTCGCTCGGGCTCAAGAAGGTGCTCGAGTACGTCAGCGACAGCTCACACTACGAGCTGACCGATCCCCTGACCGGCGTGGGCCTCTATGCGCTGTTCGGGGGCGCCGTCGCGTACCTGGTCGGGCAGGTCGGGTTCAAGTGGCGCACCGTCCACAACCTCACCCTCGACCGGCTCGTCGCCGCGGGCGCCACGGTGGTGCTCGTGCCCCTGGCCACGCAGGTCCCGGCGCTGGTCGCGCTGGGCGTCGTGACGGTGGTGCTGGTCACGCTCGTCGTGTACGAGTCGGTCCGCTACGCCGAGCATCGTCACCACGTGCGGCACGAGATCCACACCCACCGCGCGACCGAAGCCGAGGCCCAACGGGCGTCGTGACCCGCGAGCTCCCGGTCAGCCGGTGGCAGTGGCGGCGGCGGTGTATGCGTCGATCTCGGCGAGGAGCGCCGTCTTGCCGTCGTCGTCCAGGAACGACGCGCGCACGGCCGACCGGGCCAGGTCGGCGACCCCGGCGTCGTCGAGACCGAGGAGCTCAGCCGCGACCTCGTACTCGGCGGTCAGCGTCGTGCCGAACATCGGCGGGTCGTCAGAGTTGATCGTGACCGGGACGCCCGCGGCGACGAGCGCCGGGAGCGGGTGTTCGGCCAGCGACGGCACCGACCTCGTGCGCACATTGGACGTGGGGCACACCTCGAGGGTGATGCCGCGGGCGGCCAGGTGCTCCATCAGGACGGGGTCCTGCGCCGCGGCGATGCCGTGACCGATCCGCTCGGCGCCGAGCTGGTCGACGGCGTCCCAGATGGTGGCGGGCCCGGTGGACTCGCCGGCGTGCGGGACGCTGTGCAGCCCAGCGGCGATCGCCTGTGCGAAATGGGGTGCGAACTGCGCGCGCGGCACGCCGATCTCCGGACCGCCGAGGCCGAAGCTCACCAGCCCGTCGGGACGCAGGCGCAGGGCGGTGTCGAGGGTGACGTCGGCGGCCGGGATCCCCGACTCGCCGGGGATGTCGAAGCACCACCGCAGCGTGACGCCGAGGTCGGACTCGGCCCGCCGCCGGGCGTCTTCGACGCTCTCGCAGTAGGCCTCGGCCGCGATGCCCCGCACGATCGAGGTGTACGGCGTGAGCGTCAGCTCGGCGTAGCGGACGTTCTGCGCCGCGAGGTCACGCGCCACCTCGTAGGTCAGGGTCCAGAGGTCGTCGGGCGTCCGGATCAGGTCGACGACGGAGAGATAGATCTCGACGAAGTGGGCGAAATCGGTGAACGTGAAGAACTCGGCCAGGCGGTCGGGGTCGGCCGGCACCGACGTCTCGCCCTCGTAGCGTGCCGCTAGCTCGGCGACCACGCGTGGTGACGCCGAGCCGACGTGATGGACATGGAGCTCGGCCTTGGGCAGCCCGGCGATGAACGACATCAGCCGATTCTGCCCGACCCGGCTCAGCCCTCGCGCACCTGTTCGTCGGCGCTCTCGGCGCCTTCGGCGTCGCGGGACGCTGCCGGCGGACCGGGCGTGTTGGCGGCCTGGTGAGCGCGGTAGGCGGGCCGGATGATCACCCACGACAGATAGGCGACCAGCAGGAACAACGGCCAGCTCATGATCAGGCGGGCCGTGGCGAGCCAGCCGAGCTGCTCCTCGCCCGCGAAGTACAGGGGGGCCTGGACGGCGAGGCGCACCGCGAACATGCCGACCCAGATCGCGCTGGCCTTCATGTAGGCCCGCAGCAGCACGGGGTCGCCCCGCCAGGACGTCCCCTGGCCGGTGGCGAACCCGACGAACAGCCCCAGCAACGGCCAGCGCACGATGATCGAGACGAGGTACGCCAGCCCGTAGCCGACGTTGATGAGCAGGCCCGGCAGGAAGACGTCCTCGGCCCGGCCGGTGCGGCTGGACACGTACGCCGCGATGCCGAGACCGACGAATCCCGCGAGGACGTTCTGGATCGGCTCGCGCCGGATCAGCCGGATCAGCGCCAGCAGCGCGCCCGCGCCGACCGCCACCCACAGCGAGAGCGTGAGATCGCGCCCGGCCGCGGCGTAGACCACGGTGAACAGGGCCAGCGGCAGCCCGGCGTCGAGGAAGGCACCCGGACCGAGGGCATCGGCCGGGCGGAAGCGATCGTCGGAAGAGATCGCGCCGAGCCAACCCTGGCGATCGGTGGCTTCCTGCGCCGGGTCGTGGTGGGTGTCGTTCATTCGGTGCCCGGCGCGAGCAGCTCGTAGCGGGGGTTGAACATGACCCGGCGGCCCTCCAACGTCGAGATGCGGCCCGTGGCGACGAGCCTCCGGCCGCAGGTGATGCCCGTGATGCGCCGGCGGCCGAGCCAGATGAGGCTCACCGAGCCGGAGCCGTCGAACAGGTCGGCCTCGAGCGCGGGCATGCCGGCCCGGGGCTGGAGTGTGACGGTACGCAGCGTGCCCCGGACCCGCACCCGCGAGCGTTCGTCGGCCTCGGCGACCGGCACGCAGCCTGCCGTGTGGGCGCGCTCGAGCAGCTCTTCGGCATCGATGTCCTCTTCGGAGGCCGCCCACCGGGACAGCGTGCCCCAGAGGCCTCCGCGCTCCTTGCGCTCGCCCATGGAACCGAGACTAGCTCGCCGCGACGACACCGTACGAGAGCGCGGCGACGCCGAGGTGGTCATGCCTGGGTTCCCGGCGGGGTGGGGGGCGGGTTCTCGCCCTCGAGGTCGTCGCTGGCAGGAGCCCGCAGCGTGATGACGTCGCCCGGGGCCATCGGCGCGTCGCCCCGGACGACCACGACCTGCTTGACGATGCCGACGAGGCGCTGGAACGTCTCGACGTCGGTGGTGGCCTTGCCGAGGAACGTCGCGCGCAGGAGCCACCGAGGGCCGTCGATGCCGGACACCCGTGAGGGCTGCATGGCCCGCTTGCCGTCGGGCGCGTTGACCGGCACGACCACCCGCACCTCGGTGCCGAACGGGCCGTGTGCCTCCTCGGCGGTGCCTCCGCGACGTCGGGCATCGGCCTCGATCTGCAGCATGGTCTGGCCCCAGAGGCCCGAGCTGCGCGGCGCGGCCACGGCCACGAGCTGGATGCCGGCGTCGCCGAGCCCGAGCAGGGCGCTGGTGCCGTTGCGGGTGCGCTGGTCGACCTGGAGCTGGAGCTGCATGCCGGGCACGCCCTGGACGAGCAGCCCGCCGAGGTCGATGCGGGAGGCGCGGGCCTCGTCGAGGTCGACCTCGGAGGCGTCGTAGGGGCCGTCGGGGCGGGGCGTCTTGGGTGAGTCGGCCAGGTCGTCGCCGTCGTTGACGGTGGTGACCACGTCGTCGAGCTCGTCGACCGTCGCCTCGGTCTGGTCGGAATCGGAGGACGGTGCGTCCTCGGCACGGCGCCGGCGTCGGAACACTGGGATCTACTTCCTTCCGTCAGAACTCGCCACGCCCGTCGAGCCGTACCCGCCGTTGCCGCGAGCCGACCCGGGCAGCCGGTCGACCTCGTGGAACCGCGCGTGCTCGACCCGTTGGACCACCAGCTGGGCGATCCGGTCGCCCCGGCGGAACTCGGCCGGCTGGCGAAGGTCGTGGTTGACGAGCAGCACCTTGATCTCGCCCCGGTAGCCTGCGTCGACCGTGCCAGGCGTGTTGACGATGCTCACGCCGAGCCGGTGGGCGAGCCCGGAACGCGGGTGCACGAACGCAGCGTAACCGTCCGGCAGGGCGATCGCGATGCCCGTTCCGACAAGCACCCGCTCACCGGGCCCGATGATGACGTCTTCGGTGGTGACGAGGTCGGCCCCGGCGTCGCCGGGATGGGAGTACGCGGGCAGCGCGACCTCGGGATCGAGCCGGGTGACCAGGATGTCCACCGACCCCCGCGCGCCGCCGCTCACGGGTTCACCTCGAACGCCCGCGCGGCCGCCCGCACATCGTCGGTCCGCAGCGCCTCGGCCACGTCCTCCGCCCGGCCGTGCTCGATGAAGTGCTGGCCGCCCACCGTGATGAAGATCGCCGACGCGCTCACCGTGAGCGGGCCGTCCGGGGCTCCCGCCCGGCCCTGGGCCGACACGTAGAGCTTGCGCCCGGCGAGGCCGTCGATCTGCGCTGTGATGTGCAGGGTGGTGCCTACCGGCACCGGGCGCCGGTAGTCGGTCTCGAGATGGCCGGTGACCGCGGGGATTCCCACCAGCCAGACGAGCGAGCCGAGCACTTCGTCGAAGGCGAGCGACAGCATGCCGCCGTGGGCCAGGCCGGGAGCGCCCTGATGGTCGCCGGTGACGGTGAACCGCCCCGAGAGGGTGAGGCCCTCGCCCGCCGTGACCACGACCTTGAGCCCGGTGGGATGGTCCTCGCCGCAACCCACACAGCGGTCGTAGTGAGAGGCGATGCGCTCGCCGGGGGCGGGCGCATCCGGATGCCGTGGCGGCAGGACCGCCTCCGCAGGCACCCTCGTGATGGCTTCGGTCACGGTCGCCGACCCTACCCGCGGGAGGTGCCGAGTCAGCGTGCGACCCTTCTTCGGTGAGGACTCATCGCGAACGGCTGCGCGTCCCTGCGATGTGGTGGCTGTTGTTGCTCGGCATGGTGGCCTCGGTCTGGCTCGCGTACCACCATGCCTACGGCTGGAGCGTCTCGCTGCCGGTGAGCGCCGGGTTGCTGGTCGCCGGCGGTGCCGCGCTGGTCGCCTACGGGCGGATCAGGATCGAGGTGGGTCCCGAGGGGCTGCGCGCCGGGCGAGCGGTGCTACCGATGTCGGCTGTGGGAGCGGTCACCGCGCTGGACGGTGACGATGCCCGGACGGCCCGAGGCCGCGATCTCGATCCGGCGGCGTATCTCGTCATCCGGGGATACGTACCAGCGGTGGTGCGGGTGGAGGTGGCCGACGACACCGACCCGGTCCCCTACTGGCTCATGTCAACGCGCCGCCCCGAGCGGCTGGTAGCCGTACTCGAAGCGGCGCGTGACGAGGCCGGCGCCGGCCGTTGAGGGAGAGCGACGCACTCAGGCGGCGCAGTCGCGGCAGATGAACTGCCCGTTCTTCTCCTTCGCCAGCTGGCTGCGGTGGTGTACGAGGAAGCACTGCGCGCAGGTGAACTCGTCAGCCTGCCGCGGGAGCACTCGTACGGCCAGTTCCTCGTTGGAGAGGTCGGCCCCGGGAAGTTCGAGCGATTCGTTGAGCTCGGTCTCGTCGACGTCGACGATGCCCGAGGACTTGTCGATTCGCCGGTTCTTCAGCTCCTCGATGGAATCCTCGGAGATGTCGTCGTCGGTCTTCCGTGGAGCGTCGTAATCGGTTGCCATCGGTCTGTCCCCCTCGCTGGGCGCCTGTTTCGGTGGTCGTGTGTCGGGTCGCACCGGTGTTGCCACGTGCTGGTGCGCCTTCGTAACGCACGAACGCCCGTGATTGTGCCCGGCCTGAGCCGGAGATTCTGCCGGATGTTCGCGCCGGCCCGCACACCGGCCCGCCGCTGTTGTCCGGTTCCTCCCACGGACCGACGGCCAGCACCGTACCGGAGGACGGCTCGTGTCGCGCGCTCGACACTCGGGGCACTCAACGCCGCCGGGCCACGACTTCATCCCGGATGCCGAGCGTGACCGCTCGTCCCGCGCCCACCTGCGACGATGCCGTGGCCCACGCCGCCGGCAGCCTGGCCGCGACGGCGTGGGCGCATGCCCGCCACGGTGCTCGCCACGCGGGCGGCCCGAACGGCCTGACTTCCGCGCCGAACGACCTATGTGAGATCGGTTACATCGCTCAGCGTCGTGATCACGAGGGATATGGGGGCGCGTCCTCGCCGCACAACGCGGGCATCGGACCGCGCGGATTCGGGCAGCATCCCCCCGGGCAGACGTCGGCCACGGGCCCCGGTGCGCCGATGCTGGCCCTCGTCACCTGCTCGCCCCGCTCGGCCGCCGCACGCTCGAGCAGGAGGTCGACGACGGTGCCGACGAAGTCCGGATGGGTGCCGGCCGTGGCCGCCCGTGCCGCGGCAATGCCGAGCTTGGCCGCCGTGGCCATCGCCTCGGTGTCGAGGTCGTAGGCGACCTCCATGTGGTCGGACAGGAATCCGATCGGCGCCAGCACGACCGCCGGCACGTCCTGCTCGGCCAGTTCCGCCAGGTGGTCGTTCACGTCGGGCTCGAGCCACGGCGTGCGCGGCGACCCGCTCCGCGAGCAGTAGACCAGATCGTGGTCACGCCGGACGCCGGTGCGCTCGGCCACCTGGCGAGCGACCTCGGCGGCCACGGCCTGGTGCTGCGCGACGTACGCGCCTCCGGTGGGCCCGGAGGTATCGGCCATCGCGGTGGGGATCGAGTGGGTGACGAACACGATGCGGGCGGCGTCGGCCACGTCACGCGGGAGGTCGCCGAGTGCGCCGACCACGCCGTCGGCGTTCGCGGCCGAGAAACCGGGATGGTCGAAGCACAGCCGGAGCCGGTCGATGACCGGTGCCCCCGGCCCGACCTCGGCGACGGCGCGGGCAAGGTCCTCGCGGTACTGGCGGCACCCGGAGTAGGAGTCGTACGCGCTGGTGACGAAGGCGGCGACCCGGCGGACGCCGTCGTCGCGCATCCGCGCCAGCTCGTCGGCGAGGTAGGGGTGCCAGTTGCGATTGCCCCAGTAGACCGGGATCGACAGCCCGGCCTCGGCGAGCTCGTGCTCGAGGTTGGCGATGA
>DATCVR010000200.1:0-1995 GCA_036566745.1 Jiangellaceae bacterium | reverse complement strand
GCCGTGCATCGACTGCTCGGTCGTGGCCAGGATCGCCGCGTTGACCGGCGCCAGGGCGAGGCCGAAGCCGAGGCCGCCCGCGACGAGCACGACGGTCGCCGACAGCGAGCGCAGCGCGTCGGCGTCCCAGCGGGCCATGAGCACGAACGCCACGGCGGCCAGCAGCATCCCGCCACCCGCGATCACGCCCGCCGGCAGCCGCCGGGTCAGGAAGCCGCCTGCGATGGCGCCCACGGGCAGCGCGACCAGGAACTCGAGCAGCACCAGGGCCGCCTTCAGCTGGCTGTCGCCGTAGATCGTGGTGCGGGCGAAGAGCGGCACGTCGATCAGCGCCGCCACCAGCGCCGCGCCGACGAAGAACGAGATCAGCACCGAGCCCCACGCGGGGGTCCGGGCGAACGCGCCGCGCGGCACGATCGGGTCCTGTGCCCGGCGCAGGTGGAAGACGAAGCCGAGCAGCGCCAGCCCGCCGGCGACCAGGTACCAGGTGCCCTGCTCGGAGAAGACCGCCACCTCGGGGTCGGCGGTCGCGAAGGCCAGGATCACCCCGGCCAGGGCGAAGGAGAGCAGCAGCGCCCCGAGAAGGTCGACCTCGGCGGTGATCCGGCCGAGCACGCGGCGTACGCCCGGCCGCAGGCCGCGCTTCACCAGGCTGTACTTCATCAGGCTGGCGAGGGTGGCGATGATCGTGACCAGGCCCAGCGGGGTCAGCCAGCGCGTCGACCCGGCCGCGGGTACGTAGAGCGCGCCCCAGGTCAGGTCCTGGACCAAGGCGGTCGGCTCGATCGCCAGCAGCACGAACGCAGCGCCGGCGACCAGCAACAGCAGCAGCGCCCAGACGTCGATCGAGCTCGACCTCGACCGTGTTGGTCTCGACACCGGCTCGCTGCGCTCGCCGGGCTCGACCAGCGATGGCTGTGAGTGGGTGCTTCGGCCCATCTGCCTGATGGCGATCGCCAGTACGACGCCGACGACCAGGTTGAGCCCGAAGATCGCCCGCCAGTCCGCGACGGCGAGCACGGCCGCTCCGATGAGCGGCCCGAGCACCGAGCCGAGCTCCTGGACCGCCGAGACCAGCCCGAGCGGGACCCCGCGGCGCTCAGCTGGGTAGAGCGCCGCGACGAGCGCGAGGGTGGCCGGAACGAGCGCGCCACCGCCGAGCCCCTGGAAGAACCGGCCTACCACCATCGCGGCCAGGTCCCACGACAGCGCGGTCAGGAACGAGCCGAAGGCAAATACGACCAAGCCCCCGACGAGCACGGGCAGGTGCCCGAGGAGATCGGCGAGGCGCCCGATCAGAGGCAGCACCGCCACATAGCCCAGCAGGAACCCGGAGATCAGCGGCGCGGCCCGCTGCAGCTCCTCGATCGAGAGCCCGACGCCCGCCATCATGTCCGGCAGCGCCAGCACGACGACGTAGGTGTCCGCGGCGGCGAACGCCACGGCGATCGCAGCGAGCCAGAGGACCGCCCTCACGGCTTGGCGATCTCCTTCTCGACGCCGTACTCGGTCACGTCGATCGTGTAGGAGTACGCCGCCTCGCCCTCACCGCTGAAGTGGCCCTTGATGGTGGCCTCGGTGAGCTCGTCGGAGTCGTTGATGATGTAGGTGACGTCGAAGTCGCCGGTCGCGGCGGCGAGGATCTTCTGGACCGCGGTGTCCGGGAGCGTGCCGGTGTAGGTCGAGAGGATCTCGTCGTTGTCGGCGCCGCCGCGCACCGACTTGCCGATCTTCACGTCCTGGGTCGCGGAGAGCAGCGAGGAGATCCCGGTCTCCGGCGCGATCAGCGCGGCCGGGTCGGGCACCCCGTAGTCGGCCGGGTCCAGCTCCTGGAACGCGGTCGTGAACGGCAGTTTCGCGTAGACGACGCCGTCGACCGAGACCACCTCGACCTGCGCCTCCGTGCCCATCACCGGCACGGTCAGCGTGCCCTCGAAGGCGGGCTCGCGGGTCAGCGTCCCGGTCGCCGCCTTCAGCGTGGTGATGCCCTCGGGC
>DATCVR010000199.1:0-2685 GCA_036566745.1 Jiangellaceae bacterium | reverse complement strand
TAGGCCGGGCACTTGTCGTGCGTGCGGCTCGTGAACGCGGTGCCGAGGTAGTGCACCTTCACGCCGCGGGTGCTGCCGATGTACGCGGCCGGGCTGACCGCGGGTGCGCCCCAGTCGGCGCGCCGGACGAAGTCCATGGGGGTCTCCAGACATGCAGAAAGCCCCGGCCGGAGGCGGCGCGGGGCGGGCGGGAAGAAGAAGGGTCAGGCGGCGGGCGGGGCCCAGTGGCGGACGGTCAGCTGCCCGTACCCGTCGTCGACGTCGAGCGTGTCGCCGCCGCCGTTGTACGCCCAGGCCGTCGAGTGCGCATCCGCGCGGAGGACCACGACGGGGCGGTGTCCGGGCGGCCAGTCTTCGGGCATGCGGTACACGCAGCTGATGTGCAGCGGCATGTGATGCATTTCCGGCGTGACGTTCTCCCCGGACAGGGCCGAGATCCGTCGCCACGGGCCCTGCGTCTTCAGGGGGTCGCTGTAGTCATACAGCCACAAATGCCAGCCCACACCGACCACGTACCGGCGCCCGCCCTCGACGCCCACGCCCACGTTGTTGGTGACCCGGGCGTCCGCGTCAACGTCCAGCACATCGCCCGGGTCGACCGGACCCATGACGACCCGGTACAGAGTGCGGTGGCTGGTCGTCGCCAAGTCCACCGGAATCTCGTCCGTCTCCAGCGCGCCAAGAAGCAGCGGCGGAGCCGGCGGCTGAAGCGGGTCCGTGGCCAGCACGCCGCGCAGGGCCAGGCCGCTGGTAGTCAGGTAGGGCATCAGACGGCCGGGATCTCTACCCAGCTCTGGGCGTACTCGGCATCCGTGAAGCGCCCCTGGTACTGCTCGTACAGGTTCCGGATGAGCCACTCGCCAGGGTTCAGGACGAAATCAAAGTCGATCCCGCCGTCGCCCGGCTCGTCACGATGCAGCGTGAGCACGTCGTTGACGTTGGATACGAGGGTCACGTCGATGCACCAGGCGAGGACTGCCGCCAGGTTCGTGCCGTCGTACTTCAGGGACTCAATGCGGGGGGTGATCAGGGGCATTAGACGACCTCGTTGATCTCGACGGTGATGGAGCAGTTCGCCCCCAGGCACTCTGTGTTGGTGGCCGTGGTGGCGATCAACTTGAACGTGTGGGACCCGGCAGAGGGCAGGGTGCCCCGGTAGACCTGGGCGACGGTGCCGCGCTCGGCAGAGTTGTCCCCGCGGAACGTTGCGACGGGAGACTGGCCGACACTGTCCAGCGCCATCCGAGCCGTGGACGAGGCACCGGGCGCCGCCGTGGTGTTGAAGTCCCACACGCACCAGGCTTTGTAGACGGCGTTCGCGGTCTCCGTCGTCAGGGTGATGGTGGCTCCGGTGACGTCGGCGTTGGTCGAGCTCGCCGCGATGGTGCCGGAGCCGGCCGCGTTGTACGAGACCGGCTGAAGGCGGGTGAGCTGCTGGGCAGTGACGACCTGTCCGGCGAGGATCGGCATCGGGTCTCCTTACAGTGCGGCGCGCATCGGGGTGGCCAGGCTGACGGCCTCGCTGGCCGTCTGCGCCTTCGTGATGCCGTTGACGGATCGGGTGACGGTGAAGGTCTGCGGGCTGCTGGTGCCGGTGATCGCGGTCACGGTCATGAGCTCGCCCCCGCAGAGGACGTCGAAGGGGAACATCGAGCCGTATGTGGCCGAGTCGATCCAACGGGGGCCCGCAGTGGTCGCCACAGACAGGGACGTCGCCGACGAGGTGACGCCCGACACCAGCGACGACCCGGCCGTGTCCGGGCGGCCTCGTACCGAATCTTCGACGACGCCGACACTCCACGGCCCGGCCGGTGAGCACACGAGCCGTACCGTCCACGCGTGCGGCTTCAGGTCGTGCTCGATCTTCTGGACGATCAGGTCCACCGGGCCGGGCGGCTGCCACGAGGGCGTGCCGGTGATCTGGATGCGGTCGCCCAGCTCCAGCGAGGTGATGGCCGGGATCAGGTCCGGGTGCTTGTGCAGGAGGATCGTGACCGCCGGATAGCGGGCCTCGTCCCACGTGCCGAACCCCAGCCTCCATCCGGCGATCTGCTGCGCCTGGTGGTCCTTCCACATCGACAGGGTGACGGACTCGTCGTACAGCCCGACCGTATTCACGCCGAGGGGGCCGTCCTCGTCTACCGCCCGCCCTTCGCTACCGCCCTCGCGGACGACGGTGATGTCGTTGCGGAGGCGGAGGTCGTCCTCGTCCGGCTCGAACGGGTGCGTCACCTGGCCGTACGAGACGGTCAGCTTCGGCGTCTGGTTCTCCATCGAGGCCCGGTCCCGGTACACCAGGCCGAGGCGCTGCGAGTTCTCGTAGAGGTAGCCGCCGTCCGTGTCGGCAGGCTCCTGCAACAGGTCCAGCAGCGGGCGCGGCAGCTGCGGGCCCATCGCCTCGGCACCCCGGTCCTGGTCACCATCGACGTGCGCGAGCGCGACCGTGGCCGCCTCCTCGTTCCCGAGGCGGAAGACGCGGGTGAGTGCGGACTCGCCGTCGAAGCCGTGGTCCGCGCCCAGGAAGGGTGCTGCGGCACCGCTGGACGTGCCGACCGGAAGCGCAGTGAAGTGCCCGGCGCGCAAACCGCTGATCGAGCCGAACACGGTCTTGATCTGCGTGACCCGGCCGACCGTGCCCGCAAAGGAACTGCCCGCACCGCCGGCCGCGCCGCCGATGTTGAACCA
>DATCVR010000198.1:0-7329 GCA_036566745.1 Jiangellaceae bacterium | reverse complement strand
GAAGAAGGACGTGCGGCGTCCGCAGAACGAGGTTGCGCAGCAGCGCGCGAAGAAGAACGGCGGACAGCAGCAGGGCGGTGGGAGGCGATGACCGCCAACCCGCGCATCGTCGCGTTCGCCTGGGGCATGGCGTTCCTGTGCACCGCTGTGGGTGTCGGTGTCGTCCTGTCGGACGCACCGGCGTACGAGGTGCCGGCCTCGGAGATCAGGCCGCCACTCTCGAAGCCCGGCCCGCCCGTGCCCGACACCGTCGAGGGCGACGGCACGTACGTCGTCGGCAAGCAGATCCAGCGCGGCGTCTACCAGAACGCCGGCGGCCCGCGCTGCACCTGGACCCGGCTGACCGACCTCACCGGCACCGCGGGAAGCGTGTACGACCGCGGTACCTCGCCCGGCCGGATCACGCTGTCTCTCCCCGAGCCCGTGGTCGCGTTCGAGACCCACGGATGCGCCGAGTGGGTGATGGTCCGATGAGCCTCGGCAAGCGGTTCTACCTGCGCTGCGACGCCCTGAATCTGCTGATCGACCGCGATTTCGCGTCCGGCAAGACCAGCGAGCAGGTCGAGGCGAATCAGCCTGAGCGTAGGCAGCTCCGAGCGGGCTGCATTCTCCTGGGCTCTGGCCACTGGACCGCGAAGGAAGCCAGGGCCGAGGGCAAGAAGGCCGGATGGGTGCGGCATCGCGAACCGGATCGGCATGGTGGCTCGACCGCCTTCGACCTGTGCCCAGTGTGTGCGCCGAAGTTGGTGCAGTCGTGAGCACCTTGACGGGAGCGCCGTACGGGCAGACGGAGACCGGCGCGCAGTACGCAGAGGCCAACAGGTACGCCGCTGACGTCGCCTGGGTCGAGGACCGGGTCGCCCACAGCCTGAACTGCCAGGGCACGAAGTACGAGTTCTACACGCTCAATGGGCAGCTGTGGGTGCAGGTGCAGGGCGGCAAGTGGGAGTCGCATGCCTGGCACGTCCTCGTCGGTGGGTACGCGATGCCCTCGCATGTGGACAGCCGCGGCGTGTGGCGCCAGATGATCATGGGTTCCCGCGTGCACGTCGAGGTCATCGACGACCCGTCGAAGGCAGGTGCGCGATGACGGCCATCGAACCGTCCTGGTCCGCGGTGACCGGCGCGATCCGTGTTCAGCAGGCCGCCGGCGCGCTCGAGCTGGTCGCCGCGGAACACCTGCGGTCGCACCGGTTGAAGCTCAGCCAGTACCTGATGCTCGCGATCCTCGCCGATGCACCGGACGCGACAGCCCGCAGCACCGACATCGCCAGCCGGCTCGGCATCACCACCGGCGGTGTTACCCGGCTGGTTGCCCGGTCGGTGGCGCGCGGCTACGTGACCCGGAAGCCGAACCCTGCCGACAGGCGCAGCGTGCTGATCACGTCGACGGCGTACGGGCGGCAGCGCATGGAGGAAGCGACACCGGGGTTCGTGGACCTGGTCGCCGGATTGGTGGTGGCGTGATGGGTACGCCGTACCTGTTCGACAACGCGGTCCTGGACCGCAACGCCCGGCTCGCGAACGGCCTGCCGGTCGAGCCCGCGGTCGAGTTCGCCGAGGCGCTGCTGATGCTCGGCCGGTTCCCGGACGGCGGCGTCAACGGCGACGACGAGCTGCTCGACTCGTTCATGGACCGCAAGCGGTTCCTCGCGGACCAGCGCGGCGGCATCCACGTCGCGGTCGCGTTCATCGTCGTGCTCGTCGCCGGCGGCCTGTGGGGGTGGACGCACAGCTCGGCGGCGCCGAACGGTGCGACCCTGCTCGCCGTCCTGGTCCTCGCCATCGCGATCGCCGTACCCACCGCGGTGATCGGTTGGGCGCGCCGGATCGACCACAACGCCGCGGCGTACACGAAGCGGATGGAGTCCGGCATGCAGCAGGACACCTCCGGCGACCACATCTGGGACGCCTGATGGATGCCCGGTACGTGATCGCCGCAGCCCTGTCGCTGCGCAACGAAGAACTGAACGGCGAGGCGTCGCCGATGGACAACGACGGCGCGCGTCTGGTGATCCGAGAGCTCGAGGCTCACGGCTTCACCATCACCAAGACCGGCGACGGGGCGGCTGATGCTGCGCAGACGATGGGCGGATCGCTGCCGCTCGCCGTCCCGTCGTCGCCGACCCGAGAGCAGTTGGTCGACGACGCGGCCCGGGCGTTGTGCCTGGACCCGCACAACGGCACCGCGTGCGACATGCACCGTGTCGACGGTGCGCTGGTCGTGGACGCGCTGGTCGCGGCCGGCCACCTGGTGGACGGGAACGGGGAGGGCTCCGGGCCGGAACAGATCGGGGGCCAGTCCGGAGCCGCCTCGCCGTTCGTACCGCACCGCTTCAGGCTGCACCGCCACCGCGACCCGTCAGGTGTCTCCGGCACCGGCGATGTTGCCGAGGGCGTCGAGTTCTCCGACGGCGCCGTCGCCGTTCGCTGGCTCGGCGAGCATCCCTCGACCGCGGCCTGGGGCGGCACGGACGACGTCCTGCACATCCACGGCCACAACGGCCAGACCGAGATCCGCTGGATCGACGACCGCCCGATCGATCTGTGGCCGGCCGAAGGAGGCGACGATGCCGACTGACACGAAGCTCGACCTCACCGTGCGACTGCTCAACGACCTCGCCGCCTGCCCCGACCCGCGCGTCGCGCTGTCCCGGACCGCCGAGAAGTTCAACCTCCCGGCCGGGCGCATCCGTGAGATGGTGCAGCGCTACGGGTGGCCGAACCCTGGTTCGATGGGCCGCGCGGCCGCGGTGCTCGAGCGGAAGCTGCAGGACCCGATGACGATCGTCGAGGATCCGGCACCCGCAGCCAGCCCGCGGCCCGCGAAGCCGCCGGTCACGGCCGAGCTGCCGAAGCCCACCATTCCTGGCGCACCGGTCGGCCGGATGATCCGGGTCGACAAGCTCGTCCCGCATCCGTCCAACCCGGCCGGCCGCGTCGACGACATCACCGACCTGGTCGACTCGATCCGCGAGACCGGCATCGCGACACCGCTGATGGTGACTCCGCATCCGAACCGTCTCGGCCACTTCCTGATCCTGGCCGGGCACCGCCGTCACGCCGCCGCACTGAAGCTCGGTCTGACCGAGGTGCCGTGCACCGAACGCGCCTGCGCTGGCGACCTCGACGAGCAGCTGGTGCTGATGCTCATCGAGAACGTACAGCGGCTTGACCTGAACCCGATGGACAAGGCCGAGGCCTTCGGGCAGTTCCTCGACCGCGGCTTCACCCACGGCCAGATCGAGAAGCGCACCGGCGTCAAGGTCGGAGTCATCCGCCACTACCTGCCGCTGCTCGACCTCGACCAGACGACCAGGGAACTCGTCCGGTCCGGCGACCTCGGCGTGATGGACGCGATCGCCCGAGTAAAGGAGGCCCGAGGCGACGCCCGCAGGAAATCCGGGCGACCGCAGCGTGGCCGGCCCGTGCAGCTCGACCCCGCCTGGCTCACGATGCGGCACCCGCTCGCGTCGATCGTGAAGGCGAACTGCGACCACCGGTCCCGCCCGGTCGTTGGCCGGGCCGGATGCGGCCAGTGCTGGGAGCAGGCCATCCGCGCCGACGAGCGCACGACGGACGAGGCGGTGAGCTGATGGCTGCCACCACGAGTGTCCAGATCCGGCAGGCACCGGAAGCCGCGAGCAGCGCACGCGACGAGCTGCTCGACGCGATGGACATGGCCGACCTGCTCGGTCACGAGATCCCGTGCAAGGTCGAGCCGGAGGAGTTCACGTCCGACCTGCTCGCGTTCAACTCTCCCCCGGCCCGGGCGCTCGCGGCCGAGCTGGCCGTGAAGTGTCTCGGCTGCCCGGTGGTCGCGGAGTGCCGTGACTACGTCCGCGCGGGCAGGCGTAGCCGTACGACGCAGATGTACGGCGTCGTGGCCGGCTACCTCGTCCTGCCCCACACCACACACCAGATCAACCTCCAGGGGGATGCATGACCGCCGAGTGGCCCTGGTACGCCAGGTTCCGCCCGATCCAGCAGTGGCCCGGGGAGAACACGAGGAACCGGCGTACGTCGAACTTCAGCGCGTCCTGGTCGGCGACGCTGTCCCTGCTCGACCGGGAGCTCTGCCAGCTCGGCGCGAAGAACGTCGTCATCCAGGTCGCGCTGACGGAGCGGGACATCCGCCTCGACGGCTACCCGCGAGCGAACGCCCGCCCGGACCACCCGGGCGTGATCGTGTCGCTGGACTCGGCGTACGGCCCGCTGTCGTACCCGTGCGACACCTTCACCAGCTGGCAGGACAACCTCCGCGCGATCGCGTTGGCGCTCGAGGCGCTGCGCTCGGTCGACCGGTACGGCGTGACGAAGCGCGGCGAGCAGTACACCGGCTGGAAGCAGCTGCCCGGTGCTCGGCCGATGACCGCGCCGATGACCCGGGACGAGGCGGCCCAGTTCCTCGCACAGCACGGTGCGCCTGACCTCATCAGCCTCGGCGGCTGGGGGCACCTGCGTGAACCGGCTCATGTCGTGGAACGGGATCGCGTCTACAAGGCGGCGGCTCGGAAGCTCCATCCGGACGCCGGCGGATCGACCGAGGACTTCCAGCGTCTGCAGGAGGCCAAGCGGGTCCTGGACGGTGCGGCGTGACCGAACAGGATGGGCTGGCCGCCCGCTTCGTCCAGGTGCGCTGCACCGACATGGAGGACTACGCCCGGATCTTCAACGAGGGCTTCAACGAGGCGCAGCGCCAGTGCGAGGCCGACGTACGGTCGGCGGGTGCTGCCGCGCTGAAGGAGGCCGCGGCCGAGCAGCGGCGCCTCGCCGAGGAAGCGCGCACGAACAACGGCCAGGCCGAGCACGAGGACATCGCCGACTGGCTCGAGGAGCGCGCCGACGCGATCCCGGGCCGGCCCCTGCATTGCCCGGTCGGCTGCGACGACGGCGCCTGCGAGATCTGCCCTTGCTGCTCGGCAGGGTTCTGCGTGTACGGCCTGGACGGTCTGCCGGAGGACCCCGAGGACGTCGGCAGATGGCTGGAGATCGCGGCGCAGCACAACCCTGTGGCGAAGCTGCTTGCCGCGCAGGCTCGGACGATGCCGACGGATGCCGAGATCCACGAGGCGATCGACTCGGCGCTCGACAGCCACGCGTACGACGACGTGCCGATCGCCAAGATCACCGTTGCGTTGCGGGCTCTGCTGAACGGAGCCGACTCGTGAGCGCGCTGAAGGAGATCCGCGACCGCGCGTCCGCGGCCACCCCTGGCCCGTGGACGTGGCGCGGCAACGTCGACACCCGCCAGATCTACCTGTCGTACACGAAGCCCGGTCTTGGGTGGACGTCCGTCATGGACTTCGTGCGATGGGGCATGCAGTCGGCCCGGCCGCGGTTCCTGACGGAGAACTTCTGGATGCAGGACGCCGACGACCTGGCCGTGTTCGAGGTCTGCCGGGAGGCGAAGCGGCGCAACGACCCGCGTGTGTACCGCGGTGACATCGTCGGATTCCGGCACCCGGACGCCGAGTTCATCGCGAACGCCCGCCAGGACGTCGACGACCTGCTCGCCAGGATCGATGCGGTCGAGGCAATCTGCGCTCGGCACGAGGAGGGCGCTACCCGGTGGGAGGATCCGCTGCCGATGCCGGAGTGGATCGCCGAGGTTCGGGGCGCGCTCGAGGGCGTTGCATCATGACCGCGCTCGACGCTGCGCCCACGGCCTGGGCCGTCGGCCAGGAGACCTCGTACACGGTCGGGCTGGTCGGCAAGATCACCGAGATCGGCGAGTCGACCATCACGATCGATGGCGTCAGTCTGCCGACGCGTCTGACGGTCGACGGCCCCGTGAAGTACCTCTCGATCGACTTGCCGACGGACCCGACGCTGGATGAGCCAGACCACGGCGAGTGCGTCTCCGACGAGGACTACGCCCTCGTCGAACGCCAACTGGACCGCGCATTGCTCGGCGTCGAGGTGCTACATAACGAGCACCACGACGGCGTGTTCCGTCAGTGCCTGCACGAGGTGTGCCGGCAGCTGCGAGGTGCGCTGTGATCACTGTGTCTGCGAAGGCTCTGTGGTGGAGCGAGCCGAAGGTCTGTGACTGTGTCGCGCCGAACGAGGACTTCGAGTGCCCGCACGACACGACCGGCAGTTGGCCGGCGGGCGAGATGTATGTCGGCGACATCGACGGACGGCAGTTCATTACTGACCGGTACGTGTGCCTGCCGGTCGAACGCCTCACGCAACTGCCGGTCGGGTACGGACGTGAGCTGAACCTGCGGCCGCTCCCCCGGCAGGCCGCCGAGGGATTCGCTGAGTGGATGACTGCCGCTGTGCTGCCGGCGCCGTCGTATCGGCTGTTCCAGCCGGAGCGGATCGATCCGCTCGAGGCGGCAGGCTTCAAGGTCCGCGAGCTGGTCGGCGTGAAGGACGCCCACGCCATCTGCGATCACGGCCTGGAGGTCGCTGGCCTGATCACCCCGATCATGCGATCGCGGGAGAAGGACTACGCCGGCCGGGTGGCGCGATGACCGAACAGCCACTGTTCGAGGGCTTCGAGCCGCCGCAGGTCGACCCGGACCTGTCGGCGGACCGGCGCCGCACACTGCGCCAGCAGGCCGACATCGCCGCGGGCCGGCACCCGTTGACGCGCGGCCCGCTGCACCTCGAGGCGAAGCGCACCGCGTCCCGGGACGACCCCCGCGGGCTGCCGTTGACGTGCGGGTCGTGCGTGTTCCGGCAGCTGTTCCGCTGGCACGACGACACCTATCCGAAGTGCGTGTCCCACGACCGGGCGTTCGTGACGCACGCGGCCGCGACCGACGTACGCCGCTGGTGGCCGGCCTGCCCGGCGTACCTGCCGTCCGGGTCGTGGTCGACGAATCAATCTGGGGAGGGCTGATGGCTGACCGAATCTGGGCGATGACGCTGGATCTGACCTGCAGCGTCGAGCCCTGCGAAACGAAGGACACCGCGACCTGCGCCGACCGATCCGCGTACGGCGCCACCGAGGGCTGCAAGAAGATCCTGCGCTACCGCGGCTGGAAGATCAGCCACAGGGAGAACCACTGCCCTCAGCACGCTGGCCCGATCCCGCCCTGCCTGCTCTGCGGCACGCCGACACCGCCCGAATACGGCCACGACGCACGCCACATCACCGGCGTCAGCAACGCGTGCAACTCGTGCTACCGCGACAAGTTCAACCAGCAGATGGCCGACAGGCTCGTCCGCGACCAAGGGGAGGGCTGATGGCGAATCCGAAGGTGGAGATCCGCCCGGTACGTGTCGGCGGCTACATCCGGTCGTATGTCGTCTGGTGCCTCACCGGCGACTGCCCGTTCGCCGGGACCGCGGACACGAAGACCGACGCGCAGATCG
>DATCVR010000197.1:0-33678 GCA_036566745.1 Jiangellaceae bacterium | reverse complement strand
GGCCCGAGCCGTCGCGCCCGGTGCCGCGCCCGGTGCCGTCGCGCGCGGCCGAGCACGCTTCGGAGGCTGCCCCGGAGGCCGCGTCGACCATGCCCGACGTCGGTCTGGCGGGCGTCTCGGACGCCGTGGACGACCAGTCCGAGCCCGGCCGTGGCCGGGCTCGCGTGCTGGCGATGGCCTTCGGGATCGCGGCATGCGTGGCGGCCTCGGCGTACGTCGCCTACCAGCACGCCGATCCCGGCACGACCGCCGTCTCGGAGACCACCGCCGGTGCCGAGCAGGACCCGACCGGCACGGCGGGCGGGTCGGGGACGCAGGACGTGGTGGCGCTCACGGTCGACGATCCGGCCGCCGACGCCCCCGACGGCGTGGTGGCCGCACCGCCGGGCGACGCGCAGCAGGAGAGCGACGGCCCGGCGACCAGCACGGATGACGACGCGACGTCGACCTCGCCGGACGCTCCGCCGTCGCCCTCGGACTCGCCGTCGCCCACGGAGCCGTCCACGTCACCGAGCCCCACGCCGCTGGTGAGTGAGGAGCCGGGCACGGCCCCGCTGATCGAGGTCCATCCTGGCAACGTCTCCGCGGAGCCCGGACAGAGTGCGACGCTGTCGGTGCGCGCCACCGGGGCGCCACAGCCGGCCATCCAGTGGCAGGAGCGCGCGCCCGGCGGATCCGGCTGGGCTGACATCGCAGGAGGCGTCGCGGAGGAGCTGACCGTGCAGGTGGCCGACGCCGGCTTCGACGGCCGGGCGTACCGCGTCATGGTCACCAACGACCTGGGCGCGGTCGCGAGCGAGGCGGCGGTGCTGACGGTCGAGTTCGCGCCGCAGATCACCGCTCAGCCCGTCGACGCGCGCGTCGACGCCGGTGGCGAGGTCTTCCTCGAGGCGTCCGCGTCGGCCAAGCCCGGGATGACCGACGTGCGCTGGCAGGTCCGGCGGCCCGGCGACGGCTCGTGGCACGACGTGCCGGCCTCGTTCCCCGCGGGCACCCTGACGCGGTTGAAGCTCTCCGACGTCGATGCCGCCATGGACGGCTACGACTACCGCGCCGTGTTCGCCAACGCCCACGGCGAGGCTGCGACCGACCCGGCGACGATCTCGGTGGACACCGCCGACGGCAGCTGAATCGTCACCAGACCGAATCCCTCCGGAGGTGCCCGATCTGTCCGACTTCATGGCAGGCTCGGGGTCTCAGGGGGCACCTGGAGGGAGCCGGACATGCGTACACTACGGATCATGCGGAGCGTCGGTGTGGCCGCCGCCGCAGCGGCGCTGGTCGCTGCTTCGGCCGCAAGCGCGGCCGCCGCCCGCTACGGACCCGGGGCCGACGGAGCCGGCGACCCGTACTTCCCGTTGGCCGGCAACGGCGGTTACGACGTCACGCACTACGACCTCACTCTCCGCTATCAGCCGCCGGCGGCCGACCCGGCACCGCTCGAGGGCACGCTGAGCGGCGTGGCCACGGTCGACCTCACGGCGACCCAGGACCTCGACCGGTTCGACCTCGACCTGCGCGGCCTCGACGTCGCGTCGGTCGAGGTGGGCGGCAGGGCGACGCCCTTCGAGCGGGTCGGCGACGAGCTCGTGATCACGCCCCGGCCGAAGCTCAAGACCGGCACGTCCACCCAGGTCGTCGTCACCTACGGCGGCACCACCGGCCGGCCCACCGACATCGAGGGCGCCCTCTACGGGTGGGTGACCACCCGCGACGGCGCGATGGTCGCGAACGAGCCCGAGGGCGCTTCCACGTGGTACCCGGTGAGCGACCACCCCACCGACAAGGCCACCTACGACTTCGCGGTCACCGTGCCCGACGGCCTGGTCGCCGTCGCCAACGGCGACCTGGTCGGTTCGGAGACGGCCGACGGATGGACGACCTGGACCTGGTCGGCCGACGATCCGATGGCCAGTTACCTGTCCACCGCGTCGGTGGGCAACTACGAGCTGCGGACCTCGGCGACTGCGGGTGGACTGCCGCTGATCGACGCGATCGACCGCGACCTGGCTCCCAGCGCCTCGGAGGGGCTGGCGCAGACCGCCGAGATGATCGAGCTGTTCGAGGGCGAGTTCGGGCCGTACCCGTTCTCGTCGTACGGTGCGATCGTCGACGACGACTCCGTGGGCTACGCCCTCGAGACCCAGACCCGCCCGATCTACTCCCGACGCGCGAGCGAGGGGACGGTGGCACACGAGCTGGCCCACCAGTGGATGGGCAATTCGGTGAGCCCGCAGCGGTGGCAGCACATCTGGCTCAACGAGGGCTGGGCGACGTACGCGAGCTGGCTGTGGGCCGAACACGACGGCGGCCCGACGGCACAGGAGCAGTTCGACGAGGTCATGGCGATCCCGGCCGACGACGAGTTCTGGCAGCTCGTGGTTGCCGACCCGGGGCCGTTCGGGCTGTTCCAGGATCCCGTCTACGACCGTGGCGCGGCGGCGCTGTTCGCCCTGCGCACGCAGATCGGCGACGACGCGTTCGGCACCCTCGCCCACACGTGGACCCAGCGCTACGCCGACTCCGACGCCACCACCGACGACTTCCAGGCGGTGGCCGAGGAAGCCTCGGGCGTCGATCTCGACGAGTTCTTCGACACCTGGGTGTGGACGGCGGGTAAGCCCGGCGCCTGACCGGCTGGGCGAGCTGGTCGGAGACGGGCGTTTTCGGGGAAGATGTCGATCACGCTTCCCCCGGCAGAAGGCGCTCATCCATGGAACCGCTCGTCCTGTACCTCGCCGAGGCCCTCGCGACCGCTGCGGGGAGACGGCTGGGCCGCAGGATCTTCAACGAGCCGTGGGTGCGGCGCCTCGACACGGTGATCGTCGCGGCGCTGCGCGATCCAGACCTGGCCGCGCTGGCGCCCGAGTCCGAGCGGAGCCGGTTCCTCGCGGCCCTCGCCGAGCGGCCGACCGGTGGCGTCGAGCCACCGGCCGCCGCGGGCCGGGCGCCTCGCGCGTACCTGCGGGAGGCGATCCAGGCCTGGGTGGCGCCTCTGGAGGCACCGGTCGACGAGCTCGCCGGGCAGAGCTACCTCGCCGCCCACGCCATCGACCCAGCGCTGGTCGTCGAGGTGCTGTATGGAGCGGTGCTCGACGGCATCTCCGGCGACGCCGTGGGCAACGGGCCGCTCAAGCCGTACGACGACGTCCTGCGCAACGACCGCGTGATCGAGGCGATCGGCCGGGTCGAGGGCATCGCCGCCCAGGGCCTCGACGTCGGCCGCGACACCAACGCCCGGGTGCGCCGGATCGAGCAGGCCGTGACGGTCGTCGCGGCGGCACCGGGGCGGACCACGCCGATCGCCGGTGTCGATCACTTCACCGGGCGCGCGGACCTCATGGCCTATCTCGCCGATCGGCTCACTCGGCCCAACCCCGACGGCGTGCCGGCGGTCGTCGCCGTCGACGGCGGACCAGGCATCGGCAAGTCGGCCCTGGTGCGGCAGGTCGCCCGCGTGGAATCGATCCGGACCCGATTTCCCGACGGCATCGTCATGATCGACCTCTTCGGCTGGACCCCTGGACTCGAGCCGCTGGGGGTCGAGCGGGCATTGGAGGAGGTGCTGCGTGCCATCGGGATCCCGGCCGACGAGATCCCGGCCGGGCTCCAGGCGCGGCTGCTGTTCTGGCGTCGATGGGCGGCCGGCCGGAACGTGCTCATCATCCTCGACAACGCCCATCACGAGGCGCAGGTCGAGCTCCTCCTGCCCGGCGACCCCGGCTGCGCGGCCCTGATCACCAGCCGGCAACGGCTGAGCCACATCACCGGCTGCGAGTTCCGCACCTTGACCCGGATGCCCGAGGACGAGGTGTTCACCCTGCTCAGCGGCCTGGTCGGGTCGCGCGCCGCCGACGGTGGCGCGGCCACCGACGAGATCGTGCGCTGGTGTGCCGGGTGGCCACTTGTCGCCCGGGTGGCGGCGGGACTGTTCCAGGCCGACGACGACACCGACGCCGCCGAGGTGGCCTCGCTGCTGACCGCGCAGGCCGGTTCCGGCCCGGTGCGGGCCAGCCTCCAGGTGTCCTACGACCGGCTCAACCCGGGCGTACAGCTCGTGTTCCGCCGGCTGGCCCTGCTGGACGGCTCGGACTACACGCCGTTCGGGGTGGCGCTCGTGACCAACACCTCCGAGACCGTCGCCGCGCGCCGCCTGCGCGACCTCGCCCGGGCCGGCCTGATCGAGAGCCACGCCGCCCGCGTGTGGCGGGCCCACGATCTCGTCCGGGAGTTCGCCCGGAGCGTGTCCGACCGGGCCGGCGAGCCCGAGGCGAACGATCGCGCAGCCGGCCGCGCCGTTCGCGGGTACCTGGCCATGGTCCGCGAGGTCGACCGCGTCATGCACCCGGGCGCGCTGCCGAACGACGCGCCCGCGCCGCCGCTGCCGAGCGGGCTCAAGGCGCCCGCCACCATGCACGCCGCGCAGGCCTGGCTGCGCGCCGAACGCGCCAACATCATCGCCCGGGTGCGTCACGAACCCAGCCTCGAGGCCGCGTGGCTCGCCGACTTCGCGGGCCGCAACTTCCGGCGGCTGGGCGACATCGCCGAAGCGGCCATCTGCCACGACGCCGCACTCGAGGTGTTCCGTCGCGAGGGCGACCAGCGCGGCGAGGCCAGTGCGCTGCTGGGCATCGGCGATGCCGAGGGCATGCACGACCGCTACGCCGTCGCCGACGAGGCCTACGACAAGGCGCTCGAGCTCAGCCGGGCGGTCGGCGACCACGTGGTCGAGGCCAAGGCGCTGGCCGGCATGGGGGAGAACGCCAGGATGCGTGACCAGCCGGTCGTCGCCGAGCGCGCCTACACCGAGTCGCTGTCGATCTCACGCGCGGCCGGAGACCTTCCCGGCGAGGTGTATGCCCTGGTGGGCCTGGCCGACCTCGCCCGGGCCGCCCAACGGAACGAGGCCGCCGAGGAGCTCCTGCGCGAGTCCCTGGAGGTGTCGCGACGCACGGGTGATCCGTGGTCCGAGGCGTCGGCGCTGCTCGGTCTGGCCAACGTGCTCGGCGTGGCCGACCGCCAGGACGAGGCGACCGGCGCATACGCCGAAGCCCTCCGGCTGTTCCGCGAGTCCGGCAGCAGGTCGGGCGCCGCCGCGGCGCTCGCCGGCATGGGCGATCTCGCCCGGCTGGACGGTCGCATCGAGGACGCCGAGACCGCGTACCACGAGTCGTTGCGGCTCAGCACCGAGATCGGCAACCGCATGGGCCAGGGCACGACGCTCGTCCACCTCGCCCACGTCGCGCTCCAGCGCGATCAGTTCGCCGACGCCCGCCGGTTCTACGAGAACGGCCGCGACATCGCCCGCGAGGTCGGCAACCGCTGGAGCGAGGCGTCGGCGCTGGCCGGCCTGGGCGACCTCGCTCGCCTCGACGGGCGGCACGACGAGGCGCTGGAACTCTACGAAGAGGCGCGGCTGATCGCGGCCGGGCGCACCGACCGGTGGACCGAGTCGTACGCGCTCCTGGGCAAGGGATATGTCCACAGCCAGGCCGGGGAGTCCGCGGAGGCGCAGCGGTACCTGAACGAGTCGTACGAGCTGTCCCGGTCGGTGGGCGATCGCTGGGGTGAGATGAACGCCGCCAGCGCGCTCGGCTACGTGCTGCTCGGGCTCGACCAGTTCGACGACGCCGAGGGGTGGCTCCTGCGCACCGCCGAGGCCAGCCGCGACTGGGGCTACTGGCAGCACGAGGCCGGTGCGCTGGTGGGGCTGGGGCGGGTGGCGGCGGCCCGGGGGGACCGTCCCTCGGCGCTGCGGCGACTGGAGCCGGCGCTGGCCATGTACCTCGAGCACGGTGACGCGTTCGCGCAGCCCCTGCAGGAGGAGATCGACGGACTGCGCTGACGGCGGGGAGCAGACATCGGCGCCTGGCGTTATCATCGGCACGTGACGATGAATGCGACGGTAGTGACGACGTCGGCGGTGCAGCTGTTCCACAGCCTCGCGGATCCGGCCCGGCTGGCGATCGTCGGGCTCCTGGCCGACGGTGAACGCCGCGTCGTCGACCTGACCCGCGACCTCGGCCTCGCCCAGTCCACGGTGTCCGGGCACCTCGCGTGCCTGGGCACGGCCGGACTGGTCGAGGCGCGACCGTCGGGTCGGTCCACCTATTACCAGCTGGCCCGGCCGGAGCTGTGGGCATTGCTCAGCGCGGCCGAGACGGTCCTCGACGCCGGCGGGTCCACCGTCGACCTGTGTCCCGAGCACCACCGCCCCGACCTGGCCACGCCCTGCGGTGCGGCGGTGCGCGGATGCCTCGCCCACGGCACCCACCCCGACGGGCACTCCGACGCCCGGGTCCACGACGCCCACCTCGCCGGTCCGGTTCACCCCGGCGCGGCGCACGAGCGGCGGCACTGATGGGCGCCGGGCACAGTCACGCGACCCCGGCGCCCACGGGAACCGCGGCCTACGCATACCGGCGCCGGATGACGGTCGTGCTCGCGATCGTGGCGACGATCCTGGTGGTGCAGGTCGTCGGAGCGATCGTGTCGGGCTCGCTGGCGCTGCTCGCCGACGCCGGCCACCTGCTGGCCGACGGCTTCGGCGTGGCCCTGGCGCTGCTCGCCACGACGATGGCGGCCCGTCCGCCGAGCGTCGCCCGGACCTTCGGGTGGCAGCGTGCCGAGATCCTGGCCGCGTTGACCAACGGCGTGGTCGTGGCCGCCATCGCCGTGTTCGCGGTGGTCGGAGGGGTACGGCGGCTCGCTGAGCCGAGCGAGGTCGACGGCGGCCTGATGCTGGTCATCGCGGTGGTCGGCCTGGTGGGCAACGTCGTGTGCATGCTCCTGCTGCGTCGCGGCCAGGGCGACAGCCTCAACGTGCGCGGCGCCTACCTCGAGGTGCTGGGCGACACCCTCGGATCGCTGGCCGTGGTCACCGCGGCGATCGTCATCATGACCACCGGCTACCTGCGTGCCGACGCGATCGCCTCGATCCTCATCGGCGCGATGATCCTGCCGCGGGCCTGGCTACTGCTGCGTGACGTCGTCAACGTCCTCCTCGAGGCGACGCCCAAGGGGGTCGACCTCGACGACGTCCGGCGGCACATGCTCGACGCCCCGGGCGTCATCGACGTCCACGACCTGCACGCCTGGACGATCACCAGCGGCGTGCCGGTGCTCTCCGCTCATGTCGTGGTGGACGAGGGCGAGCTGGCCGCGTGCGGCACCGGATCGGTGCTCGACGGGCTTCATCTCTGCCTGGCCGGGCACTTCGACATCGAGCACAGCACGTTCCAGATCGAGCCGCGCGGTCATGCCGAGCACGAGCACGCCGGGCACGCCTGAGTCAGGCGGCTCAGGCGGAGTGGTCGGTGCCGGTGCCGGCGGTGGCGTTCTCGTCGGCGGCCTTCTGCGCCGCGATCTGCGCCCGCACCTCGTCCATGTCGATCTGGCGGGCCTGGGCGATGAGGTCCTCGAGCGCCTGCTCGGGGAGGGCGCCGGGCTGGGCGAAGATGACGACCTGATCCTTGATGATCATGAGCGTGGGGATCGACCTGATGTCGAATCCGCCCGCGAGCTCGGGCTGGGCCTCGGTGTCGACCTTGCCGAAGACCACGTCGGGGTGGCGCTCGGAGGCCTTCTCGAAGATCGGCGCGAACATCCGGCAGGGTCCGCACCACGCTGCCCAGAAGTCGACCAACGTCAGACCGTCGGCCGTGGCCACGTCCTCGAAGTTGTCCTTGGTCAGCTCTACGGTTGCCACGTCGCTCCTCTCGTGGGCGCCGCCGGTCGGGGCGCCTGATGATGTAACGCCGCACGTCGCGCCCCGATTCCGGCGTCGGTCCGGACGAGGCGGGTCACGACCCGACGATGCGGCCGCTGACCTCGCAGAGGCCGATCCGCTCGCCCTCGGGGCCAGGGGCCGACGCGCTGATCGTCACGGTGTCGCCGTCCTCGAGGAACCCGCGTGGGGTGCCGTCGCCGAGCTGGAGCGGCTCGGTGCCGTTCCAGGTCAGTTCGAGGAACGAGCCGCGCTGGCCGGGCTCGGACCCGCTGACCGTGCCGGACGCGAACAGATCGCCGGTGCGCAGGGATGCGCCGTTGGCCGTGAGGTGGGCGAGCTGCTGGGCCGGAGTCCAGTACATCCCGGCGAACGGTGGCCGCGAGACCACCGTGCCGTTCCAGGTCACCTCCAGCTGGAGGTCGAGGCCCCACGGCTCGGCGTCGCGGAGGTACTCGGCGGGCTGGGGATCGCGCTCGGGCGGCTCGACCCGGGCTGACTCGAGGGCGGCCAGCGGCACGACCCATGCCGAGATCGAGGTCGCGAATGACTTCCCGAGGAAAGGGCCGAGCGGGACGTACTCGAAGGCCTGGATGTCACGCGCCGACCAGTCGTTCACCACCAGGACGCCGAAGACGTGCTCGGCGAAGTCGGCCACCGCCACGGGGCGTCCGAGAGTCGACGGCGTGCCGACCACGAAGCCGATCTCGGCCTCGATGTCGAGGCGCCGCGACGGTCCGTGGACCACCTGGCCGCGGTCGTCGCGGCGCAGCCCGGCCGGGCGGGTGACGTCGGTGCCCGAGACGACCACCGTTCCGGCGCGGCCGTGGTAGCCGATCGGGAGGTGGCGCCAGGCCGAGGGCAGCGACGGCGAGTCCGGCCGGAAGATCTTCCCGAGGTTCTCCGCATGGTCCTGCGAGGAGTAGAAGTCGACGTAGTCGGCGACCTGGAACGGAAGATGCATCGTGACGGCGTCGGCCGGCACCAGATGAGGCTCGACGAGGTCGCGATGGGGCTCCTCGGTGACCAGCTCGCGCACCCAGCCGCGCACGGCGTCCCACGCGGGCCGGCCCAGGGCCATGAACGGGTTGAGGCTCGGCTGGGCGAACACGTGGCCGCCGTCGAGGTTCTCGACGGCCGCCACCGGCGCGAGGTCGAGGACGTGGTCGCCCACGGCCACGCCGACCCGGGGCTCCTCGCCGTCGGTCGAGAACACGCCATACGGAAGAGTGTGGGCGCCGAAGGCCGAACCCTCGAGACCGTCGATCCACGATGTCGTCATGCCCGGTCCTGGTCCCCTCGCTCGGCGCGTGTCGCCCTGTCGTCCGACGCTATCCGGTGCCCTTCCGCTCGGCGCCGGGGCACCGCTGCGACGAATGCACCCGTTGATCGTCCGAACGGTCGCCGGTTGACCGTTTCCCGGACAACGACTGCGCCACGGTCCTACGTTGACCTCGACATGTTCATGATCCACCGAGCGGAAAGGCGCTGCTCATGGAGTGGTACTGGTGGCTACTCATCGTTCTGGTGATCGTCCTGCTGCTCTGGTGGCTGATGCGTGGGCGATCGGCGTCCGGCACCCGCTCGGAGTCCGCGAGCCGCGGGTCGCACGCCGGTGGTCCGGCCGGCAGACGGGCGGCGACCGATCCTGCGGGCGCGACCGACGTTCCTGCGGCCGACGCTCAGCCGGACGACCTCGCATCGGCGTCCGGAACACCAGCGCCGACGCCGTCCGCATCCACGTCCTTCGACGACCCCTGGGCCGAGGACGGAGGACCGGCCCCGGGCTTCGCGTCCGTGGAAGCGGGGGCTGACGGGGTCGCGGAACCTGGAGCGGAACCGGCAGGGGAACCTGGACCGGAACCGGGCAGAGAGCCGGAGCCGGGCAAGGGGATCTCGAGCGTGACCGGTCCGTACGGCGAGGGTTCGGCCGCGCCCGAGGCCGACGGCAGCGGACCCGAGGGCTACCTGATCAAGGGCAACGCCGATTCGATGCTGTACCACGTACCAGGCAGCGGTTCGTACGAACGTACCCGCGCGGAGGTGTGGTTCCTGAGCGAGGAGCACGCCCAGGCGGCCGGATTCTCGCCGCCGCGCGGACACCGGCCCGCCGACTGAGGCCTCAGGGCGCGACGTCGTCGGGCTCGGTCATCAGGCCGAGTTCGACGACGTCGGCCAGCGGCTCGGTGATGCTGCACGCGCCGTACGAGGTGAACCACCGCCGGACCGACGCGGCCCGTTCGGCGGTCAGGGAGGTCACCGCAGCCACGACCACGTCGGCGTCGGTGACGCCCAGCGTGGCAGCCACGACGTCCTGGTCGCCCCCGTCGAGCGCCGTGGCCACCGCGTTGACCACGTTGAGGAAGCCGTGTTCGACCTGGCCGGCGGTGGTGCTGTGACGCACTGCGTGATGCAGCCCGGCGGTGAGCTTGAACGCGATGCCGCGGTCGAGGCAGCCGATCACGAAGGCGGCGAGTTCGGCGGTGGACGGGTACGCCGACGGGTCCGCTCCACCGGTGCGCAGCTTGGCCCGGTAACCGGAATCGGCGATGACGTCCAGCGCGGCCTGCCAGCCGGGGGCGCGCGGCACCTCGACGTAGCCGGGCTCGTCGTCGTCCGGCCCGCCGAGTGCGGTGTCGAGGGCGGTGACGGTCCGGCGGGCGCTCTCGGCCAGGGGCTCGCCGCGCAACGGCACCTCGACGCCGCGCAGCGTGAGGTGTTCGGTCTGCGCGACGACGTCAACGGCCTCCAGCACGCCTGCCGTCCCGGTGTCGACCACGACGCCGACGTCGAGCGGGCGATCGTCGCGGACCAGCTCCTCCAGCGTGCCCAGCGCCGACGACGGACACAGCAGCGGTCCGACCAGGCCGGCGTACCAGGCGCGACGGTGGTCGTGGTGGGCGGGGACGGCGAGCTTCAGCGGCAGGTCGCCCGGTGGGAACACGGCGGCGTCGTCGATGAGCGAGCGGAACAGCGGAGGAACCGTGACCATGGCCGCATCCTCTCGCGGATCAGCCGACCGGGTGACGTGGGGTCGCCCGGAACCAGGGTTATGGTACTGACATCAGGACAACTGCGTCCGTTAATCGAACGTCCGAGGAGGTCGTCGTGGCGCACTACCAGAGCGTCGGGGAGATTCCGCCCAAGCGGCACACCCAGTTCCGCAGGCCCGACGGCGGCCTGTACTACGAGGAGCTGATGGGGGAGGAGGGCTTCTCCTCCGACTCCTCGCTGCTCTACCACTCGGGCGTGCCGTCGGCGATCGTCGACTCGCGGGTGTGGGAGCTGCCGGACCTGCGCACGATCCCGAACCACCCGCTCAAGCCGCTGCACCTGAGGTTGCACGAGCTGTTCCCGGGCAAGGACTGGAAGGCCGTCGACGTGGTCACCGGCCGCCGCCTCCTGCTCGGCAACGGCGACGTCCGGATCGCGTACGTGGCGGCCGGGGAGTCCTCGCCGCTGTACCGCAATGCGATCGGCGACGAATGCGTCTACGTCGAGGACGGCAAGGCCACGCTCGAGACGATGTTCGGCAAACTGCCGGTACGCAAGGGCGACTACGCGATCATCCCGCGGGCCACCATCCATCGCTGGGTGCCCACGGGCGACGGTCCCTTGCGGGCCTACGTCATCGAGGCGAACTCGCACATCGCGCCGCCCAAGCGGTACCTCTCGCGCTATGGCCAGTTCCTCGAGCACGCCCCGTACTGCGAGCGTGACCTGCGCGTTCCCAGCGAACCGTTCACGGTCGAGCAGGCCGACGTCGAGGTGTTCACCAAGCACCGCGGCCACGGCCCGTCCGGACTCGTGGGTAGCGTCGTCGTGTACCCCACCCACCCGTTCGACGTGATCGGATGGGACGGCTGCCTCTACCCGTACACCTTCAACGTCTCCGACTTCGAGCCGATCACCGGCCGGGTCCACCAGCCTCCGCCGGTCCACCAGGTCTTCGAGGGCTACAACTTCGTGATCTGCAACTTCGTGCCGCGCAAGGTCGACTACCACCCACTGGCCGTGCCGGTGCCGTACTACCACTCGAACGTCGACTCCGACGAGGTGATGTTCTACGTCGACGGCGACTACGAGGCACGCAAGGGCTCCGGCATCGGGAAGGGATCGATCACGCTGCATCCGGGCGGGCACTCGCACGGTCCGCAACCGGCCGCGATCGAGGCGGCGCTCGGCAAGGATTACTTCGACGAGCTCGCGGTCATGGTCGACACGTTCCGGCCGCTGGAGATCGGCGAGGCCGGGGGAGAGAGCGACGACGGTCGCTACGCCTGGAGCTGGAGCGGGCGCGGCCCCGGGCAGTGAGCGATGTAGCGGCCGTGTAGTGCCGCCGTGCAGAGTGCGTGAGTGCCGGTTTCGATCACGTCGTCGTCCCGGACGGCCGCGCTTGTCTCGGCGGCCGTCGTCGTCCTCACGGGGTACGTGCCTGCCCTGGGTGCTTCAGGCCCCGCGGACGCGACCGCGACCGCGACGGCGACCGCGCCCAAGCCAGGTCAACTCCGCACCGTGGCCGGTAACGGCGCGACCGGCTACTCCGGCGACGGTGGCTCGGCGCTCGACGCGCGGCTGAACGACTACTTGAGCGTGACGGTCGGCCCCGACGGCAGCGTCTACATCGCGGACAGGTTCAACAAGCGGCTCCGCATGGTCGACCCCGACGGCATCATCGACACCGTCGGGGGCACGCGGGCGCAGAGATCGCCGGAGACCGACGGGCCGGAGCTCCCGGGCTGGGGATTCTGGAGCCCCAGCAACGTGCCGCGGGCCAGCGCCGTCGGTCCCGACGGGAGCCTGTATGTGGCCTCCGACCAGGACATCCGCCGCATCGACCCCGCGGGAGTGGTCACCGTCATCGCGGGCGCAGGCGAGGACGACGTGGACGAGACCGGGGTCGACGGTGGGCTCGCCGTGGACGCGTGGATCTACGAGCCCTCCGACATCGCCGTCGACGCCGCCGGCAACGTCTACGTCGCCGATGCCACCGGCAACCGCATCCGCAAGATCGACCCATCGGGCGTCATCACGACCATCGCCGGCGGCGGTGAACTCCCACTCCGAGAGAGCGAAGGGCTGGCCGCCACCGGCGCGAACACGTACGGCCCCACCAGCGTGGATGTCGACTCCCAAGCCAACGTGTACTTCACCATCGAGACGAGCGGCGAGGTGTACAAGGTCGACGCCGCGGGGATCCTCACCACGGTCACCGGCACGGCGGAGGGCTTCGGCGGTGACGGCGGGCCGGCCGTCGAGGCCGAACTCAGTGAGGCTCAGGGCCGCCCCATCGCCGTCGACGCCGAGGACAACCTCTACATCACCGACGCCGGCAACAGCCGGGTCCGCATGGTCGACCCCGACGGGATCATCACCACGGTCGGTCCGCGTCTCCCCGGCCCGGGCGACATCGACGTCGGCCCGGCCGGCGACCTCTACTTCACCTCCGGCTCGCAGATCCAGATGCTGGTGCGGAGCGTCGATCAGGCGGCCGACGGCGAAGCGGCCGAGGACGGGGCTGCACCCGGCGACTCGCCCTGGGCGCAGGAGGAGCCGGGAACGGTCCTCAGCGTCGCCGGCGTCGAGACCGGCCCGGACGCCGAGTCCGACCCGGCCGCTGCCGTTCGGCCCGACCATGACCTCGGGCCCCGCAGTGTCGCTGTCGACGCCGCAGGGGCGCTCTATTACGCCGACCCCGGACGCCACGTCGTGAACAAGGTCGACCTGGACGGCACCATCAGCACGGTGGCCGGCACCGGTGACGCGGGTTTCGCCGGCGACGACGGTCCGGCCGTGGACGCGCAGCTCGATCAGCCATTCGACGTCGAGCTGGACGCCGAGGGGAATCTCTACGTCGCCGATGCGGGCAACGGGCGGGTCCGCACGATCGACTCCGCCGGCGTCATCAGCACCATCGCCGGAATCGGTCCGCCGAGCGATGACGGCGAGGACCAGGTGCCCAACGGCGACGGCGGGCCGGCCACCGAGGCGCTTCTCAGCACCCCGATGGCCCTCGCGATCGCCCCGGACGGCAGCCTCTACGTCGCCGACGCCGGCAGTGGACTGATCCGCAGAGTCGATGCCGCGGGCGTCATCACGACCATCGCCGGTGGCGGTGACCTGTGGGCGAAGGAGGCGGACAACGCACCGGCGACGGACGCAAGTCTGTGGGAGCCCAAAGCCGTCGACGTCGACCCGGCCGGCAACGTCTACTTCGTCGAGAGCGGGCGCCCGTACGTCCGGATGGTGCGCCCCGACGGGGTCCTGGTGACCATCGCCGGCGACAGCTATCTCGGCCTCGACGAGGGCGGCTTCGCCGGCGACGGCGGGCTCGCGGTCGACGCCGAGCTGAACACCCCGGCCGACGTGGCGGTCGGCCCCGACGGCACCGTCTACGTCGCCGACACCTTCAACGGCCGGATCCGTACGATCGACTCCAGCGGTGTCATCGAGACGATTGCCGGCATCGGCGAGCGTCGCGACGCGGGCGACGACGGCCCGGCCGTCGAGGCCGCCCTCGACGAGCCGCTCGCCGTCACGATCGACGGCGACGGCACGGTCTACGTCACCGGCTCCCGGAGTGACGCCATCCGCCGCATCTCGGCCGACGGCCTCATCACCACTGTCGTCGAGACCGAGGACGACGCCGAAGCCGCCGACTCCGGCGAAAGGGCGGCCCTCGACGCCGAACTGGGGCGGCAGCTGGGCATCTCCGTCGGCGGCGACGGCACCCTCTATGTGTCCGACGCCCAGAACTGGCGTATCGACTCCGTCGTCGACGGCACGATCAGCCCGCTCGTTGGGCCGGCGTCATCACTCGTCGAGGTGGGCGCGGTCACCACGACCGCGGCCGGCGACACGTATGCGGTCGTCGGACGCGAACTGGTCAGGTTCTACCCGGACGGTGACCTCGTGACCGTCGCGGGCGGCGGGCCGGAGGACGCGAAGGTCGAGGACGGCCAGAGTGCCCTCACCGCGACGATCACCGTGACGGACGTCGCGGCTGGCCCCGACGACACCCTCTACATCGCCGACAGCGCGCAGAACCGCCTGTACACCCTCCGCCCGGACGGCACGCTCGGCGTGCGTGCCGAGCTCGGCGAGTCCGATGTGCCGGCGCCCGGTGGCATCGCCGTGGGTGCCGATGGCACGGCGTACGTCGCCGACCCGAGCGGCAACCGGGTGCTGGCGATCGACGCCGCCGGCGACGTCAGGACCGTCGCCGGCTCCCGTACGTCGGACGCGGGTCAGGACGACCTCGGCGACGGCGGACCGGCGACGGAGGCGCTCCTGAGCAGCCCCTCGGACGTCGTGGTCGACGCCGACGGCAATCTCTACATCAGTGCCACCCGTGGCATCCGGCGGGTCGACACCGGGGGCACCATCACGACGGTCTTCACCTCGCCGACGGAGGTGGACGGACCGACGACGTCGTACTACGCCCCCACCGCCTTGGCGATCGGGCCGCACGGCGACCTGTACTTCGTCGACACTCACTCCAGCCAGGTGCGGGCGGTCGTACGACCCGGCGACATTCCCGGCCCGGTGCCCTGGGCATGGATCGGTGTCGTGGCCGGTGCCGTCATCGTCATCGTCTTCGTCCTGATGGTCCGCCGACGCGGCCGCGCCGCCGACGCCGGAGGTCCCGACTCGACCACGGCGGCCGCCCGCTCCGGCACGGCCTAGCGTGCGCGAGGTCTCGGTTCCGATGTCGTCCAGCGTCCGGGGATTCCGATGGGTCCCGGCCTCCGGCGAGCAGGACGAGGTAGAGGTCGCGAGCGTCGAGGACGTGGCGGTCGGCCCCGATGGCTACCTGTACGTCGGCCTCGGCGGCATCGTACGGATGATCGTGCCAGGAGAGGCGGCCTCTGCGGTCGACGGCACCGGAGCCGGGGACCGCCAGACGCCCGGCGAGGACCCCTGGGCCGGTCAGAGCCCGGGAACCGTCGTCACGGTGGCCGGAACCGAGGGCGAGCTGGCGAGGCCGTGGCGGGTGGCCGTCGACGAAAGCGGTGCGGTGTGCGTCGTCGAGGAACAGTCCCGGCGGTTGCTGCGTCTCGACGCCGACGGCAAGCCCGAGCCGGTGCCGGGCGGAGTCGACGGCGAACCGCTGATCGGCGTACGGGCAGTCGCCCCGGGCGCCGGCGGTGCGGTGCACGTCTCCACCGACGCCGGCGTCGACACCGTGTACCCCGACGGCTCGATGGTGCGCCTGGCCGCCGGAGTCCAGCGGTCCGGACAGGCGGTCGCCGACGGCGTCCCGCGACGACCGTCGCAATGGCCAACTGGGATCTGACGCTGGGGCCGGCGGGCGTCTACGTCGTCGACGCCTCGGAGCAGCGGGTGTACGTGATCGCACCGGACGGCACCGTCTACGTGGCCGAGAACCGTCTGGACCAGGTCACCGAGGTCAGGCCGGACGGCGCGTCGACGGTGATCGCCGGGAACGGAGAGTCGTCGTGGACGAACGGCGAGATCGGCGATGGTGGCCCGGCGACCGACGCGGTGCTGGCTCGCCCCACCGACGTGGCCGTGGACGCCGACGGCACGATCTACGTGAGCAGTCCGATCCACGGGATCCGGCGGATCGACACCGACGGAACCATCTCGACGATCCTCGACTGGGCCGACGAGGAGGACGGATCGGCGGGTGTGTCCCCGACGTCGATGGACTTCGATGGGCACGGCAACCTCTACTTCGCCGAGCCGGACACCGGGCTCGTTCGCGTCCTGGTCCGGCCGGGGGAGATGGCGGGACCGTTCCCCTGGGGCGTCGTGATGGGCGCCGGTGGCGTGCTGGTGGTCGCCGGAGCGGCGCTCCTCGGGCGTCGGCGCCGGGCGGGCGCGGCGCGGGTTTCAGCGCCGATATAGCGGCGGTGTAGCGGCGCCGAAGACACTCGTCGAGTGCTGGTTCGGTGCCGTTCGGGCACCGTTCTCGCGCCGGTCGCCGATGGGAGCTGTGCCCGCTGTCGCCGGTGACATTCAGGCCGAGGACCTGGTCGAGAAGGCACCGAACCACTCAGGTCGTCACCGTCGCCGGATCCGGGAGACGTAATTCTCCGGCGACGGTGACGACACACCCCACCTCCTGTTGACCACGCCCACGAGATCGGTGATCCATGAGCCCATGAACCGCGTCCACTGCGCTCGCGCCGCAGCGCCGGAAGCCCGCGCAGCTCGTGGCCGGCGCAGTGATCGCCACCGGACTGCTAGCGGTCGCGGCCTGCGGCGGCGACCAGGAGCCCGGCTCGTCGCCCGCCAGTGCGGGTGTCGGCGCTGGCGCAAGCGCAGGCGCCGGCGCGGACGCCTCGGTTGTCGCGGCGATGAAGGTCTGCGGGCTGGTCGACCTGCAGCCGCTCGTGACCACGCTGTCCTCGCCGGGGTACGTGTACGGGCCGGAGGACATCCCACCGGGCTCGGGGGTCGAGCCGGCTGGCCCGCAGTGTTTCGCGCAGCTCGACCTTCCCGGGTCGACGGAGGCCGTCCCGGCCAGGCTGAACGTCGCGGTCGTCCCGCTCGGGAGCACTGACGAGGCGAGTGAGAAGTACGACAGCCGCCTGGCTGAAGCCACCGGCTTCGAGGGGCCGCGGCTGAGGACCTCACCGGCCCCTGGACCCGCGGAGCGGTCGTCACCGCTGGGGGCGTGACCGAAAACGTCGTCATGACGATGGTGCAGCAGGACAACCTCGTGGTGAAGATCCATCTGCAGGTGTCGAGCGACGAGAGCAACGGGGAGAAGTTCCCGTTCACCCTGGACGATGTCGCGTCCACCGTCGTCGAGATGACCGAGCCCATCTACTCAGCGGTGAACACCGCGGTGGACCCCAGGGGTAGCCGAGGCCGCGGTGGCCTGGCGGTGATCGTCGCCTCGCGCCGGTGGGCATAACGGGGTCACGGGGTGGTCAGCCGGCGAGCGAGTTCGACCGTGATGGCCCGGCGGTCGGCCATGTCGACGTCGCGGCCGACCTTCAGCGCGGCGCTGGGAGTGACGAACCACCAGGCCGCCAGCGCGATCACCGCATACATGAGGGCGCCCGGGTCGAGGTCGCCGGGAATGGCGCCCTTGGCCTGAGCTGCGGCGATGGCCTCGATCTTCTCGCGATAGTGAGCATGGCGCTCCTCCGACACCGCGAGCGACGGGTCGTCGGCCAACCCCTCCCATCGCAGAAGGCGGAGGTAGTGGGGGTGGTCGCGGTGGTAGTCGAAGGCCCGGCCGGCGTAGGCGCCGAGGTCCTTCGCGGCCTCTGGGGTGAGCGGGTTGGCGGCCGCGAGCTTGAGGAGCTCGCTGTCGAGCACGGCCTGGAACAATCCGTCCTTGTCGTCGAAATACTGGTAGATGCGCTCCTTGTTGACGCCTGCGGACTTGGCGATCCGGTCGACCCGGGCGCCGGCGGGGCCGTGCTCGGCGAACTCGTCGACAGCGGCGTCGAGCAGACGTCGCTTGGTTCCTTCGGTGTCCCACGCCATGGGCCCATCGTAGGAATTCCAACCAGGCAGTTGCAAACGACGCACCGAAGGGACATACTCCAACCATGCAGTTGGAAAACTCCTCCGCCACATCGCCTGCCGTCCTAGCCGCCACCCCGGCACGGCCCGCCGGTCCGTCCATCCATCGCCGGGCGGTCATCACCTGGCTGGCGATCTTCCCGTCGGTCCTGCTGGGTCAGGTCGCGCTGTTCCCGGTGATCGGGGACTGGCCGCTCGTCCTGCGCACCGCCGTGCTGACGGCCGTCGTCGTGCCGCTCGCCGTGTACCTCGTCGTCCCGCAGCTGATGAAGGCCAACGCTCGGCTCGCCGGCCGCGGCCGCCCGCGGGCGAGCCTCACACCACGTCGCGGCGCCGTACGAGGGCCAGCGTGATCGCCACGAAGCCGACCACGTAGGCCGCCAGCAGCAGGGTCGCGGGCGCCGAGTCGAGCACCGTCAGGACACCCGGTGTCGCGTCGCCGCCCTCGCCGGCCCCGCCCAGCGCCCCGGCCAGCGATCCGGCAGCCGTCCCGGGTAGCAGGTCCGTGACGTTCTCCAGGGGCCCGAGTAGGCCGGCCACGCCTCGCAGGAGGTTCTCCACGGCCAGCGCCCACACCAGGCCCAGCCCCACGGCCAGCGCAGGGCTGCGGGCAAGCGTCCCGATCAGGGCTCCGGTGGCGGTCCACATCCCGAAGATCAATACGCCGCCACCCAGGGCCGCGGCCACGTCGGCCAGGCCGGGCCACACGATCGTCTGCGACTCGACGACGGCGACCAGCGACGACAGCGCGACGTCGACGGCGAAGGTCGCCGCCACCACGGCCACGACCGTCACGGCGAGCGCGGCCAGCGTCCCGCCGAACGCGGCCAGGCGCCCCGGCCCCTGGGTGAACACCGTCTTCCAGGTGCCCCAGCCGTAGCCGCTGCCGACCGTCAGCCCGCCCAGGATCAGCATGATCGCGCCGCCGAACATCGGCATCCCGCCGGTCAGGATCTCCGGCACCGCCGCGGGCATCATGTCGGCGAGCAGCTGCTGCGCCGGCACCTCCGCGCCCGGGCCGGTCGCGTCGCCCGTGCGGTACGTGATGTACGGGAAGACGAACGTGAACATGATCGACAACAGCAGCCACACACCGGCCATCACCCAGGTGGCCGGCCATTTCCGCAGCCGGAGCAGTTCGGCGCGAGTGCTCGTGACCAGGGCGTTCATCGCGTTGCCTCCGACACCTCGGGGTAGGTGGAACCGTTCTGGGGCGACTCGACGGCGCCGGACGTGAGGTCGAAGAAGACCTCCTCGAGCGAGCGCTCCGACGGCCGGATCTCGTGCACCGATGCGCCGGCGCCGATCAGCGCCCGGGCGAGCTCGGGCGCCCGGGTGGCCTCGACGTCGAGCCGCAGACCGTCCGGTTCGATCCGGTGAACCGCGTCGTCGCCGGCCACGTCCATGGCGACCGCCAGGGCGAGATCGGCCGGCGTCGCCCGCACCACCAGCGAGCTGGCCCCCCGGAGCTCGGCCACGGTGCTCTCGGCGATCAGCCGCCCGCCGTTGATGACGCCCACGCGATCGCAGATCTCCTGCACCTCGCCGAGCATGTGGCTGGACAGGAGCACCGTCTGACCGCCGCGGGCCAGGTCCACCACCAGCCGGCGCATGTCGGCCATGCCGGCCGGGTCCAGCCCGTTCGTGGGCTCGTCGAGCACGAGCAGCTCGGGCTCGCCGAGCAGGGCAGCAGCGACGCCGAGGCGCTGCTTCATGCCCAGGGAGTACGACCGGAACGGGTCGTCCCCACGGTCGGCGAGGTCGACGCGTTCGAGCGCGGTCTCGACGGCCGAACGGCCGACGCCGTGGTACTTCGCGAGGACGCGCAGGTTGTCGCGCCCGGACAGGTAGGGGTAGAGGCCCGGTCCCTCGACCAGCGCGCCGACTCGCCGCACCGCCGACGGGTCGCCCGGCGTCAGGCCGAGCACGGTCGCGGTGCCACTCGTCGGACGGACCAGCCCGAGCAGCATGCGCAGGGTGGTCGTCTTGCCGGCGCCGTTGGGTCCGAGGAAGCCGTAGACCTCGCCGCGCAGGACGGTGAGGCTCACCTGGGTCACCGCGCTGCGCTCGCCGTAGCGTTTGGTGAGCCCCTCGGTGACCACGACGGGTTCGGCCGCGATGGGTTGTCTCATGCCGTCGAGACTGCCGCCGTACGCAGTCACCGCGCGTCCGCCGGGAAGCGGCTCCGGCCGTACGTCCGCCGACGTAGGACACTGCGCCCGCGCCGCCAGAGGAGCGCGTGAGCGCGGCGTACGCGGGATCGCGTACGCACGGATACGCCGCAGGAGCGACGCCCCGAGTCGGCAGCGCACCCTAGGGTCATCGTGTGACTCCGGACCTGAGACCGCGCGCGCTGGCGTGGCACGACGCCGTGCCCGCCCTAGGCCTGCTGGTCATCGGGCTCTTCGGCACCCAGCCGGCCGGCGACAACCAGCCGCACTGGACCAACCAGCCCGACCACCTCGCCTACGCGCTGGTCATCATCGCCGCGACGTCGTTGCTGATCAGGCGGATCGCCCCGATGGTCATGCTCGCCCTGTGCGGTTCCGCCATCACGATCTACCTCGCTCTCGGGTATCCGTTCGGGCCGATCCTGCTGACGGCGCCGTTCGCCGTATATGCGGTGGCATCGCAGGTGCCCGCACGGAGGGCGCTGTTCGCTGCCGGTGCCCTGTTCGTGGCCGTCTTCACCGTGGCGCTCATCCGGCTGATCGGGCGTGACGACGGCTCCGTCGTGACGGCGATCCTCGCCTTCGGCCTGGCCTGGCTGGCGGTGATCGCCGGGCCCGCGGCGGTCGGCATCGCGATGAAGGTGCGGCGGGAGTCCGAGGCCGGGGTCAAGGCGGCACAGGCCCGCAGGGCGGTCTCCGAGGAACGGCTCCGGATGGCGCAGGAACTCCACGACGTCGTGGGGCACGGCCTGGCGGTCATCGCGATGCAGGCCGGCGTGGCACTGCATGTACTCGATCGCAACCCGGACAAGGCGCGCGAGTCGCTCGAGGCGATCCGTGCCACGAGCCGCGAGTCGCTCGACGGGCTCCGGGCCGAGCTGGACGTGTGGCGCAGCCCGGACGATCTCGCCGCGCCCCGCCGCCCGGCGCCCGGACTGGCGGATCTCCCGGTCCTCGTGGAGCGGATGCGGGCCGGCGGGGTTGGCGTGGAGCTCCGGATGAGCGAGCTCGACGGGGTGCCCGGCGATGTCGATGTCGCCGCTTACCGCATCTTGCAGGAGTCGCTGACCAACGTCCTGCGCCACGCCGGAGCGGCCGCGGCCGCCGTCGAGGTCCGGCGTGAGGACGACGTCCTTGCGCTTGCCGTGACCGACCGCGGATCCGGCAGCCCGCCCGATCCCGACCACGGCGACGGCACCGGCATCCGGGGGATGCGGGCCCGCGCGGAGGCTCTGGGCGGCACGTTGGAGGCCGGCCCCCGTCCCGACGGCGGATTCGCGGTGCACGCCCGGCTGCCGCTGCCCGACCTGTCAGGATCGGGCGCATGAGCGAGATCATCCGGGTGGTCGTGGTCGACGATCAGGCGCTGGTGCGCATGGGGCTGCGGACGCTGTTCGAGTCCGAAGCCGACACCGAGCTGGCCGGCGAGGCCACCGACGGCCGCGAGGCGCTGCGCGTCGTGCGGGCCACCCTCCCCGACGTCGTGCTCATGGACATCCGGATGCCTGTGCTCGACGGCCTCGCGGCACTGCGCGAGATCACCTCCGACCCGGCGCTGGCGAGCGTGCGCGTGGTCATGCTGACCACCTTCGAGCTCGACGAGTACGTCTTCGAGGCGCTGCGGGGCGGCGCGAGCGGATTCGTGCTCAAGGACGCCGCGCCGGACGAGCTGCTCCATGCCGTGCGGGTGGTGGCCGCCGGCGCCTCACTGCTGTCGCCGTCGGTGACCCGGCGGGTCATCGACCGCTTCGCCGGTCGCGAGGTGGCGGGCACCTCGCCGCACCCCGAGCTCGACCGGCTGACCGAGCGCGAGCGCGAGATCGTGGCGTGGGTCGCCACCGGCCGTTCCAACGACGAGATCGCCGACGAGCTGGTGGTCAGCCCGGCGACGGTCCGCACCCACGTCAGCCGAGCGATGATCAAGCTGCACGCCCGCGACCGAGCCCAGCTCGTGGTCTTCGCGGTGCAGTCGGGACTGACGGTGTCGGATTGACCGTGTCGGACACGCTGTCGGACGCGCGCTGAGCGCTGGGAACTCGGCGGGGCGCCGGGTGCGCGGTCAGCCGGCGACGGACCGCACCAGCGCCGCCAGCTGCTCGCCCAGCGGCGCGGCGCCGTGACCGTTGTCGATCACCGCGTGCGGCGCCACCGGCGGCTCGTCGGGGCGGACGTGGGCGGTGAACGTGTCGAAGTCGGCGAGCTTGGCTGCGTCGCGCTCGTAGCCGCGGGCCTCGATCCGTTTCCGCAGCGTGGGGGCGTCGCAGCGGACCCACACCAGGGTCACCTCGCCGCCGCCCAGCTCGTCCACGAAGCCGGGCCAGGCGCCGTCGTCGCGGGTCTGGCCGGTGAACGGGGCGACCATCAGGACGGGGCAGCCGCCGGCGCGGACCTGTGCGGCGGTGGCGGCCAGACCGGCGTACTCGTGCAGCTTGACGTTCTCGTCGTACCAGCGGCCCTCCCGCTCGCCGAACTCGCGTCCGTGGCTGGCCAGGGTCGCCGCCACGAAGCCGCCGTACAGCGTGTCCTTGTCGAGCAGGGCGGGTGCCGGGCGGAGGTGGCGGACGAGCTGGTCGGCCACCGTGGACTTCCCGGCGCCCGGTGCTCCGGCGACCACCCAGACCCGCGCGGGGCGGGCGGGCTCGGACAGGGGCGAGTTCACCGGGGGACCTTACCTCGGCGACGCATGCGGTCCGAGGGGGTTCAGGAGGGCCGGACCACCGGGCGGCCGTCGAGGTGCACCCCGGCGGCACGCAGCTGGCTCAGCGCGGTCAGCGTGGTGTTCTCGGCGACGCCTGCCGTGAGGTCGAGCAGCACGCGGGTGTCGAAGCCGGCCTCCTTGGCGTCGAGCGCCGTGGCCCGGACGCAGTGGTCGGTGGCGATGCCGACGACGTCGACCGTGTCGACCTCGTGCTCGCGCAGCCAGTCGGCCAGCGCCGCGCCGTCGTGGGCATGGCCCTCGAAGCCGGAGTAGGCGGCCGCGTACTCGCCCTTGTCGAAGATCGCGTCGAAGGGCTGCGGGTCGAGGTTGGGGTGGAAGGCCGCGCCGTCGGTGCCGGCCACGCAGTGGGGCGGCCAGCTCGTGACGTAGTCGGGCGTGGCCGAGAAGTGGTCGCCGGGATCGATGTGGTGGTCGCGGGTGGCGACGATGTGGTCGTACGCACGCTCGTCCGGCTCCGCCTCCTGCCAGTCCTTGAGCACGCCGGAGATCGCGTAGGCGACGTCGGCACCGCCCGCGACGGCCAGGCTGCCGCCCTCGCAGAAGTCGTTCTGCACGTCGACGACGATCAGTGCGCGTGTCATGGCTACTCCTCGTAACGCGTGGGAATGACGGGTTCACCACGCGACATCTGCAAGGCGGTGGGCGGGAGCTCGGCCCGAGAGGCGGCGTGCCGGTCGCGGGCGGCGGACAGCGGTTCGCGGCCGACCACCTCGCCGTCGCGGATCAGCGGGACGAGCAGCGCGCGGTCGTCGCCGTCGTCGGTGGGCCGGTGGCCGACGCCGATGATCTCGGCCTCCGCCACGCCGTGCCGATCGCGGCGCCGGAGTGCGTGCTTGCGTCCCCCGACGCTGGCCTTGTCCTTGCTCTTCTTCTCCACGGCCACCAGCTCGCCGCCGGCGCCCTCGCGCGCGACGAGCTTGTAGACCAGCCCGGCCGTGGGCGCGCCCGAGCCGGTGACCAGTGCCGTGCCCACTCCGTAGGCGTCGACCGGGGCCACGGCGAGGGCGGCGATGGCGTGCTCGTCGAGGTCGCTGGTGACCACGATCCTCGTGTCGGTGGCGCCGAGGGCGTCGAGCTGGGCGCGCACCTCACGAGCCTGGGCGAGGAGGTCGCCGGAGTCGAGTCGCACTGCGCCCAGGTCGGTGCCGGCCACCTCGACGCCCAGGGCCACGGCCTCGGCGACGTCGTAGGTGTCGACCAGCAGGGTGGTGCCCTTGCCGAGGGAGTCGACCTGGGCGGTGAAGGCGTCGCGCTCGGAGTCGTGCAGGAGGGTGAACGAGTGGGCGCTGGTGCCCTGGGTAGGCACGCCGTACGAGCGCCCGGCCTCGAGGTTGCTGGTGCTGGCGAAGCCCGCGATGTACGCCGCCCGGGCCGAGGCGACCGCGGCCCACTCGTGGGTGCGGCGCGAGCCCATCTCGATGCACGGCCGCCCGCCCGCCGCGGTGGTCATCCGCGAGGCGGCGGAGGCGATGGCGGAGTCGAAGTTGAGGATCGACAGCGCGAGGGTCTCGAGCACGACCGCCTCGGCGAATCCGGCCTCGACCACGAGCATCGGAGAGTACGGGAAGTAGGTCTCGCCCTCGCCGTAGCCCCAGATGTCGCCGGTGAAGCGGTAGTCGGCCAGCCAGGCGAGGGTGGCGGCGTCGACGACGCCGGTGCGGTCGAGGGCGGCCAGGGCGTCGTCGTCGAAGGTGAAGTTCTTGACGGCGTCGAGCAACCGGCCGGTTCCCGCGACCACGCCGTAGCGCCGGCCCTCGGGCAGCCGCCGCCCGAACAGCTCGAACACCGACCGGCGGCCGGCGGTGCCGTGTGCGAGCGCAGCCTGGAGCATGGTGAGCTCGTAATGGTCGGTGAGCAGCGCAGTCGATGCCGACACACCGTCAGACTATCCACAGAACTCACGATGTTCTCGCGCCGGACGCGACCGGCGCGGGCAGAGGATGACACCATAGGGGCTCGTGATGACCGCACCCGTCGAGATGGAGCGCCCGGAGGCCGAAGAGGCTCCGGTGCCCGACACTCCCTGGGTCACGGTGGTGTGGAACGACCCGGTGAACCTGATGTCCTATGTCACCTACGTATTCCAGGCCTACTTCGCCTATCCCAAGGCGAAGGCTGAGCGGCTCATGCTCGACGTGCACGAGAAGGGCAAGGCGATGGTGTCGTCTGGCTCCAGGGAGGAGATGGAACGCGACGTGGAGGCGATGCACTCCTACGGCCTGTGGGCCACGCTGCAGAAGGCGGGGGACCGAGGCTGAGTACCGCGTTCCGGAGGGCACGAGGTGGCGGCGTGTCGGCGTCGTTCCACACTGTCGAAGTCGAGTTGCTGAGGTCGCTGGTCGGCCAGATGCTCGAACTCGTACGTGACGATCCGTCCGTCCAGGCCGGCGACGACGGCTGGGCTGCCGCGCTGGGCCTGTCCGACGCCACCCCGTCGCGGCCCACTGATCCGGTGCTGCTCAGGCTCTTCCCCGACGCCTACCAGGGCGACGACGAGGCCGCGTCGGACTTCCGCAGGTTCACCGAGCGTGGGCTGCGTGAGACCAAGGCCGGCTTCGCGGCGACCGTCCTGGCCTCCCTCGCCACCGCCGAGTCGGCCGACGAGAAGGCCGCCCGCTCGCGCGAGAAGGTGCTGGTCAAGCTCGACGCCGACGAAGCCTCCGCGTGGCTGCGCACCCTCACCGACCTCCGGCTCGCGCTCGGCACCCGGCTCGGCGTCGCCGAGGGTGACGAAGGCCTGTGGGACTCCCTCGACGAGGACGACCCCCGCCGCCACGTCCACGACGTCTACGACTGGCTCGGCTGGGTCCAGGAGACGCTCGTCCGGGTCCTGTCGTCCGGCCTGTCCTGACCTCCTGAACCGCCCACCCTCTGGGTCGATCGCCCGCTTCACCTCGCCCGAATGATCACGTTCACCACCCGCTTCCGTGCCGCACCACCCATGCAGGCCCGGTGATGCGCCCGAAGGGCCTCGTGGTGCGCCACGTCCTCCAGGCACACCCAGCCCGTCCACGTAGGCTTGCGACGTGCTGATCATCCGCCGTTCCATCGTCGACGCCATCGTCGAGCACGCCCGCCGCGACCACCCGGACGAGGCGTGTGGCGTGGTCGCGGGTCCGAGTGGTACGGACCAGCCAACGCGCTTCATCCCGATGCTCAACGCCGCCCGTTCGCCCACGTTCTACGAGTTCGACTCGATGGACCTGCTGCGCCTGTATCGCGACATGGACGAGCGCGACGAGGAGCCCGTGGTGGTCTACCACTCGCACACCGCCACCGAGGCCTACCCGTCCCGCACCGACATCTCCTACGCCTCCGAGCCGGGCGCCCACTACGTGCTCGTCTCCACGCGCGACGAGGACACCGTCGAATTCCGCTCGTTCCGGATCGTGGACGGCGAGGTGAGCGAGGAGGAGGTCGAGGTCGTCGATGGGGAATGATGGGCCGCATCGCCACAGTTGCCTGAGGTGACCACTCAACCCCGCGTACCAGGAGCACGTCGATGGCCGTCGAGGTCCGAATCCCCACCATCCTCCGTCCGTACACCGACGGAGCCAAGGCGATCGAGGGTGCCGGCGGGACGCTCGCGGAACTCATCGAGGACCTCGAGGCCCGCCACCCCGGTCTCCGGGACCGGCTGGTCGGCGACGACGGCGGGCTGCGCCGCTTCGTCAACGTGTACCTCAACGACGAGGACGTCCGCTTCCTCGACGGCCTGAAGACGCCGGTGGCCGACGGCGACTCCGTCACGGTGCTGCCGGCCGTCGCCGGGGGAGCGGCCGGCGGATCGTCCACCCCGCCGCGCTGACCGATGCGCTTCGACTCGCTGCTCGACTCGGTCGGCGGCACGCCGCTGGTGGGGCTGCCCCGGCTCTCGCCCTCGCCTCGCGTCCGGCTGTGGGCGAAGCTCGAGGATCGCAACCCGACCGGCTCGGTCAAGGACCGTCCGGCGCTGCGGATGATCGAGGCGGCCGAGGCCGACGGGCGGCTGACGCCGGGCTGCACCATCCTCGAGCCCACGTCCGGAAACACCGGCATCTCGCTGGCGATGGCGGCCAAGCTCAAGGGCTACCACCTGGTGTGCGTGATGCCGGAGAACACCTCCGACGAGCGCCGCCAGCTGCTGCGGATGTGGGGTGCGCGCATCATCGCCTCGCCCGCGGCGGGTGGGTCGAACGAGGCCGTCCGGGTGGCGAAGGGGCTGGCCGAGGAGAACCCGTCGTGGGTGATGCTCTACCAGTACGGCAACCCGGCCAACGCCGAGGCCCACTACGCCACCACCGGCCCCGAGCTCCTGGCCGACCTGCCGGAGATCACCCACTTCGTGGCCGGCCTGGGCACCACCGGCACGCTGATGGGCGTCGGGCGCTTCCTGCGCGAACACCGCCCTGACGTGCAGATCGTCGCGGCCGAGCCGAGGTACGGCGAGCTGGTGTACGGGCTGCGCAACCTCGACGAGGGCTTCGTCCCCGAGCTGTACGACGCGTCGGTGCTGACCACGCGGTACTCCGTGGGTCCGCGCGACGCCGTGCGGCGCACCCGCGAGCTGCTGGAGTCCGAGGGGATCTTCGCGGGCATCTCGACCGGGGCCGTGTTGCACGCAGCGCTGGGCATGGCCGCCAAGGCGGTGCGCGCGGGCGAGCGTGCCGACATCGCCTTCGTCGTCGCCGACGGCGGCTGGAAGTATCTCTCGACCGGCGCCTACGAGGGCACCCTCGACGACGCCGAGGATCGTCTCGACGGGCAGCTCTGGGCCTGACCGGCTCCCTGCGTCGCGTACGCTCGTGACCCGATGAATGACATATCGATCATGACCGCCGAAGCCCGCGCGGCGGTGAGGCTGTGAAGCTCACTGTCATCGGGTGTTCCGGCACAGTGCCCGGACCGTCGTCGGCCGCGTCGTGCTACCTCCTCGAAGCAGAGGGTGCCCAAATCCTGCTTGATCTCGGCAGCGGTGCGCTCGGTCCGCTCCAGCGCCATGTCAAGCTGGCCGAGCTCGACGCCGTGCTGTTCAGCCACTTGCACCCGGACCACTGCATGGACCTCTGCGGCCTCTACGTCGCGCTCCGGTACGGACCTGATCGGGCGACTGGGAGGATGCCGGTATGGGGGCCCGAGGGCACCGGCGCGCGGATGGCGGCGGCGTACGGGGTCGAGCCGGCGCCAGGTGTGTCCGGCTATTTCGACTTCCGCACTCACGTCGACGCGCCCGTCGAGATCGGGCCGTTCACCGTGCGGACCGCGAGGGTGGCGCACCCGGTGCCGACCTTTGCGATCCGGGTCGAGCACGACGGCAGCGCGCTCGTCTACTCCGGCGACACCGGGCCCACCCCCGCCCTCGTCGAGCTCGCCTCCGGCGCCGACGTCCTGCTGTGCGAGGCGGCATTCGCCGACGTGCCGGGCAACCAGCCCGACCTCCACCTCAACGGCCGCGAAGCCGGAGAGCACGCCACGGCCGCCGGAGTGGGCCGGCTGATCGTCACGCACGTGCCACCCTGGGGCGACCCCGAGAGCGCCGCCGAGCAAGCTCGACGCGCCTTCGATGGGCCGGTCGAGCTCGCCGTGCCCGACCGCTCCTGGGAGTTCTGATGACTGTCGAGGAGACCGAGACCGCGCCCCCGCCGCTCGAGCCGGTGCCCGAGGACTGGAGCCGCGGGCTGGTCGTCGTCGCCCATCCCGACGACATCGAGTACGGCAGCGCGGCCGCGATCGCCCGCTGGACGGCTCAGGGCAAGTCCATCGCGTACTGCCTGGTCACCAGCGGTGAGGCCGGCATCGATGGCATTCCGCCCGAGCAGGCCGGTCCGTTGCGCGAGGCCGAGGAGCAGGCGTCGGCAGCCGTCGTCGGCGTCGAGGAGGTCGAGTTCCTCGGGTATCCCGACGGCGTCGTCGAGTACGGCCTGGGCCTGCGACGCGACATCGCCCGGGTGATCCGACGCCAGCGCCCCGAGATCGTGGTCACGGTGAACTTCCGCGAGACCTTCGGCGCCTCGATGCTCAACCAGGCCGACCACATCGCCGCGGGCCGGGCCGTGCTCGACGCCGCCCGCGACGCCGGGAACCGCTGGGTGTTCCGCGAGCTCCTCGACGAAGGACTCGAGCCCTGGAGCGGCGTCCGGGCGATCCTCGCCGGGGGTTCACCCGAGGCGGCCCACGCCGTCGACACCACCGACACGTTCGACCTCGGCGTCGAGTCGCTGCGAGCCCACCGCGCCTACCTGGAGGGTCTCGGGCCCGACCATCCCGATCCGGCGGAGTTCCTCGAGGGCTTCGCGCGCGCGCAGGGGACGCGGCTGGGCTGCCGGTTCGCCACCTCGTTCGAGCTGTACCCGCTGCAGCTGTTCTGAGCCGGGCCGCCCGGCCTCGCTCAGGCGGCTGCCTGCCGCACTCGGGCAGCTAGGGCGACTACCAGGCCGCTCCGGGCCGGTCCCGGCGGTGCCCGGCGGCGACCGGCGGCGACCGGGCCCAGAGTTCGTCATCGGTTCGGCCACGCGTCACGTCGTGGTGGTCGGGATGGTGATCACCGCCGGGCACGGTGATGTCCGTGAGCGTGCGTTTCGTGGCTCTGGGCGATTCGACGACGTACGGGATGGGCGACGCGCTGCCCGGCGGCGGGTGGCGTGGCTTTGCGGCTCTGCTGGCCGCGGCGTTCGGCGACGACGCGCCGTTCGTGAACCTCGCCGTCAGCGGCGCCCGGGCGGCCGACGTCCGCACCACTCAGCTCGGGCCCGCGCTGCGGCTGCGTCCGCAGCTCGCGTCGCTGATGGTCGGCGTCAACGACACCATGCGCTCGGACTTCGATCCGGCCGTCGTCCGCGACCACGTGCTGGTGGCGGCGGGTGCGCTGGCCGAGTCGGGCGCCACGCTGCTCACGGTCCGCCTCCACGACCACAGCCGGGTCTTCGGCCTTCCCGGGGTGCTGGCCCGGCCGCTGGGCACCCGGATCGCCGAGATCAACGCGATCTACGACGAGACGTTCCAGCGATACGGCGGCTTCCGCGTGGACCTGCACGAACAGCCCTGGGCGTACCTCCGGGAGAGCTGGAGCGTGGATCGGCTGCATCCCTCCGAGCTGGGACACCGGCGGCTGGCCCACAGTTTCGCCGCGATGCTCGCCGGTGCGGGTTGGCCGGTGGTCGAGCCACCCTCGCTCGCGCCGTCCGGCGGTGTGGTGCCCACGCCCGCCGCCGACCTGCGCTGGATGATCGTCAAGGGGGTGCCCTGGGTGGGCCGCCGGGCGCGCGACCTCGTGCCGTGGGCGGTGACGCTGGCCGGTCGCGAAGTCGGGGGACAGGTGGCCCGGCGCGTGCGCCGGAAGGGCCGGATAGCCTCGGCCGCATGACCCGTCCCGACGGCCGCCGTGCCGATCAGCTCCGTCCCGTCCGCATCACCCGTGGCTGGCTCGACCACGCCGAGGGTTCGGTCCTCGTCGAGTTCGGCAAGACCCGCGTCCTGTGTGCCGCGTCGGTCACCGAGGGCGTGCCGCGCTGGCGCAAGGGCTCTGGCCAGGGCTGGGTCACCGCCGAGTACGCGATGCTGCCCCGCTCCACCAACACCCGCTCGGACCGCGAGTCGGTCAAGGGCCGCATCGGTGGCCGCACCCACGAGATCTCCCGGCTGGTCGGCCGCTCCCTGCGCGGCATCATCGACACCGCCGCGCTCGGGGAGAACACCCTCGTCATCGACTGCGACGTCCTCCAGGCCGACGGCGGTACCCGCACGGCCGCCATCACCGGCGCGTATGTCGCCCTCCACGACGCCGTCGAGTGGATGCGCGATCGCGGGCTGCTCGCCTCCGGCACGGTCCTGCGCGACTCGGTGGCGGCGGTGTCGGTCGGCGTGATCGACGGCGAGGCGCGCCTCGACCTCCCCTACGAGGAGGACGTCCGCGCCGAGACCGACATGAACGTCGTGATGACCGGCAGCGGGGCGTTCATCGAGGTGCAGGGCACGGCCGAAGGGGCGCCGTTCGACCGCTCCGAGCTCGACGCGCTGCTGGCCCTGGCCGAGGCGGGCTGCGCGGACCTGACCGAGATCCAGCGCGCCGCCCTGGCGTCGTGAGGCCGGCTGCGGGGCCGCCGCGAGTGGTGCTGGCCACCCGCAACGCCCACAAGATCCCCGAGATCCGGCACATCCTGGACGAGGCCGGCGCGGCGGTCGACCTCGTGGGCGTGGCCGAGTTCCCCGGGGTCGACGACGTCGTCGAGACTGGCCTCACCTTCACCGAGAACGCCCTGCTCAAGGCCCATGCCGTGGCCACTGGCACCGGTCTGCCCGCCCTGGCCGACGACTCCGGCATCAGCGTCGACGCCCTGGCCGGCATGCCGGGCGTCTTCTCGGGCCGGTGGTCCGGGCGACACGGCGACGACCTTGCCAACCTCGAGTTGCTCCTGGGCCAGCTCTTCGACGTCCCCGACGAGCACCGCGGCGCGGCGTTCGTGTGCGTAGCCGCGCTCGTGACGCCCGACGGCCGCGAGGTGGTCGAGGAAGGGCGGGTCAGCGGCCGGATCATCCGAGCCCCGCGTGGTGCCGGCGGCTTCGGCTACGACCCGGTGTTCGTGCCCGACGGCGAGACCCGCACCACCGCCGAGCTCTCGCCCGCCGAGAAGAACGCCATCAGCCACCGCGGCCGGGCGTTCCGTGCGATCGCCCCGGCGCTGGCGGCCGCCCTGGCCTGATCGACCACGCGGGCCGGTCTACCTGACGAATTGATGACGATCATGGTCGGCGGCTACGCGACGAGACGGACCAGGGCGATGATCGAGGGGTGAGTGCCGAATCGACAGTGGGCCACACTCGACCCTTGCGCTGGAGGGCTGCTCTGGCCGGTGTGGTCGCGCTGGCGCTCGGGCTGGGGGTGGCCGAACTCGTCGCCGGTGCGATGGGCCGCACCACCACACCGTTCGTCGCGGTCGGCGAGGCGTTCATCGACCTCGTGCCGCCGTGGCTCAAGGACCTCGCGGTCGAGTGGTTCGGCACCGCCGACAAGGCGGTCCTGCTCGGGGGTATGGCAGTCGTGTTCGTGGCCGGCAGCGCGGCGGTCGGAGTGTTGCTGGCCACCCGCCGACGCGTCGGGCTGGTGGTGATGGCGGTGCTGCTCGCCGTCGTGGTGCTCGCCGTGTGGAGCCGCCCGGACACCACCACGATCGACCTCGTGCCGACCGTGGTCGGTGCGCTCGCCGCCATCGTCGCGCTGAACGCGTTGATCCGCCGGGCGGTGGCCGCGGAGGCCGAGGACGTCGCCCAGCCGGTGTCGGTGACCGCCGCGGCACGGGCCGGCTCGGCGTCGGACCGGCGGTCGTTCCTGGTCGGGGCGGCCGTCACGGGCGGGCTCGCGGTGGCTTCGGCCGGTTTCGGGCGCTGGTTCGGAGCCCGGCGTACCGGCGTCGAGGCCTCCCGCGAGGGCCTGGCCGACCAGGTCGACCTGCCCGACGCCACGCCACCACCCGGCGCCGACCTCGGGGTGGCCCCGACCGACCCGTGGCGCACTCCCAACCCGGACTTCTACCGGATCGACACCGCGCTGTCCGTGCCGCTCGTGCGGGCGGAGGACTGGCGGCTCCGGGTCCACGGCATGGTCGAGCGTGAGGTGACGCTGTCCTACGCCGACCTCGTCGACCTCGGCCTGGTCGATCGTTGGGCGACGCTGACGTGCGTCTCCAACGAGGTCGGCGGGGGACTGGCCGGCAACGCGCTGTGGACCGGTGTGCCCATCGCCGACGTGCTGGCACTGGCGGGCCCGTCACCGGACGCCGACGCGGTCCGTTCGACCTCCGACGACGGCTGGAACGCCGGCACGCCGCTGGACGTGCTCACCGACGGGCGCGACGCCCTGCTCGCCGTGGGCATGAACGGCGCACCGCTTCCGGTCGAACACGGCTTCCCGGTGCGGATGGTCGTCCCGGGGCTGTACGGCTACGTCAGCGCCACCAAGTGGGTCGTCGACCTCGAGGTGACGCGCTTCGATGCGTTCGAGGCGTACTGGACCACGCGTGGCTGGTCCGAGCGCGGGCCGGTCAAGGTGGCCTCCCGGATCGACGTGCCGCGACGTGGCGATCAGGTCGAGCCGGGGCCGTTCACCGTCGCGGGCGTGGCGTGGGCCCAGCACCGCGGGATCGCGGCCGTCGAGGTGCGTCTCGACGACGGCCCGTGGCAGCAGGCCGACCTGGGCGCGGTGCCCTCGACCGACACCTGGCTGCAGTGGCGATGGGACGGCGACGCCACACCGGGAACCCACCAGGTGGAGGTGCGGGCCACGACGACCGACGGCGAGGTGCAGACCAGCGACGTCGCTCCGCCGGCGCCGGACGGTGCGACCGGCTGGCACCGGGTCGAGTTCGACGTGGGCTGAGCCCGCGTCAACACGACGACGGCCGGGTAGGGAGGGTCGGTCGGGTCGTCACGACCCGCCCCTCGGCTCGTCATCGTGCCGACGCTGCCGGACTCAGGAGCAGAACGGCACGCCGGGGATCGGCTCGTAGTCGCCGCCGTAGGACACTGCGGTGGCCGGGATCCAGCCCCAGGCGTGGATGTACTGGCTGTTCTCGCCCGTGGCG
>DATCVR010000196.1:0-7237 GCA_036566745.1 Jiangellaceae bacterium | reverse complement strand
GTTCGTGGCCCGGATGGAGCAGCTCACCGCCGAGCGGCCCGCCGACGACCCCGACGCCGTGTTCGAGCGCGGGGCCTCGCTCGACTCCACCGGCCACTCCGACCTCGCGATCCCGCTGTATCGGGAGGCCCTCGACCACGGGCTCGAGGGCGAGCGCCGACGCCGGGCCGTCATCCAGATGGCCAGCTCGCTGCGGAACCTCGGCCGGGCGGAGGAGAGCGTCGTGCTGCTCACCGGCGAGCGCAAGCGCCAGTCGGACCACCTCGACGACGCAGTCAGCGCGTTCCTCGCCCTGGCGCTGGCCGACACCGGGCGCGAGCGCGAGGCCGTCGCGATCGCCCTCACCGCTCTGGCTCCCCACCTGCCGCGATACCAGCGGTCGCTGGGCAACTACGCGCGCTTGCTCACCGAGGACGACGACCCCACCTGATCCGGCCCGGACGTCACGACACGGCGCTCGCCTCCCGATCGGGTCCAGCCGTGCCGTCGCCGAAATCGGGCCTGGTCCGGCGGTAGATCCCCGCGACCAGCGGCGAGGAGATCATCAGGTCTGCGCTGGTGACGTTGCAGGCCAGGCCGATGTTCCACACCGCGGCGACCCGCAGCAGCGCCTTGACGTCGGGGTCGTGGGGCTGCGGTTCGAGCGGGTCCCAGAAGAACACCAGCAGGTCGATCACGCCCTCGGCGATCTTGGCCCCGATCTGCTGGTCGCCACCGACCGGACCGCTGAGGAAGCGGGTGACCGGCAGGCCCAGTTCGTGCTCGATCATGGTGCCGGTCGTTCCGGTCGCGTACAGCTGATGGTGCGAGAGGGTGCCCCGGTTGAAGGCCGCCCAGTCGAGCAGCTCGGCCTTCTTGTTGTCATGGGCGACCAACGCGATGTGGCGCTTCGGCATGGTATGTCCCCAGAGTCTCGCCGAGTCGTGATGTGTCACCCACTCTTCGCGCGCAGCATGTCGCGGCCGTTTACCGACGATGTGCGGCGTGTGACAACGGGCTCCGCGACCCGAGGCCGAGCCAGACCACCAGCGCGGTCAGGACGCACAGCGCCGCGTTGACCGCGATCGCCGTCGTGATGCCGGACAGGACGGCGGCCGTGGTCTCGGTGCCGGCCGCGTTGACGCGAGCCGCGGCCACGGCCGACATGATCGGGATGCCCAGGGTGATCCCGACCTGCTGGCTCATCGTCGCCAGACCCGTGGCCAGGCCCTGTTCGTGGTCGGGCAGGCCGGAGGTGGCGGTGACCATGAAGCCCACGATCGCGACCAGGTTGGCGACCCCTCCGACGAAGGTGGCCACGAGCAACACCACGATCCACCCGGGCTCGGCGCCGAGGAAGATCAGCGCAGCCGTGGCGGCGGCCTGGACGAGGAACCCCGCCACCAGCGCGTTCGTTCGCCCCAGCCTCGCGATGACCTTCGGTCCGAGGATGCCCCCGAGCACCGTCCCTGCACCCAGCACGGCGAAGGACAGACCCGCTGCCAGCGGCGAGTACCCGAGGACGTTCTGCAGGTACAGGGTGAGCAAGAACACCAGCGACGTCTCGGTCACGAACGCCATCAGCCCGGCCACGTTGCCCCACGCGACGCTCCGGCGGGTGAGGATCGCCACCGGCACCAACGGCTGCGCGACCCGGCGCTCGACCAGCCAGAACACCACCAGCAACGCCAGCCCGCCGCCCAGGGCGCCCAACGCGAGCGGATCCCCCCACGACCGCTCCCCCGCGGTGGTCAGGCCGTAGACGATCGCCAGCAGGCCGAGAGTGACGGTGATCGCGCCGGGTACGTCGAGGGAGGGCCGGACCGACGGCCGACTCTCGCTGAGCACCACCGGAGCCATCGCGAGAACCACCACGGCGACCGCCACGTTGACGAAGAACGCCCAACGCCAGCTCAGCAGATCGGTCAGCACGCCGCCGAGGATCGCCCCGGTGGTGAAGCCGGCCGCCATCAGCGCACCGTTGAGCCCCAGCGCACGTTCGCGCAACGGCCCCTCCGGGAAGGCTGTCGTCAGCAGCGACAGCGCCGCCGGGGTCACGGCTGCCGTGGCCAGGCCCTGGGCGACCCGCGCCGCCAGCAGCAACGCCGGTTCCTGCGCCAGGCCCCCTGCCAGCGACGACACCCCGAGCAGCGCCATCCCCACCAGGAACAGCCGGCGCCGCCCGAACAGGTCGGCGATCCGCCCGAACAGGAGCGTGAAGCCCGCGGCGCACAACGCGAACGATGTGGCGATCCACTGGAGCTGCTCCAGCGAGAACCCGACCTCGGCGCCGATCGCCGGCAACGCGACGTTGAGGATCGAGAAGTCGACCGCCAGCGTGAAACCAGCGGTCAGCAGGACGACGAGGACGAGCCGGTGCCGCCGGGTCATCCGGTGCGGCGCGGCGGACAGATCGGTGAGAGTCACGCCACCACGGTCGAGCCCGCCGCCACCACCAGCCAGCCCTCTGGTGTGTCTACCACTGGCAGGGACAGGCAGTCGGCCCGCCGAACGCGGACAATAGCGGCATGGAGCACACAGGCGGCGCCGCGGCGCTCGGCGAGTTCCTCCGGTCGCGTCGCGCCGAGCTCACGCCCGACGACGTCGGCATCACGTCGTACGGCCACCGGCGGGTGCCCGGCCTCCGGCGCGAGGAGCTCGCCCAGCTCGCCGGCGTCTCGGCTGCCTACTACACCCGGCTCGAACAGGGACAGAGCACCAACGCCTCCGAGGCCGTGATCGACGCCCTGGCCCGGGCGCTGGAGCTCGACGACGACGAACGCGCCCACCTACACGCCCTCGCCCGCCCCACCACCACCACCAAGCGCCGCCGCCCCAGCCGCCCCGATCACGCCGCGCCCGGCACGAAGCGGCTGATCGAGGCGATGCACGGCATCCCCGCCGTGATCGTCGGCCGCCGCAACGAGGTGCTCGCCTGGAACCGGCTCGGGCACCTCCTCCTCGCCGGCCACCTCGACGCCGGCGCCCCCGCCCACCCGGCCGACCGCCCCAACCTCACCCGCCTGCTGTTCCTCGATCCGCACACTCGTGACCTGCACCGTTCCTGGTCCGAGGAGGCCGGACTGGCCGTAGCGTCGCTGCGCTTCGTGGCCGCACAGTTCCCGGACGACCGCGAGCTGGCGGAGCTCGTCGGCGAGCTGTCGATGAAGAGCCCGGAGTTCTCGGCGCTGTGGGCCCGGCACCCGGTGGCCCGGTGCACGCGAGGCGTCAAGCGCCTCCATCACCCGGAGGTGGGCGACCTCGACCTCGAGTTCGAGGTGCTGCACCTGGCCGACGCCACCGGGCAGCGCCTCGTGACCCACGTCGCCGAGCCCGGATCGCCGTCAGCCGCGGCGCTGGACCTGCTCGGGTCCACGACCGAGAGTGCCCGCACCGCGATACGTGCGTGATCTCGTGCTCTCAGAGCTCCACCTGGCTCAGTGGGGCGGACGGTTGCGGGATCACGTCATCACGCGTGCCGTCAGCTCGGCCGGGGCTCTCGTGCCACGTGGCGAGATCCCCGAACCGGGGTCCGCGCATCTGTGCCGCGTACGCCTCGGCGCGAAGTCGTGCCTCAGCGTCCTCCCACATGGCGCCGAGCAGCTGGTCGACGTCGCTGCGCATGAGCTGCTTGCCGCCCGGCCCCAAGGTCGTCTCGCCGAAGACGATCCCGTCGGGCTGCTCGTAGAAGTCCAGCCGAACGAACGGCTCTGGCAGCGCCGCCGAGAGGAGCGCACCGGCTGCCACCAGCGCCGCCACGTGCATCGGCTCAGGGAGGCTCGGATCGTGCCTCGGCCCGGTCCGCACGTCGCCGAGGTCGGTTCCGGCAGCGTCGAAGTACCGGAACGACAGGTCGGCCGCTCTCCGGCTGCTCCGCGCCGCGATCATCACCATGCCCACCGTCCCGTAGAAGCAGTACAGCTTGGCGTCGGGCACGATCTTCCGGCCATCACCGTAGGGCGACGGCAGCGCCTCCTCGATGACCAGCTCGGGACTGACCTGATCGGTCAGGACCCGAGCGTCCAGATAGCCGATGACGTCGGCCTGACTCATCACGGCGTGATCACCTGCCATGTGGTCGATGTATCCGCCCGCGACGCGCTCGAGCACCAGCACGCCCCTGCTCGATGTCCCGCGCAAGGTCTTGATCACGAAGTTGTCCGGCAACTCCGACCAATCGATCAGGCCGGGCCGCTCGAAGGTCGCCAGCTGACGTGGTGCGGCGATGCCGTGACTCCGAGCGAAGGCATACCCGGCGTCCTTGTCGTTGACTTCCATCACAGGCGGAGACAGCCAGAGGTCACGCTGCACACCGATCGCCCGCACCCGCGCAGCCTCGTACAGCTTGACGTGGAACGACGGCTTGTCCGCCGGCCGCAGCAGGCGACTCTTCTGCGCGTCCAGCGCCTTCTGTGCGGCTACCTCGTGCGCGGCGAGAGCCGCGACTGCGGCGGCGCGACGTCCCTCAGCGGCGCTCACTCGCGCCTCCGCGGCGCTCACTCGCGCTTCGGCGGCGTTCCGTAGTCCCTCGGCGGCGCTCGCTCGTGCCTCGGCGGCCTTGAGTCGTGCCTCGGCGGCGGTTCGCTCTGCGCTCCTCGCGTCGCGCTCGTCCTGCAACTGCCGAGTCAGCTTCCGGCGGCTGCGCCGGAGTTTGTCGCGTTCTGCCGTCACAGTCGCGATGGCACGTTCCCGTCGCGCTATCGGCGGGAACCTCCGCAGCAATGCATGCATGCCCACAACCTGCCCCCCTTGATCGGAATCAGCGGAGTGTAGTACGTGGACATGCCGGGCAGACAGGCGCGAGCCGGTCCCCTGGCTCGGTGCCGCCGCCTGGACGTCGGGAAGCGCAGAAACCGAACGGAAACCGCCGCTACCTACCGTGCGGCGCATCTGCTTCTCCACCCGATCAGCCTTGATCGCCTTGAATACCGAAAGGCCGAACCTATGCCCGGATCCTTGTCGCGCCGCACCTTGTTGAGGGCCGGCGGAGTACTTGCCGCAGGCGCGGGCGTCTCCGTCGCCCGCACCGTGCTTGCCCCGGAGGCCGCACACGCCGCCACCTGGCACTCCGCACTCGTCTACCCGGGCGCCGACGGCCGGCTCGTATACAAGGCGGATTCGCGCGGCAAGGTGATCCCCGACTTCAGCTGGGCCGGATTCCGCAATGGAACCGAGTCGCTGCCTTCCGTCCCCGTCGTCAAGGAGATCGGCCCGGTCAAGGGCGACAACACCGCGCACATTCAGGCCGCACTGGACGAGGTCGGCGCCAAGCCGTACGCCGCCAACGGCTTCCGGGGAGCGTTGCTGCTCAAGGCCGGTCACTACGTCGTCGACGGCACGCTGCGCATGAAGCGCAACGGTGTCGTGCTGCGCGGCGTCGGCAAGGGGGCGGACACGTCGGTCAACACGGTCATCACCGGCACCGGAAGCGGGAGTGTTGGTGCGCTTCTGCTGGTCGGCGGCAGCTCGGACTGGGCCACCCAGGTGCCCGGCACCAAGACCGGCGTCACGTCCAGCCTGGTCACGGCCGGGCAACGGCGGCTCACTCTGGCGTCGACGGCCAACCTGAAGGTCGGCGCCAACATCATCATCGTCCATCCACACACCAAGGCGTGGGGCGACGCGATCAACGGCGGGGGTGTGAAGAAGGCGGATCCGTGGGCGGTCGGGTCGCTGCCCATCATGTACAACCGGTACGTCAAGCAGATCGTCGGCAACGACATCGTCATCGACGCTCCTGTCTTCAACGACCTGCGGCGGTCGCTGTCGCAGTCCTACGTCTACGTCTGGGACCGGAGCGGGCTGGTCCGCAACGTCGGCGTGGAGAACCTCCGCATCGACATGGGCTATCCGGCGAGCGCCAGCGAGGATCACCCGCAGAACTGCGTCGTCGTCAGCCGGACCGAGGACTCGTGGGTCACCAACTGCACGTTCCTGCACTTCTCCGTGTCCGGCATCACGGTGACGCGGAGCACCCGGGTCACCGTCCAGGGAGTGCGGGCCAGCCATCCCCGCTCCGTCCTCGACGGAGGGAAGCGGTACAACTTCAATGCCGGTGGCCAGGCCCAGCAGGTGCTCTTCCGTGACCTGACGTCCACCCATGCCCGGCACGCCTTCGTGTCCTCGGGGATGAGCACCTGCTCCGGCGTCGTGTGGCTCAACGGGATCAACGAGAGCGGCTACTCCGAGACCGGTGGCCATCACCGGTGGAGCCAAGGGCTCCTGTTCGACAACATCAAGGAGCTCTCCAGCCAGAGCGACAAGGCGTGGGTCCTCTCCCTGCACAATCGCGGCGACCTCGGCAGTGGGCACGGCTGGTCCTCGGTGAACAGCGTGGCGTGGAACTGCACGGTCAACAACGGCAAGAAGGTGTGCGTGCAGACGCCTCCCACAGCGCAGAACTTCGCGATCGGCACGACCGGCGCTGTGACCGGACAGAACTGGTACACCACACATCAGGCCGGCTACGTGGAAGGGACCAACCGGTCCGGGCTGGCGCCCAGCTCGCTCTACCTGAAACAGCTCGCCGACCGCCGCACCTCGTAGCAAGCCTCACCGGGTACGAAGGCGGCCGCCGGAAATCCCCGCGACCGGCGGCCGCCTCGCCACGTAACCTTGGCGGCGTATGTCCACGCCCTCCCCGCACGCCGACCTGCGCGCCCGCCTGCCCGAGCTCTCGCTCCGCGACGAGCATCGGCTGACCCGTCGTCTCGACGGCGTCCGGCGGATGCGCGACGCCGCGGCCCGCGACACCGCCCTGGCCGACATCTCCGGGGAGGTCGACGCCGCGAAGCGCCGCCTCGACCGCCGGGCTGCGGGCGTACCCACCATCCGCTACCCCGAGCAGCTGCCGATCAGCGCCCGCCGCGACGAGATCGCCGAGGCCATCCGCGACCACCAGGTCGTCGTCGTGGCCGGCGAGACCGGCTCGGGCAAGACCACCCAGCTGCCGAAGATCTGCCTCGAGCTCGGCCGCGGCATCCGCGGCGCGATCGGCCACACCCAGCCACGACGCCTGGCCGCCCGCACCGTGGCCGAACGGGTGGCCGAGGAGCTCGGCACCGAGCTCGGCGACGCCGTGGGCTACCAGGTCCGTTTCACCCAGAAGGCCGGCGATGACACCCTCGTCAAGCTCATGACCGACGGCATCCTGCTCGCCGAGATCGGCCAGGACCGGATGCTGCGCCGCTACGACACGCTCATCATCGACGAGGCCCACGAGCGCAGCCTCAACATCGACTTCATCCTGGGCTACCTC
>DATCVR010000195.1:0-2183 GCA_036566745.1 Jiangellaceae bacterium | reverse complement strand
GACCTCGGCGATCCACTGGGCGACGTGGTCGAGGAAGTACCGGTCGTGGGTGACCGCGACGATGGTGCCGGGGTACTTCTCGAGGTGCTGCTCGAGCCACTGGACGCTCTCGGCGTCGAGGTGGTTGGTGGGCTCGTCGAGGAGCAGGAGGTCGGGTTGTTCGAGCAGCAGCTTGCACAGCGCGACGCGGCGCCGCTCACCGCCGGAGAGCACACTGACGTCGGCGTCGGGCGGCGGGCAGCGCAGCGCGTCCATGGCCTGCTCGAGCTGGGAGTCGAGATCCCAGGCGTTGCGGTGGTCGAGCTGCTCCTGGAGCTTGCCCATCTCGTCGAGCAGCGCGTCGGAGTAGTCCGTGGCCATGAGCTCGGCGATCTCGTTGAACCGATCGAGCAGCGCCTTGGTCTCGGCAACGCCTTCCTCGACGTTGCCCAGGACGGTCTTGTCCTCGTTGAGCGTGGGCTCCTGGGCGAGGTAGCCCACGGTGAACCCGGGCGTGAGGTACGCCTCGCCGTTGGAGGGCTGGTCGAGACCGGCCATGATCTTGAGCACGCTCGACTTGCCGGCGCCGTTGGGGCCGACCACACCGATCTTCGCCCCGGGCAGGAACGAGAGGGTGACGTCGTCGAGGATGACCTTGTCGCCGTGCGCTTTGCGCGCCTTACGCATCACGTAGATGAATTCCGCCATAGCGCCTCCAAGAGTACGGCCTCACCGCAGTCGTCGTGACCACGGAGGCCGGGCGGGGTGGTCCGCGGACTCGTCCGCCCGCGCCCCGTGTCGTGCGGTGACCTCAGACGGCCATGGCGGCCGGCTGTGGGCCGGCCGCCTCCGGACCGGCGCCGTGGTCGGCCCGACCGGCCGGCTCGCCTCCCGGCGCTTCGTCGGAGAGCTGGTTGACGGAGTACATCTCGCCGGTCTCGGGGTCGACCAGCACCTCGTCGGCCCGCCGGGCGCGGAACTCCGAGCGGATGGAGTCGAGGGCGTCGTCCTCGTCGGCCTGCTCGACCTTGCGCCGGGAGCGGCTGAACTCCGACGTGCCGCGCATCAGGTCGTGGCCGATCGACCGGGCGTCGATCTCGGCATCGGTGCCGGAGCGCCCAGCGTCGTCGCGCCAGTCCTTGAGGTTCATCCGGCCGTGGACGACGATCGGATCGCCTTTCTTCAGGCACTCGGCGACGTTCTCGGCCAGCGACTTCCAGCACACGACGTTGTAGAACGACGGCTTGTCGTCCACCCAGCGCCGCGACGCAGCGTCGTAGCGCCGCCCCTGGCAGGCCAGCCGGAAACTCGAGACGGGCACTCCTCTCTTGGTGGTCCGGGTGCGGACGTCGGTCGCGACGTTGCCCATGACGGTGACGATCGGTTCGCTCATCGGAGGCGCCTCCAGCGCTCGTGGCCATGACGATGACGACCACGAGCCTCGACGCTGCGCTCAGGCGCGGCCAGTCACCCGAAGCCGAATGTGGACAACGACGCGGCGCCGCATCGCCGTGTGGACGACCTCGACGTCATCGGTCGGCGGCAGCCGCGCCGACCGCGTCACGGAACCCTCGGTACCGCTCCAGCTCGGCCTCCACCGGCGCGATCACCACCGCGCCGGCCACGTCGCCGACCACCTCGCGCAGTTGCTTGCGCACCGCCGCTGTACGGCGCCGGCCACCGCGGCGCGCCGCGGCGAAGGAGACCGCGCCGACGACGATCCCGATGACCACGCCGGCTATCAGCAACAACGTCGGCACCGGCAGCGCGCCGAACTCCGGCGACGCGAGGTCGAACTGCAGGAACGACGCCGCCATCAGGCCCAGCAGCCACACCGCGCCGGCTGCGGCCACCAGGAACGCCGCCCACTGCACCGCCCCGATCACCCGCCACCACAGCGGCCTGCGCGCCACCTCGATGTCAGTGGTGACGACGGCCTGATCCAGCGCGTCGGACAACCGGCCACCGGCCGAATCAGCCGCCGCGGCCCGGATCGATGCCCGCCATGGCCCCGGAGTCGATCCGGCCGCGGCATCGCCCAGCGCACGCACCGCGGCGTCGGCGCGGGCCCGTTGCACCGGCGTCGGCTCCGGCAGCGACGTCCGCAGCAGCTCCGGCTCCACGTCCCGCCCCAGCCCGAGCCGCCGCACCGGGTCGGGGCCCAACCGGCCCACCCAGCGGGTCAGCGGCCAGCCCGTGGCCGC
>DATCVR010000194.1:0-2538 GCA_036566745.1 Jiangellaceae bacterium | reverse complement strand
GTTCTTCCCCATCGGAAACACCGGTCCGGCCATCCTCCAGATCGAGGAAGCCAAGCAGGTCTGCCGGCGTTGCGACGTCCGGGAGCAGTGTCTTCAGTGGGCTCTTGAGGCCGGTCAGGACCACGGCGTGTGGGGTGGACTTAGCGAGGACGAGCGTCGTGCGCTGAAGCGCCGCAACGCCCGCTCCCGTGTCCGCACCGCCGTCTGACCAACCCCTAGAGGCCATCAACCCCTAGCGATCCACCTAGAGCTCCAACGGCAGTTCGACAGCAGCTCTCGCCCCATGGCCAGTAGGCCGGGGCCCCAACGAGAGCCGGCCCCCGAGCTCGCCTTCGACGAGAGTCTTCACGATCGACAACCCAAGGTTTGTCGATGTGTCGAGACTGAACCCGTCGGGTAGTCCATGACCGTCGTCCTCGATGGTCACCCGGAGATGCCCGGCGGGTTGCTGTCGTACGGACATCACGATCTTGCCCGTCTCGGCATCGCCAGGACCGCTGCCGCGGTAGCCGTGCTCGACTGCGTTCTGCAGCAGCTCGGTGACGACCATCGCCATCGGCGTGGCCACCTCCGAGGGCAGCGATCCGAACGAGCCCTCACGGCGCACCCGTACCGGGACGCCGACCGAGGTGACCTCACCGACCATCAACGCGAGCCGATCGGCGATCTCGTCGAACTCGACGGTCTCCTCGACGGCCTGCTGGGAGAGGATCTCGTGGACCAGTGCGATGGACCCGACACGCCGTACGGCCTCGTTCAGCGCATCTTGGGCGACACCGGAGTCGACTCGGCGAGCCTGCATCCGGAGCAGCGCGGCCACGGTTTGTAGGTTGTTCTTCACTCGATGGTGGATCTCGCGGATCGTCGCGTCCTTCGTGACGAGCTCACGATCGCGTCGGCGCAGGTCGGTGACGTCGCGCAGCAGCACCAGCGCACCGATCGCCTCGCCGCGTGGCCGCAGCGGGATCGAGCGCATGATGATCGCCATCACCCCGGTGTCGATCTCGGTGTCGCGGTGGGCCCGCCCGCCGAGGACCGCGCTCAGCGTCTCCTCGTCGGGGCGCTTGCGCGGCGGCACCAGGGCACGGGTCATCCCGGCCAGGGACTGGCCGGCGAGGTCGCCGGAGAGCCCCAGCCGGCGGAAGACCGAGAGCGCGTTGGGGCTGGCGTAGTCGACGACACCGTCGGCGTCCACCCGCACGAACCCGTCCCCGACCCGAGGGGTGTCGGTGTGGTCGCTGCGCTGCCCCACCGCCGGGAAGTAGCCGTTGGCGACCATCTGGGTCAGGTCATTGGCAGTCTGCAGGTAGGACAGCTCGAGCTTGGAGGGCGTGCGTACGCCGAGCAGGTTGGTGTTGCGGCTCAGCACCGCGATGATGCGGCCGGCGCGGCGTACGGGGATGGTCTCGACCCGCACCGGGAGGTCGTCGCGCCACTCCGGGTCGCCCTCACGAACGAGCCGGCCGGCATCGACGGCGTCGTCGAGGGTGGCGTGGCGTCCTTTCGGCACGAACATGCCGACGATGTCGTCCACATAGGCCGTCGGACCGGTCGTGGGACGCATCTGACCGGCCGCCCAGAAGCCGTTCCCGGACTTGTCCGGCAACCACAGCACCAGGTCGGCGAAGGAGAGGTCGGCCAGGATCTGCCAGTCGGCCATGAGCAGCTGAAGCCAGCCGACGTCCTCGCTGTCGAGGTCGGTGTGGCTCTGGGCAAGCTCACTCAGGGTGGGCACGCGGACAGCGTAGATGTAGACCTTGGTAGGGCATTGCGCGGGTCGGTGGTCGGCGCGTGGCCGGGTTTGGCAGGATGTTCCCCATGTCGGAGGCGTACTGGCGGGAGGTTCACTCGACCGGTCTCGCCGTACCCACGGACCGGCCCCTCGGTGACCTCACCATCGAGCTCACCCGGATGCTCGGCGACCCGGACCCAGACGTACGCAGCGGACTGGCCGTGCCGGCCCTCTCGACGTGGATCCAGCGCGGCGTCTACGACGACCTGCTGGGAGGTCTGGGCGACGGGATGGCGGCCGGCCTCGTGGTCGGGCTCGGCGACTCCGGCAACAACGGCGTCTTCCGCCGGGCCTCCTCGGTCGAGGCCCTGGCCCAGTGCATCGCCCGCGACAACGCCCGCTCGCTGGTGCCGGCGGAGAAGGTGCTGGAGTGGGGCGACCGGATCGCCACCTGGCTGCTGCGCGAGCGAGACCTGCGCGCCTTCGTTCCGGAGCGTGGCTGGGCGCACGCGGTCGCCCGCGGCGCCGACGCGCTGGGCACCCTGGCCTCCTCCGCCCACCTCGGCAAGCCCGAGCTGACGGTGATCCTCGACGTGGTCGCCGACCGGGTGCTCGCCCGCGGAGACACCATCTACGCCCACGGCGAGCCCGACCGGCTGGCGGCCGCCACGATGTCCGTGCTGCGCCGCAACCTGGTCCCGCTCAACATCATGGAGCCGTGGATCAACCGGATCGTCACCGTCGCCACCGCCACCCCGGAGACGCCCGACCGCGACCCGTTCCTGCTCACCGGCAACGCCGAGGCG
>DATCVR010000193.1:0-18105 GCA_036566745.1 Jiangellaceae bacterium | reverse complement strand
CAGAGCACGGCCACGACGAGCGCCACGATCAGTTTCGCCGCGATCTTCTGGGTGTCGACCTCCCGTTCGAGGGAGTCGACCGCCTCGGCCAGCCCGACCATGATCACCCCGGTGACCACCTGGGTGAGCGCTCCGTGCGTCATCGCGGCGTTGACCACCCGTTCGCCCCGGCCGCTCATCTGCACCAGGCAACCGCCGACCAGGCTGGCCAGGCCCAGGAAGTGGAGTACCAGCACGGCGTTGTAGACGAACTCCATCGACGCTCCCAGCGGTCGTGTTCTGTGACGGCGGACACGCTACTACAGAACGTCGTACGAACCTCGGCGATCCCGCCGGAACGATCAGACCAGGCGGCGGTCGGTGGCCCAGCGGGTGAGCTCGTAGCGGTTGGAGAGCTGGAGCTTGCGCAACACCGCCGACACGTGGGTCTCGACGGTCTTGACCGAGATGAACAGCTCCTTGGCGATCTCCTTGTACGCGTATCCGCGGGCGATGAGCCGCAACACCTCGCGCTCGCGCTGGGTCAGCCGGTCGAGGTCGTCGTCGACGCTCGGGGCCTCGGTGCCCGCGAACGCGTCGAGGACGAAGCCGGCCAGCCGCGGGGAGAACACGGCGTCGCCCTCGGCCACCCGCTGGATCGCGGCCACGAGGTCGTCGCCGGTGATCGACTTGGTGACGTAGCCACGCGCCCCCGCCCGGATGGTGCCGATGACGTCCTCGGCGGCGTCGGACACCGACAGTGCGAGGAACCGCACCTCGGGCGCCTTCGGGTGGACCTGCCGCAGCACCTCGCCGCCACCGCCGCCGGGCAGGTGGACGTCGAGCAGGACGACGTGGGGGCGCAGCTCGGTGACCACGGCCACGGCTTCGGCGGTGTCGGCCGCCTCGCCCACGACGTCGATCACGTCGGTCTGGCCGAGTTCGGCTCGCACGCCCGTGCGGAACATCGCGTGGTCGTCGACGAGGACGACCCGCACCGGACCGGTGACGGCGTCGCCGGGGTCGGACTGATCGGGGCTGGTCACGAGTTCCTCCTCGTCGAAAGACGCACTTCGGTGCCTTCACCGGGCGCGGACCGGATCTGCGCCGAGCCGCCGTGACGCTCCATCCGGTCGATGATCGAGCGTCGCACACCCAGCCGGTCCTCGGGCACGGCGTCCGGGTCGAAGCCCGCGCCGCGGTCGCGGACGAACATCTCGACCCCGTCGGAACCGACCTCGACGAAGAGGTCGATCTTGTCGGCGCCGGAGTGTTTGGCGGCGTTGACGACGGCTTCCCGGCCGGCCCTGAGCAGCGCCCGCGCGGCGTCGTCGATCTCGGTGTCGCCCACGGTGACGACCTCGACCGGCACCCCGAAGGCGTCCTCGACCTCGGCGGCGGTCTTGGCCAGGGCGGCCGCCAGGGAGGATCCGTCGTCGACCAGGTCGCCGTAGAGCCACCCCCGCAGGTCGCGCTCCTGACTCCGGGCCAGCCGGACCACGGCCTTGGGGTCGCCGGCCTGCTTCTGGATCAGCGCGAGCGTCTGGAGCACGGAGTCGTGCAGGTGCGAGGCCATGTCGGCACGTTCCTGCGAGGCGATGCGCTCGCGCCGCTCGGACTCGAGATTGCGCCACAGCCGCCACAGCCACGGGCCGATGATCAACAGCACGCCCACGAGGATGACCAGGACTCCGCCGAGCGCGTCGAGCGTCGCCTCGAGCTGCCCTTGGCCGACCAGGAAGACCACCACTCCGGCGACGACCACCCCGACGCCGGCCACCACGCGCACCGTGGCCGCCCAGCCGCCCTCGGTGACCGCGGCCAGCCACGGCGCCTTCGGGGACAGCATGGTCATCCGCCGGCGTTCCTGTTCGTCGGCCGTCCGCCACACCAGCGTGAGCCCGGTGGCGGCCAGCAGGAACGGCAGGAACAGCTCCGGGCTGATGCCCAGCGGCGTGTGCTGGACGAGGAGCGCGACGCCCGCGCCGAGGACCACCAGGGCCGCGAGCTGGCCGAGGTCGCCGGTGCGCTGAGCGAGGGTGCGGCGACGGCGCTTCCCGGATCGAGTGGCCGCGGCGATGCCGGCCGGAGCGTCCTCCTCGGCCTCGCGGGCCACCGTCTCGTCGAGGGGGGTGAAGATCCAGAGCGCGAGGTAGAGCACGACGCCGAATCCGGACAGGCCGCTGAGCAGGCTGAACGCGATGCGCACGGCCAGGGGCTGCACGCCGAACTGCGCGGCCAGGCCGGACGCCACGCCCGCGACCATCCGGCCGTCGGAGCGGCGCATGAATCGCGGGGTGGCACCGTCGGGTCGCAGCCGCCACGACCCTGGCGGGCCGGAGCCCGCGGACGTCTCCCGGGGGGAACGCACAGGGGTGCCGTCGCCCGGGCCGCTCTGGGCACGCGCGCCGCTCGGGGCGCTGTCCGGCCCTCGCGCGCCGCTCGGGGCGCTGTCCGGCCCTCCGGCCGACGGCGCGGCGGGAGGGTGGGGCACGGCACTCATGACATCGATGGTCACACGCGCGCGCCCGCACCGCCATGAGGGACGTCCCGCGCGTGGCCCCGAGCGCTGACCAGGGTCGTACCGGGGTCATCCCCGATGGCCCGGACTCGTGGGTCGCGGGACCATCGATGTCATGACGGAGACGCCTCGAACCCCCGAGGATGGCACCATGGCCGCTTCCCAGCCCCGGGTCGGCGACGAGCTGCGGACGTTGCGGCGCAGCCGGACCGACCGCGTGGTGGCGGGGGTCCTGGGCGGTGTCGGGCGGCAGCTGGGCATCGACCCGGTGGTGCTGCGGGTCACCACCGCCGTGCTGGCGGTCTTCGGTGGCGTGGGCATCCTGCTGTACGCGATCGGCTGGCTGCTGATCCCGGCCGACGACGAGCCGGGCTCGGTGGTCGAGCAGGCGCTGGGCCGGCGCGAGCCACGCACATCCGGAGCGGTCCCCCTCGCCATCGTCCTGACGATCGTCACGCTGGTCGCCTCGACGGCGATCGTGGGCGGTTCCTGGGACGGCTGGTTCCTGCTCGTGCTCGCCGCGATCGGCCTGATGGTGCTCCTGCGCCGTCGAGACGAGCCCTCCGGCTCCGCACCGGCCGAGCCGACCGGCTACGAGCCGCCGTACGCCGCCGAGCGCTGGAGCGCCCCGTGGTCGGCGGCGGACGCCGGGTCCGCGACGACCACCCGGACGGCTGGGCAGCCGTCCTCGGAGAGCAGCCCTGCGGGCCCGCCTCCGGCCGACGACGCGACCACGGACGCCACCGATGCCACCGGCACCTCGACGGGCACCGACGCACCTGCGCCCACGCCCACGATCGACGAGACGCCGTCGCCGCCGGAATCCGCCCGCGCCACGGACACCACGAACCCCACGGAAGCCACCAACGCCAGAGACGCCGAAGCGCTGGAGCGCGAGCTCGGGGTGTCGGCCTACGCGTCGTCACGTCCGAACGTGTCGGCGGGCTGGCCCGAGGGACCCGACTGGGGCCCCACCGGCGGCGGCTGGGAGCCCGAGGCGCCGCGTCCCCGCGATCCCGAGCCGGCTCCCCCGCGCTCCGTCCTCGGCCCGGTCACCGTCTTCGCCGCGATCATCTGCGTGGGCGTCCTGGCCATCAACGACGTCTACTGGGCCACAGTCCCGATCGCGATGTACTTCGCCGTCGCGCTCGCCGTGGTGGGCATCGGCCTCCTGGTCGGCACCCGCTACGGCCGGGCCCGCGGCCTGGTAGCCCTGGGCGTCGTCCTGGGCATGGCGCTGGTCTCCACCACGGCCATCGAGCGCTGGGGCGACGGCGTCACCGGTGCGGACACCACCGTCGTCATCACCGACGCCTCCCAGATCCCCAGCGAGCCGGTCAACTACGGCGCCGGCGACATCCGGTACGACCTCTCCGGGCTCGTGCTGGTCGAGGACGACAGTCTCCGGCTCAGCATCGACCAGGGCGCGGGCGACCTCGAGGTGATCGTGCCGCCCAACGCCGACGTCATCGTCAACGGCTCGGTCGGGGCCGGCGACATCAGCGCCTTCGGCCAGGGCTCCGGCGGCCTGGGTCGGGAACGGCGGATCACCGACAACGGCCTGGACGGCCCCGGCGGCGGCACCATTCAACTCGACCTCGAACTCGGCTTCGGAGACATCAGGGTGACCCGATGAAACGCCACTCCACAGATGTCGTCTCGCTCGTCTTCGGACTTCTCTTCCTGGGAGGAAGCGCCATGTGGCCGCTCGTGCAGTACGACGTGCTCGGTCTGGACGGGCTCGAGGTGGCCGTGCCGGTCATGCTGGTGTCGATCGGCCTGGCCGGCCTGCTGGCGTCGCTGGGCAAGCTCCGGCGCGGACGCGCCACCGACGACGCGTCCTGACCCCACCCGCACCGGCCGGCGGGCCGGGCTCACGCCCAGCCGGGCGGGCTCACTCCCACTCGATGGTGCCCGGCGGCTTGCTGGTGATGTCGAGCGTGACGCGGTTGACCTCGCGCACCTCGTTAGTGATGCGGGTGGAGATCGTCTCGAGCAGTTCGTAGGGCAGCCGCGACCAGTCGGCGGTCATGGCGTCCTCGCTGGACACCGGCCGCAGGACGATCGGGTGCCCGTAGGTGCGGCCGTCGCCCTGCACGCCCACCGACCGGACATCGGCGAGCAGCACCACCGGGAACTGCCACACGTCGCGGTCGAGCCCAGCGGCGGTCAGCTCCTCGCGGGCGATGGCGTCGGCGCGGCGCAGAATCGCCAGCCGCTCGCGGTCGACCGCGCCCACGATCCGGATGCCGAGCCCCGGGCCGGGGAACGGCTGCCGCCAGACGATCTCCGGCGGCAGTCCGAGCTGCTCGCCGACCGCGCGGACCTCGTCCTTGAACAGCGCCCGCAGCGGTTCGACCAGCGTGAACTGGAGATCGTCGGGCAGGCCGCCGACGTTGTGGTGGCTCTTGATGTTGGCCGCGCCTTCCCCACCGCCGGACTCGACGACGTCGGGGTAGAGGGTGCCCTGGACGAGAAACTCGACCTCGGCGCCGTGGTCGCCGGCCTTGGCCACGACGTCGCGTGCGGCCTGCTCGAACACCCGGATGAACTCGCGCCCGATGATCTTCCGCTTCTCCTCGGGGTCCTCGACCCCGGCCAGCGCATCGAGGAACTGGTCGGCGGCGTGGACCACGTGGAGGTCGACGCCGGTGGCCGCGACGTAGTCGCGCTCGACCTGCTCGGACTCACCCTCGCGCATCAGGCCGTGGTCGACGTACACGCAGGTCAGCTGGTCGCCCACAGCACGCTGGACCAGCGCCGCGGCCACCGCGGAGTCGACCCCGCCGGAGAGCGCGCAGAGGATCTGCTTGCCGCCGACCTGGGCACGCACCGCCTCGACCGACTCGTCGACGATGTTGGCCATGGTCCAGGTGGGCTGGGCACCCGCGATGTCGTAGAGGAAGTGCTGGAGCACGGCCTGGCCGTGCTCGCTGTGGAGCACCTCGGGATGCCACTGGACGCCGGCGAGGCCGCGCGCGACGTCCTCGAACGCGGCGACCGGGGTGCCGTCGGTGGCGGCCAGCACGGTGAATCCCGGCGGCGCCTGGGTGACGGAGTCGCCGTGGCTCATCCACACGGCCGAGCCGGAGTCGATGCCGGCCAGCAGCGTGCCGTGGTCGGCGACCGCGAGATGGGTGCGGCCGAACTCCGAGCGGCCGGTCCGCGCGACCTCGCCACCCAGGCCTCGCGCCATGGACTGGAAGCCGTAGCAGATGCCGAAGGTGGGTACGCCCGCCTCGAACAGCGCCGGGTCGATGTTGGGGGCGCCGTCGGCGTACACCGAGGAGGGCCCACCGGAGAGGATGATCGCCTTGGGCCGCTTGGCCAGGAGCTGCTCGACCGGCATGGTGTGCGGGACGATCTCGGAGTAGACCCGCGCCTCGCGGACCCGGCGGGCGATGAGCTGTGCGTACTGCGCACCGAAATCGACCACGAGCACGGTGTCGTGCGGAGGAACGGTGTCGCGCGGGGAATCTGCCACGCGCCCGAGCCTACTTGGCCCCCGCACGCTCGCCACCTGCGCCTGGGCGGGTATCCGTGGCGGCCTCCTGAGTGCCCGGGACCACCGTCGACGGACGAAAACCAGATGACCAGGTCGGTCCTGATTCGTACCGTGGTATCTCGTGCGCGCCTTACCGTTCTCAGATCCTGGCACCCCGGACACCCGGTCGCCGTGGCGCTACCTCACGTGGCTGGCCCGGGCCCAGGCCGGGACGCTTCTGCTGGGCACGTCGTACGGCGTCGTCTGGATGGTGGCGCAGGCGCTGATGCCGTGGGCGATCGGGCACGGCATCGACGGCATCGCCGACGACGACACCAGCGGCGCGGTGCGCTGGGCGCTGGTCGTGGCGGGTCTGGGCCTCGTCCAGGCCGTCATCGGATCGCTGCGGCACCGCGCGGCCGTGGCGAACTGGCTCTACTCGGCCTTCCGCACCATGCAGGTCGTCACGCGGCACATCGCGCGCACCGGTCCCGCGGTGTCGCACACCATGCCCACCGGCGAGGTGGTGGCCACGGTCTCCAGCGACGCCTCGCACATCGGCCACGCCTTCGAGGTGACGGCTCGATTCGCCGGCGCGGTGGCGTCGTACATCGTGGTGTCGATCATCGTGCTGCGCTCGTCGGTGGTGCTGGGGCTGATCGTGCTGATCGGGGTCCCGCTGCTGGTAGCCGCCCTGGGGCCGCTGATCAAGCCGCTCCAGCAGCGCCAGCGCGAGCAGCGTGAGGCCCTGGGCAAGCTGACCTCGCTCGGGGCCGACACGGTCGCCGGGCTGCGGGTCCTGCGCGGCATCGGTGGCGAGTCGGTGTTCCTGGGCCGGTACACCGAGCGGTCGTCCACGGTCCAGCAGGCCGGCGTCCGGCTGGCTCACACCCACTCGTTGCTCGACGCTGTCATGGTGCTTCTGCCGGGCGTGTTCCTCGTCCTGCTCACCTGGTCGGGCGCCCGCCTGGTCATGAACGGCACCATCGCGCCGGGTGCCCTGGTAGCGATGTACGGCTACGCGTTCTTCCTGCTCATCCCGGTGCGGGTGGCGGGCGAGACGGCGTACGCGGCGGCCCGGGCCATGGTCGCCGCGCGCAAGGTCCTGGCGGTGCTGGCGGTCGAGCGCGAGGTCGCCGACCACGCCCGCGACCGCGCGGACGAGCCGGCTCGGACCAACGGCGCCGCGACCCCGCACGCGGTGCTGGTCGACCACCTGACCGGGCTCCGCGTCGCGCCCGGCTCGCTCACCATGCTGGTCTCCGACGACCCCGCCCGCACCGCCGCTCTGGCCGACCGGCTCGGCCGGCTCACCCCGTCGGACCACGTCAGCCTCGACGACGTCGCGCTCGAGCAGCTGCCCCTGGCCGACGTGCGGCGCCGGATCGTGGTCAGCGACCCGGAGCCCACCCTGTTCACCGGCACCCTGCGCGGCGGCCTCGATCCTACGGGGCGCCGCACCGACGCCGAGATCACCGCGGCCCTCGACACCGCGGCGGCCGGCGACGTGCTCGACGCCCTGCGCGACGGCCTCGACTCGGTCGTCGAGGAGCGCGGCCGGTCGCTGTCGGGAGGCCAGCGGCAACGGGTGGCTCTGGCGCGGGTCCTGGTCGCCGATCCGGAGATCCTCGTGCTGGTTGAGCCCACCAGCGCGGTCGACGCCCACACCGAGGCCGCCATCGCGGCGAACCTCCGGCAGGCGCGGGCCGGGCGCACCACGGTCGTCGTGACGGCCAGCCCGCTCCTGCTCGCCCAGGCCGACACCGTCGTGTGGTTCGACGACGACCGCGTGGCCGCCCTGGGCACCCACGACGAGCTCGTCACCCACACCCCCGGCTACCGCCGGACCGTCACTCGAGAGGAGGAGGCCGCGTGAGCGCGCTCCCCGTCGCCTCGGCCGAAGAGGTTCGCGCCGAGGCCCGGCGGCTGTTCCGCCGCCATCGCCGGCCGCTGAGCGGTGCGCTGACGCTGCACATCGTCGCCGCGGCCGTCGGGCTGGCCGGGCCGTTCCTCTTGGGCCGCATCGTCGACGGCGTCACCACCACCCGCATCGACCTCCTGGCCGCCACCCTGGGTGTGTTCATCGTGGCCCAGGCGCTGCTGACCCGGGCGGCGATCAGGCGCTCGCTCGTGCTGGGCGAGCAGGTGTTCGCGGAGCTGCGCGAGACCTTCATGCGACGGGTGCTGGCGCTGCCGCTGTCCACCGTCGAACGGGCCGGTACCGGCGACCTGGTCGCCCGTACCACCGGCGACGTCGACGCGCTCTCGCGCACGGTGCGCTTCGCGGTGCCCGAGATCCTGGTCGCCTGTGTCACCACCGTGCTCACGCTGGGCGCGGCGCTCGTCGCGGGCCCGATGGTCGCCCTCGCCGGAGTCGTCGGCGTGCCACTGCTGTACGCCGGAACCCGCTGGTACCTCACACGCGCGCGGGCCGGATACCTGTGGGAGCGGGCGTCGTACGCCACCATCGACGGCACTGTCACCGAGACGGTCGACGGCGCTCGCACGATCGAGGCGTTGTCGCTGGCCGACGTGCGCATCCGCCGCACCGAGGACGACCTCGCCGAGGCCTACGCCGCCGAGCGGCGCACGCTGTTCCTGCGCACGGTCTGGTTCCCCACCGCCGAGCTGGCGTATGTGCTGCCCGTCGTGGCCACCCTGGCCTGGGGCGCCTGGCTGGTCGGCCAGGGTCAGGCCACGCTGGGCCAGGTCACGGCCGTGGTTCTGTACATGGTGCAGATCGTCGACCCGGTGGACCGGCTGGTCTCCTGGCTCGACGAGCTCCAGGTGGGCACCACGTCGATGGCGCGGGTGGTGGGCATCGCGGGGGTTCCGTCGGACCGCGAGGCCACCGGCGCCGAGCCGGACCACGAGGACATCCGGGCCAGCGACGTCCGGTACGCCTACCGCGAGGGCCAGGACGTCCTCCACGGCGTCTCGCTCGACCTGTGCCACGGCGAGCGGCTGGCCGTGGTCGGGCCGTCGGGCGCAGGCAAGTCCACGCTGGGCCGATTGCTGGCCGGCATCCATCCGCCGCGCGCCGGCCGGGTCGACGTCGGCGGGGTGCGGCTGGTCGATCTCGAGCTCGACCGGCTGCGCCGCGAGGTCGTGCTGGTGACGCAGGAGCACCACGTGTTCGTCGGGACACTGCGCGACAACCTCGCGCTCGCGGCGCCGTCGGCCCCCGACGACGAGCTGCGTCGCGCCCTGGCCGCCGTCGACGCGCTCGACTGGGCCGAGGCGCTCCCCGAGGGCCTCGACACCATGGTCGGCTCCGGAGGGCATGTCGTGGGCCCGGCCCAGGCCCAGCAGATCGCGCTGGCCAGGATCGTGCTGGCCGACCCGCACACGCTCGTGCTCGACGAGGCGACCTCGCTGCTCGATCCCCGCGCGGCGCGTCACCTCGAACGGTCGTTGTCGGCCGTGCTCGACGGACGCACCGTGCTCGCGATCGCCCACCGCCTGCACACCGCGCACGACGCCGACCGGGTTGCGGTCGTCGACGGCGGGCGCATCGCCGAGCTGGGCAGCCACGACGAGCTCGTGGCCGAAGGCGGCGCGTACGCAGCCCTCTGGGAGTCGTGGCACGGCATGCCGGCGTCGGCGCCGCGCTGACCCGCCCCGCCGCGAGGGTTCAGGGGCGGCCGATCCGGCGCAGCGCGCGCAGCGACGCGGTCATCAGCTCGGCGAAGCGGTCGAAGTCCATGTCGGGCAGCGGTGTGACGCCGTGGAGGCGCTGGACCACGATGGCCTGCGACTCGGTGTAGCGCAGGATGCCCTCGCGGCCGTGGCGGCGGCCGAGCCCGGAGGCCTTCATCCCGCCGCTGGGGACGTCGTGACTGCCCCACGCGGCGGCGTAGCCCTCGTTGACGTTGACGATGCCGGAACGCAGCCTCGCCGCCACGTCGACGCCGCGCCGGACGTCGCCGGACCACACGCTGGCGTTGAGGCCGAACGGCGAGGCGTTGGCCTGGGCCACGGCGTCGTCGTCGGACTCGACCCGGTAGACCGACACGACCGGGCCGAACGTCTCCTCGTCGGCCGCCAGCATGCCGGGACGGACCCGTGCCAGCACGGTGGGTTCGTAGAACCACGGGCCGAGGTCGGGGCGGGGCCGACCGCCTGCCAGCACCTCGGCGCCCTTGAGCCGGGCGTCGTCGACGTGAGCCACGACCTTGTCGAGCTGGGCCTGGGACATCAGCGAGCCGACGTCGACGCTGTAGTCGAACGCCGCGCCGAGGCGGATGCCGGCGACCCGGGCCAGGAAGCGCTCGACGAAGGCGTCGTGGACGCCGGCCGCGACGTAGATGCGCTCCATCGACATGCACAGCTGGCCCGCGCTGGAGAAGCAGGCTCGCACCGCGCATTCGGCGGCCCGATCGAGGTCGGCGTCGTCGAGCACCAGCATGGGGTTCTTCCCGCCCAGCTCGAGCGAGGCACCGACGAGCCGCTCCCCCGCCCGGCGGGCGATGATGCGCCCGGTGGCGGTGGAGCCGGTGAACGAGACGTAGTCGGCACCGTCGACCACCGCGCCCCCGATGGTGGGGCCGTCGCCGGAGACGATCTGCCACAACGCCTCGGGCAACCCGGCCTCGACGGCGATGGAACGCGCCAGCAACGCGGTGACCATGGCCTGCGAGTCGGGCTTGTGGACCACGGCGTTGCCGGCCAGAAACGCCGGCAGGCAGTCGGAGATGGCGAGCGTCAGCGGGTAGTTCCACGGCGAGATGACGCCGACGACGCCCTTGGGCCGGCGAGCTTCGAGTGCCCGCGTCAACACCGGGAACAGGCCCAGCCGCCGGCGGTCGCGCAGCAGGGCCGGGCCGCGCGTGGCGGTGTAGCGGGCGGCCAGGGCGACGTCGGCGACTTCCTCGAAAGCGTCCCTGCGCGCCTTGCCGGACTCGGCCTGGACGAGGTCGGCGATCTCGCTCTGCCGGTCGAGGACGAGGTCGTGAATGCGGCGGATGACGTGGGCGCGTTCGTCGAGCGAGCGCTGGACCCAGCCGTGCTGGGCATCCCGCGCGGCGCGGTACGCGGCCTCGACGTCGTCGGGGGTGGACACCGGCACCTGGGCCAGCACCGCTCCGGTGAAGGGCGCGACGGACGGCACGCGGTCGGCGCGTGGGCGGGCCACCACGCGATCGACCAGCCGGTCGATGGCGTGGGGCTGGATGACATCGTCGACGGAGACGCCGGAAATGCTCACCCCGCCAGCGTACGGTGACCCACCGACGGCGAGCACGCTCGTCCGGGCCGGCCGTGGTGGGCGTGCGGGGTCAGCGCAGGACGGTGACCTCGACCCGCTGGAACTCCTTGACCTCGGTGTATCCCGTGGTGGCCATGGAGCGCCGCAAGGCCCCGACGAGGTTCATCGAGCCGTCGGCGACGTAGGACGGACCGCCGAGGATCTGCGCGAGCGGGCCGATGGTGCCGACCCGGACCCGCTCACCCCGCGGGAGGTCGGGATGGTGGGACTCCGAGCCCCAGTGCCAGCCGCGCCCGGGCGCCTCCTCGGCGCGCGCCAGTGGCGAGCCGACCATGACGGCGTCGGCGCCGCAGGCGATGGCCTTGGCGACGTCGCCGGAGCGCCCGATCGAGCCGTCGGCCACGACGTGGACGTATCGGCCGCCGGACTCGTCGAGGTAGTCGCGACGCGCGGCGGCGACGTCGGCCACCGCCGTGGCCATGGGCACCGTCACGCCGAGGACCGAGCGGGTGGTGTGGGACGCGCCGCCGCCGAAGCCCACGAGCACGCCCGCGGCGCCGGTGCGCATGAGGTGGAGCGCTGCCTGGTACGTGGCGCAGCCGCCGACGATGACCGGCACGTCGAGCTCGTAGATGAACTGCTTGAGGTTCAGCGGCTCGGCCCGGCCGGAGACGTGCTCGGCCGACACGGTGGTGCCCCGGATGACGAACAGGTCGACGCCGGCCTCGATCACGGCCTCGTGGTAGCGCTTGACCCGCTGGGGGGACAGCGCGCCGGCCACGGTCACGCCGGCCGCCCGGATCTCGCGGAGTCGCTCGGCGATGAGGTCCTCGCGCACCGGCGCGGTGTAGATCTCCTGAAGCCGGTTGAGGGCTTGGTCGTCGTCGAGCCCGGCGATCTCTTCGAGCAGGGGCTCGGGGTCCTCGTACCGGGTCCACAGCCCCTCGAGGTCGAGCACGCCCAGCCCGCCGGCCTTGCCGAGGGCGATGGCCGTGGTGGGCGACATGACGGAGTCCATCGGCGCGGCGACCAGCGGGATCTCGAAGCGGTAGGCGTCGATCTGCCAGTGCGTCGACACCTCTTCGGGGTCACGCGTGCGCCGAGAGGGCACGATAGCCACGTCGTCGAATGCGTACGCCTGGCGACCGCGCTTACCTCGGCCGATCTCGATCTCCGCCACGCCGCACAGGTTACCGACTGCCAACGGCTGAGGCCGCGCCGGGCGTTCGCGGTGGAGAACGCCCGGCGCGGAGCTACTCAGCGCGAGGAGTAGTTGGGGGCCTCGACGGTCATCTGGATGTCGTGGGGGTGCGACTCCTTCAGCCCGGCCGAGGTGATGCGCACGAACCGGCCGCGGTCCTTGAGCTCGGGGACCGTGCGGGCGCCGGAGTAGAACATCGACTGCCGCAGGCCGCCGACCAGCTGGTACGTGACGCCCGCGAGCGGACCGCGGAACGGCACCTGGCCCTCGACGCCCTCGGGGACCAGCTGGTCGTCCGAGGTGACGTCGGCCTGGAAGTAGCGGTCACGCGAGCCACTCGTGGCCGCGCCGCGCTTGCGCAGGGCGCCCAGCGAGCCCATGCCGCGGTAGGACTTGAACTGCTTCCCGTTGACGAAGATCAGCTCGCCCGGGCTCTCCTCGACGCCGGCCAGCAGCGAGCCGAGCATGACGGTGTCGGCGCCGGCCACGATGGCCTTGGCGATGTCGCCGGAGTACTGCAGCCCGCCGTCGCCGATGACCGGCACGCCGGCCGGACCAGCCGCGAGCGAGGCCTCGTAGATCGCCGTCACCTGCGGCACGCCCACGCCCGCGACCACCCGGGTGGTGCAGATCGACCCCGGGCCGATGCCCACCTTGATGCCGTCGGCACCGGCGTCGACCAGCGCCTGCGCGCCCGCGCGGGAGGCGATGTTGCCGCCGATGACGTCGACGCCCGCCGCGGCCGGCTCGGCCTTGATGCGGCGGACCATGTCGAGCAGGGCGGTGGTGTGACCATGGGCGGTGTCGACGACGAGCACGTCGACACCGGCGTCGACCAGCGCCATCGCGCGCTCCCAGGCGTCGCCGAAGAACCCGACGGCGGCACCGACCACCAGTCGGCCCTCGGCGTCCTTGGTGGCGTGGGGGAACTGCTCGGACTTGACGAAGTCCTTGACGGTGATGAGGCCCTGGAGGCGGTTGGCGTCGTCGACCAGCGGCAGCTTCTCGATCTTGTGCTTGGCCAGCAGGGCGATGGCGTCGTCGGGCTTGATCCCGACCGGTGCGGTGACCAGCGGCATCGGGGTCATGACCTCGCGGACCCGCTGGGTCTCGAAGCGCTCGGCGGGCACGAAGCGGAGGTCGCGGTTGGTGACGATGCCCACCAGCACGTTGTGGTGGTCGACCACCGGGAGGCCGGACACGCGATAGTGGGCGCACAGGGCGTCGACCTCGGCGAGGGTGGCGTCGGGGCCGGTGGTGACCGGGTCGGTGACCATGCCCGACTCGGAGCGCTTCACGAGGTCGACCTGGCGGGCTTGGTCGTCGATCGAGAGGCTGCGATGGAGCACGCCGAGACCGCCCTGGCGGGCCATCGCGATGGCCATGCGGGCCTCGGTGACAGTGTCCATGGCGCTGGAGATCAGCGGGATGCGCACGCTGATGTTGCGCGAGACCCGCGAGGAGGTGTCGACCTCGCTGGGTATGACGTCCGATTCGCCCGGCAGGAGCAGCACGTCGTCGAACGTCAGGCCGAGGGTGGCGAACTTCTCAGGCGTGCCTGCCTGCACGGGGTCCATGACAGCGATCCTCGAGGGTAGGGGGGCGACGGTGGACCCATGGTATGCCGACATCCGGCGCCCACGCGCGCAGCTACCCGAGGAGGTCACGCCGACTGGGACGACTGCGGTCACGACTGCGAGCCAGCCGCCCATGTCACGCCGAATTCGCCTGTCCACAGACTTAGGCGCATTCGAGGATACCGCAGGTGAGAGCAATTATTCTGGTCGGCGCCACGCTGGCGGCCGCCGGAGTCATTGCGCGGGCAGCGTCGGCCGCACGCCTCAGGCGCTCGAGCTGATCGGGTCCGGCGGCATCCTCACGGGTGCGGCCTCGCTCACCGCGACGTCCGGCGCCCGGCCAGGCGGCCGAGCCGCTCCGCCGCCTCACCGAGCACCTCGTCGCGCTTGCAGAACGCGAACCGCACCAGCGAACGGGAGGCTTCCTTGTCGTCGGTGAACACCGACACCGGCACAGCCGCCACGCCAGCCAGCTCGGGCAGCCGCCGGCAGAGATCCACACCGTCGTCGAACCCGAGCCCTCGCGCGTCGGCCACGACGAAGTACGTCCCACCCGGCGTGAACACCTCGAACCCGGCCGCGTCGAGCCCGGCGGCCAGCAGGTCGCGCTTGCGCTGGAGCTCGGCGACGAGGCCCAGGTAGAACTCGTCCCCCAGCCCGAGAGCACCCGCCACCGCGGGCTGGAACGGCCCGCCGCTGACGAAGGTCAGGAACTGCTTGACCGCCCGGACCGCCGCCACCAGGGGTGCCGGGCCGTGCACCCAGCCGATCTTCCAGCCGGTGACCGAGAACGTCTTGCCGGCCGAGGAGATCGTGAGGGTGTGCTCGGCCATCCCCGGCAGCGTGGCCATCGGTACGTGGACGCGGTCATCGTAGACCTGGTGCTCGTAGACCTCGTCGGTGACGACGACGGCGCCGTGCTCCGCGGCCAGCGCACCGATCAGCTCCAGTTCGGCGCGGGTGAAGACCTTGCCGGTCGGATTGTGCGGCGTGTTGACCAGGACGAGGCGGGTACGTGGACCGAAGGCCGCCCGCAGCCGCGCCTCGTCGAAGCCGAACTCGCGTTGGTCCGGCCCGTCCGGCCCCTCCGGCACGCGCAGCGGCACCGTCCGCCGCTGCGCGCCGGCCAGCGCGATCGAGGCGGCATAGGAGTCGTAGTAGGGCTCGAACGTCACGACCTCGTCGCCGGGTTCGCACAGCGCCAGCACGGCGGCGGCGATCGCCTCGGTGGCACCGGCGGTCACGAGCACCTCGGTCTCGGGGTCGACCTCGAGGCCGTAGAAGCGCCGCTGGTGGTCGGCCACGGCGGTGCGCAGCTCGGGAACGCCGGGACCCGGCGGGTACTGGTTCGCGCCGCCGCGGATCGCCGCCACCGCGGCGTCCAGCAGCGTCGTGGGGCCGTCGGTGTCGGGGAAGCCCTGGCCGAGGTTGATCGCCCCGGTCCGGGTGGCGAGAGCGGTGATCTCGGCGAAGATCGTCGAGGCGAACGGACGCATTCGCGCGACGAGCCCAGGGTCGGTGAGCGGCACGCCGTCACGGTAGCCCAGCCCGGCGAGGCGGCCCCCGATCGGCCTCACCTGTGCAACCCGACCGCGCTGACCTCTGTCGATGCGGCACGCCACCGTGCAACGCGGGTCCGCCCGTCGAATCGGCCGGGCATCGCGCCTAAGCTCAGCGGGCCCTCTCTGCGACGACGACCGAGATTGCGATGACTCCTGTGCCGGCCCGCGTACACCTGTGCGGAAGCGTCCCCCTCGCCGATGCCGAGACCGTCTTCCGGACCTCCGCCGCCAGGCTGGGCGCACACCTCGCCCGCATCCCCGACGGCGAGACCGGCGAACGCGGCAACTGGGTCGTGTGGCAGCTGCCGAAGCTACAGGCCCACGCCGAGCTCGAGACCGTGCCGCCGCCCAGCCCCGAGTACGGACCGAGCCTGCGGGTCCAGCCCAGAGCTGGCGTCGACCCGGCCTCCGTGACCTTCGGCCCGCTGGGTTACGCCGAGGCGGCCATCGCGTCGTGGCAGGTCTTCTCCCGGCTGCGCGACGAGGGGGTCATCCCCGCGGGCACCCGGTTCCAGGTCAGCCTGCCCACGCCGATCGCCGTCGTGGCCGCCTTCGTGGGCGACCACCAAGACGAGCTGGAACGCGCCTACGAGGCACGGCTGACGACCGAGCTGGAGGAGATCAACGCCGCCATCCCCGCCGCCGACCTGGCCGTACGGTGGGACACCGCGGTCGAGTTCGCGGTGTTCGAGGGGGTCTTCCCGTCGTGGTTCGGCGATGGGCTGGACACCCAGCACCGTGCCGTGGTCGAGCGCCTGGTGCGCCTCGGCAATGCCTTCCCGGCCGGCGTCGAGCTGGGCTACCACCTCTGTTACGGCGACTTCGGGCACCAGCACTTCGTCGAGCCGGCCGACACCGCCAAGCTCGCAGCCGTGGCGGCCGACATCGCCGCCGGGCTGGAAAAGCCGGTGACCTGGATCCACCTTCCGGTGCCCCGGAGACGCGACGACGTCGAGTACTTCACCGCGCTCGGCGCCATGAACCTGCCGGCGGAGACCACGCTGTACCTCGGCCTCGTGCACGCCACCGACGGCGTCGACGGCGCGACGAAGCGCATCGCCGCCGCCCGCCAGGTGGTGCCGTCCTTCGGGATCGCCACCGAGTGCGGGATGGGGCGACGCCCGGCCGAGCAGATCCCGGAGCTCATGGACCTCCATGCCACGCTCGCGGCCACACTCTGACCGCACGCCGCGCCGACCCTCAGCGCGACGCCGGGACAGCTCCGCGCCGCGCGGATCGGAACACCAGCGCGGCCGGAACGAGAAAAGCCCAGAACCCGGACGCCGGCATGAGCGCCACACCCCACACCATGAGCGCCAGCAGGAGCCAGCCGAGCAGCGCCGGAACGACCCCGACAGTGCGCTCGACCCACCAGGTCAGCGCGCCCAGCGCGAGCATGCCGACGCCTGCGCTGAGGTACCAGAACCCGGCCGCCCGCAGCATGGTCAGCGCCGGATCGGCCTCGACCGAGGCGACCACACCGGCGTCGAGGATGCTCCGCAGCGAGTCGCCGTAGAAGACCGGCGCCGTCGCGCAGTGCAGCACGCCGATAATGATCAACACCGGCCCCACCAGCACGCGGCCCCGGATCGACCGACCTGCGCGCTCGCCCGAATCAGTCATCGTCATGACACCGACCATACCAGACGGTATGGTACGGCGCGCTGGTAGGTTGGCGCCATGGCGACACGCACGGACTGGCTCGACGCCGGCCTGACCACCCTCGCGAGCCAGGGCGCCCCGGCCCTGACCATCGACCGGCTGGCCGCGGGTCTCGGCCTGAGCAAGGGCTCGTTCTACCATCACTTCCGCGGCATGCCGGGGTTCAAGGCGGCGCTGCTCGAGCACTACGAGTCCACGTTCACCTCGCGCTACATCGACGCGGTCGAGGACGACCCAGCCCTGGCGCCCGCCGACAAGCTGCGGCGCCTGCTCGGCCTGATCCTCGACGAACACCGGGAGGACGAGTCCGGCCTCGAGATCGCCGTGCGGGCGTGGGCGCTGCAGGATCCGCAGGTGCGCGACACGCTCGAACGGGTGGACGCGACCCGAATGACGTACCTGCGCGACGTCTGGTTCGCCCTCACCGCCGACGCCGACGAGTCGCAGCGCATGGGGCGGCTGCTGTACGTCGTGCTGGTCGGAGCCGAGCAGGTGGTCCCGCCCGTGGCCGCAGGCGACCTCCGGGCGATGTACGACCTCGTGCTGCGCCTTGCCCCACCCGGGTGATCCTCGCCCCACCGGGGGTGATCGTCGGCGCAGGTCGATCGCACCAGCGACCACACCGGCCAACGATCACTCCGGCAGACGCAGCGAGGCCCGGCCCCCGAACTCGGGGGACCGGGCCTCGTGGCGTGCGACAGACGGTTCCAGTGGCCCGCGTCAGTGCCCGTGGCCGTGACCGTGACCGGCCTCGTCCTCGGACTCCTCGGGTTTGTCGACCACCAGGACCTCGGTGGTGAGCAGCAGGCTGGCGATCGACGCGGCGTTGGCCACGGCGGAGCGCGTGACCTTGACCGGGTCGAGCACGCCGTCGGCGAGAAGGTCGCCGTACTCGCCGGTAGCGGCGTTGAAG
>DATCVR010000192.1:0-3240 GCA_036566745.1 Jiangellaceae bacterium | reverse complement strand
GGCGAGGGCGACGAGGTGGCACGTGGCGTGGTCGAGTTCCTGCCGGAGTTGGGCCGGGGGCTTGCTGCGGTGTGCTCCGGTGCCGCGGAGGCGGGGCAGGGATATGAGGCTCACGCCGCGGCCTCCTTGCGGTGCTCGCAGCTGCCCATGAGGCACGGGCGAGCCTGCTGGTCCCACTGCTCGCGGGTGACGAGGCGGATGCTCCATCCCTGCCGAGCTTCCTTGTCGCGGTCGCGCTGGCGGGTGGTAAACAGCTTGTGGGCGTCGTCAGCGGTGAGTGCCTGGTCGCCGTGGCTGCTTCCGTAGACGCATCCGTTGGGGGTGGCGTGGATCCAGAAGCACTGGGACAGGGGCAGGATCTGCCCGTCGATCTCGACCATGAGTTTCACGCCGCCACCCCCGCCTCGTTGAGACCGAGCAGCCGGTTGTGTTCGGCGACGATCTGCGCAGCCAGCTCGGGCGTTGCTGCGTCAGCGACGTAGGCGCGGCCGGGACCGGTCTGGACGACGATGCAGGCGCAGTTCTCCATGTACTCGTCGGTGCACCTCTCGGCCCGCCACATGACCGCGGAGGGGGCGGGGAGACAGCCGGTCGGCTCAGACATCGGACCCACCCGCCCCGGTGCCTTCAGCGACCTGAAGGGCTTCCAGAGTGAACGTCCCAGCAGTGCGGAATCCGGCGAAGACGGAGCCGCCCATGGCTTCCAGATCGACGGCCACCTCAGCGCCACTGGAAAGCAGGTACGGTGCGACGTCCTTCGCGATGTGCTCGGCGAGGCCATCGGCTGTGACCGCCCACACGGTGAGCGGTGCCGGGGCGGGGCTTCCGTTGCGGCCACCGTGTCGGCCGACCCGGTCGTAGGTGACGAGGTACTTCGTCTGCGTGGCGCCCGGCACCTTGGCCATCTCGTCAAGGGACGGCGTGGTGATCTCGGCCTCGGGGTCGCGCGGCTCGTGACGTCCGGCTTGCCAGTCCGGGCCGTTCGCAAGCCGGATGCGGCGCTCAACTCCGGCGAAAATCTCGGTGATCTCAGTCAGTTCCTGGTCGGTCAGACGGTCAGGCATGGGTTCCTCCTCGGTTGAGGTGTCGCCCCAGTGCGAGGAGCGCGATGAATGCTGCGGCGGCGGCCGCTGTGGTGAGCCAGGCGAGGGTCATCGGTCGCCTCGCAGGTCGTCGGGGATGTCGATGAGTCCGGCGAGGATGCTGGCCCGCATGTCCGGGTCGGTGACCCAGTGAGGGACCGTGGTGCGCGGGGCGAGGTCGAGGCCGGCGAGGAGCTGGTGGCTGGCCGTCTCGCGTATCGGTGCGGGTGCCGTGTCCAGGTCGCACAGGAGCGCGGACACGATCGCGGTCTGGGACGTCACGACGCCTCCCCCGCCTCGTCGTCGCCGACGTACAGGAAGCGGAACAGCGCCTGCTGGAGCTCGACGAAGTCGGGGCCCGTGATGGGCGGGTAGCCCTGCTGCTCGAGGCGCTTGGCGATGTCGTAGCCGAGGCCGAAGGTGAAGCGCGGGTCCTCGTCCGGCCGCGGCCTGATCGGATATGCGCGCTCGCTCACGACGCCACCGCCTTCGGGGCGGCGAGCTTGCCGAGCCCGTAGCGGGTGGCCTTGTCGTAGCGGCGGATCCCCCACACGATCGCGTGGCAGGCCCACAGGAACCACCAGCCGTAGTCGCGCAGGTCCCACTCGCTGGCGTCCTGGAAGTCGAAGCCGGCGACTTGGTCGATGCGCACCTTGTGGGTGGTGCCGTTCTCCTTGCGGTGCTGGTCGCGCCAGCGGCCCGCCTCCCAAGTCGCGCTGACCTGGGGGCCGTTCTTGCCGCACGTGCACTTCGGCATGTACTCGTTGCCGTGCTCGAACTCGTAGAGGACTCGGCGGGCCTCATCCTCGGTGTCGAGGTAGTAGCTGTTGAGGATCTCGTCGGTCACGACCTTGCCGATGCCGCGCGGTGCAGTGCGCTCGCGGATGGCCTCGACGACGCACTCCCGCACCTGGCGTTCGACGATCTCGCGGTCGTACTTGGTGACGCTGTCGCGGTCGCTGGTGAGCTTTTCGGACCAGTACTGCGGGTTGATGTCGATCGAGCCGTCGCGACCGAGCCCAGTGCGGAAGAACTTGAACATGTCCTCAAGGCGGGAGAACACGAAGCTCTCGCCGTCGCCGCGGAAGATGAGCGTGTTCGGCGTGGTGATCAGCTCGAACCAGTAGAACCCCCAGCCGGAGCGCGGGTCGGCGAACCGCAGGTGACGGTAGAGGCCGTCGTCGTGGAGGACCGTCATCCGGTGCTGGCTCGACTCGCGCAGGAACCGGGCCTTGCTCTGGGCGTAGTCGTCGCTCATCGGGTTCCTCCGGGGGTCCAGCCGGGGTAGTCGGCGTCGGTGGAGCAGAGCTCCGGGTGGCGCAGCATGTAGATCGCGTCGCCGTCCGCGACGACCTCCTGCTCGTTGCCGAGGGCGGCGTGGCAAATCTGAGAGGCACGGAGCACGGCGCACAGCTCTTCACGGCGCTTCGCCTCGGCGGCATCGCGGGTCTGGTGCTCCAGCAAGTGCAGCTGCACGTCCAGGCGCTCGATCGGGTTGATGCTCATCGGGCACCCCCGGCCTTCTTGGTGCCGCAGTAGATGCAGCGGATCGGGGAGTCGGCGAACGCTCCACGCTTGAAGAAGTGCTCGCCGCGTTCGCCGGCGACCGTGTTCTCGGGGCACAGCTCCCGCTCGGTGTTCTCGCTGGCACTCATGCGGCCACCCCGTTCGGCCGGATCGGCATCAGCGGGTGGTGCTTGGCGAGGACCTTGTTGTGGCGGGCGAGGAGGGCGAGGGCCTGCTCGAGGTCGGCGCGGTCCTCATTGGAGGCCAGCGGGCGGAAGCGGAGCGCCTCGCGCTCGGCCGCCACAGCGTCGAACTCGGCCTGCAGGACGTCGGCCGGGATTCGGCTGCCGATCATCGCGGCGATCCGGTCCGGGATCGGGACGGGCACCAACTCGGGGTGCATCTGGTTCAATCGAGACATGAGAAGCCTCTTCTTCCTGTGACTGGTGAGGGGTGGATCTATGGGCGGCCGTCGGGCTCTGACACACCGGCGGCTGCCCGCATAGCCGCCTAGGCGGCGAGGGGGGCGACCATCGTTCGGGCGAGCTCGAGCCGGATCGACTCGGGGCTGAAGGTGATTCGGCCACCGTCGTTGTGGTGGTAGACCTTGCGCTTGTAGCAGCGCTCCTTCAGGGAGCGGACGCTGGTGTAG
>DATCVR010000191.1:0-3204 GCA_036566745.1 Jiangellaceae bacterium | reverse complement strand
GTGCTGGCGGGCATCCATACGGTTCGCCTGCCAGATCGCCCACGGCGCCGCGTTCTCATCCGAGCCAGCTGGCCTGTAGCCGTCGACGTACATGTTCTGCGCGACAACGGTGACCACGAGCGGCAGGATGTTGACCTTCGCGCGCTCGATCAGCCATCGGTATTCGGCCCGTGCCCCGGCCGGGACGTACACCGAGTCGTGGCGGCCACACAGATAGCGCTGGATCCTGTCCAGCCGCATCTGCTCACCGTCGCGGATCTTCAGCAGACGACGCGCCGTCGACACTGCACTGTCCTTGTCCATGACCGCCACGCGTCGCTCACCTCCCCGCCATCACGCGAATCCGTACACGCGCCCAGTGCGCTGCTTCTTTCGTTTCTCGCCGTACTTCACCCAGGCGGGAGAGGCCAGCAGTTGGCGTCGAGCCATCCGCGCGCCAATTGCGCACACCGCAAGGTCGATCTTCTTTGGTGACTCGCGGCCTTCCTTTGCGATCGACACGCCCCACTTGTTGGGCCGGCGCCGTGCATTCAAGATGTGCCTCAGCAGGCGAGAATCGCCGTCATGGGTGAGGTCACCCTCCTTGACGTCGATCAAAGTGCGACCGCAGGCCAGGGTGAACTCCTGTACCCGGCCACGCATGTCCCAGCCAACGGCGTGCCCATTGCGGCCCGTGGCAGCCGGAATTACCAGCTGGTCACCGAAGATCTGCCCCCACGTATCCACGTAGGACTCGAACTCCTTGAGGTCGGCAAAGAAGGCGACGACCTCGCGCTCGTCGAACACTTCGCGGACAATCCGGTCCACGTCGCCGCGGTCCACCTGCCAGTTCTTCCCGAGCGGCCCTTGGGGCTTCTCCCAGCACTCGATGACGAACACGTGGCCATCCGAGACCCGGCACCCGACCAGAGCTGTCGCGTCATCGGACTTCGAGCCGTCGAAGAACATGACGATCGGCTCGTCTTCGCCGACCACAATGTCCGGCCGCGCACACGCCGCCCACTGCGGATGCGTCATCCACGCGTCCCGCGCCGCTGTGGGCTGGTTGAAGAAGTACCGGCGCGACTCCTCCGGATCTTTCTCGACATTCCAGAACTCGTTCTCCACGATGCCCCGAAGGTCCAGGGCATCCGCGAACTCGCCGTACACCTCGCGGAGCGCCGCGACCATCGCGTCGAGGTCGGTCATCTCCACCTTTGCCGGCGCCTCACGGTGATCCCAGAGAAGACGGCGCTCGCGCACCTTGCCCTCGGCGATCAGCTTGGCGCGCTCGTGCAGCTTCTCCAGCACGCTGTCTTCGCCCGGCTGGTACATCGTCGATGTCAGCAGGGCCCAGGGGGCGGCTTGGCGCCGTTTACGCAGGTTCCGGTCCACCGTCCGGTACATCTGCCGCAGCTCCGGCAGTACGTACAGATGGGGCTCATCGAAGACGGCGAACGATTCCTTCCCGCCATCGCGAGACGCGGCTGCCGCTGTTGAAGGCCGCACTTCGCCGCCGTGCGGCAGGAAGACCCTGGTCAGGCCTGCGGTGCCCCCGGGGAGCCCTTCGGCGAGCGGCCCGTGCTCCAGGTTGTAGTTGATGTTGTCGTAGGTGTTGCCCGACTGGGATTCCTCCGTCGCCAGGCAGCGCACGAACGGATATGTGATTGAGCGACCCATGGGTTCGCCCGGCTCGTACACGTAGCGGAAGTCGCGCCACTCATACACCTCGCCGCCCTCAGCCCAACCAGCGAAGCGGACCGGGGCGAACGCCTCCGCCAACCCGATGAACCCGGCAAGTTCACTCTTTGCGCGGCCCTTCGCGCGGGAGACCGCCACCGTGTCGTAGAGCCGACGGCCGGTCTCATCGTGCGCGTAGCAGTCCAGAATCAGGCCAGCGAACTCGTCATCCAACGGAAGACACTCGCCGCCGTGCCGCGGGTGCAACGGGATGCCCTGTACATCGCCGGGCCCATGAACGCAGAACCACTCGATCCAGGCGAGAGCGACCCCCAGAGATCGCTTCCGAGTGTGTTCAGGGGCGCGGACCTGCTCACGAGGCATCGCTAATCCGTCGGCGGCGGGACGTCAGGTCGGTGACCTCGGCAGCCGTCGGCCGCGGCTTGGGCGGCTCGATCTTGATCCTGCCGCGCATCCGGTCCACGTGTGTGGCACCGAGGAGGGACTCATTGAGCCGGATCTCAGCAAGGAGTTTCGTCGACGGCTCCAGCCAGTACGCATCCACGATCGGCGCCAGCATGTGCAGCCGCTGCCAGTCTGTCACCGTGAACGTGGAAGCCTGTGGAGCCAGGCGCCAGGTCTCGTACCAGTCCAGCGTGCGCGGCGTGTACAGCGCCGAGTACGGCAGCTCAGGTCCATGCAGCTCACCATCATCCGAGACGGTGACCGCCTGCTCCTCGAACTCGTCCTTGTTCGCTCGCCGTTTGTTTTCCGACGGCGGAGGGCCAAATCCAGGCATGCGGCCACCCCCTCCGCTAGATCAGTGAGGCAACCACCTCGGACAGGTCGGCCAACGCGGCCGGGCTTCCCTCAAATCGACGCCCCGTCACAGCGACGTAGCGGCCCTGGCCATACACCTCAACCGACGCGCCGCCCATACGCATTCGACGACCGCGCGCCAACTCGCCACGGCCCCAGATGTGCAGGCCGTCCCCACTCGGACTGATCTCCGTGTACGAAGCGGGACAGCGGTCGAGGATCTCGCGAGCCCACGCCGCCAGTTCGCCATTGTCCAGGCAGTGGTCGAGGTCGATGCAGACGATGCCGTCCCCCTCGGCCAGGACGTAGCCGAGCCCGATGCCCGCCGCTGAAGCCACGGCCTCAGCGTGACTTGACCATGTGCTCGCTGTCGCGACCGAGGCGAACCCGCCATCTAGGGTGCGCGGCGCCTTTCGCTCGTCACGGCGTACCCAGCGCCGGCGCTCCGTCAACTCAGCCGGAAGCGCGGATGCGGCACGACGGGCCCGATGCGCCGCCACGCGACAGCGCGCTGAGCAGAAGCGCGGCAGGGGGCCACGGCCAGCGACAGGCAGCGCCGCCTCGCATCCATTCCGCTCACACACTGTGTTGGCCATGCCCCCATCATACCTGAGGCGTGTAACGAGTAGGAGTCTCTACCTGCACATTCGCGGATTAATCAGCTCGGTCGTCCGCACCTCTCCGTGATCACCGCAGGTCAGTGACCCGTAGAGATCGCGATGAGCT
>DATCVR010000190.1:0-5932 GCA_036566745.1 Jiangellaceae bacterium | reverse complement strand
CCGGGTCGGGCACCCGATACGGGATCCGCGCGGCCGAGATCTTCTTCTTCGCCCGGGTCATCCGCGCTGCCATCGTGGACTCCGACACCAGCAGAGCCCGCGCGATGTCCGCCGTCGACAGCCCGCAGACCAGCCGCAGCGTGAGCGCCAGCTTCGCCTCCTGCGCCAGCGCCGGGTGGCAACACGTGAAGATCAGCCGGAGCCGCTGATCCGGCACCGCCTCCTCCAGGCCGGCAGTCGCGACCGTCCCCGCCGAGGGCGCCCCCACCTCCCCCAGGTCCGCCTGGTCCGCCTCCTCGGGCTCCACCAGCAGCGGCAGCTTGGCGCGGAACGTCCGCTCGCGCCGGATCGCATCCATCGCCCGCCGCTTCGCGATGGTGATAAGCCAGGCGGCCGGGTTCCTCGGGATCCCGTCGTCCACCCAGGACGTCAGCGCCGCGGCGTACGCCTCCTGCACGCTCTCCTCGGCCAGGTCGAGATCGTGCGCCACGCGCACCGTCGCGGCGAGCACCAGGGCCCACTCGCGACGGTGCGCGGCAGCGACTGCCGACTCGACGGCCGCGCGGTCGGTCATCCGGCGGCGTGCTCCGGCACGATCACGCCGCCGGCCACCGGTCGCACCTCGACAGCGCCGCCCAGCAGGGCCGACGGATTGGTGCGGGCGATCGCCAACGCCGCGTCGAGGTCAGGCGCCTCGATGACGCAGAAGCCGGCCACGACCTCCTTGGCGTCGACGAACGGACCGTCGGTGACGACGTCGCCGCTGACCGTGGTCGCCGTGTCCGCGGGCTCCAGGGCGAACGCCGCGACCATGGCGCCGGACTCGCGCAGGTCGGCGGCGTGCTGGTCGTGTGCCTCGGCAGTGCCGCGGGTCGCGTCGCTGTACAGCAGGATCGCGTACTGAGCCATGGTGGTTCCTCTCTCGTGGCCGGGTCTCCGTGACCGGCTGGGTCGCCTACACCCCTGAGTCGGATGGCCGGCCCGAAATCGACAGCGATCGCCAGAGTATTCGTCCGCACGTCCCCGAGCTGGGCTGATGACGTGCGACCGATGCGGCGCTGCTCGTTGCCGGAGAGGTCGACCTGAACTCGACCCCGAGCGTCGCGGCCGAGTTCGCCGAGCTGTTCCCGGACGCCGGGCTCGTCGTTCAGCCGGGCGTCGCGAGCGGTCACGCGGCGGACAGCGACTCGCGCTGACGCAGGTGCTCGGCCAGGAAGTCCTCCCAGGTTCGCCGGCCGACGGCCCGGTCGGGGCTGAGGTTGGCGCCGGCCCGGTAGGCGGCCGACGCCTTGCCGGGGGTCCGGACCGGCACGATCAGCCGGTGCCGATGCGTGGCGTCCAGGTAGCTGCGGACGAGCTCCTTCATCTCGTACACCCGCGGCCCGCCGATGTCGGGCACCTGGCCGGCCGGCTCACCGAGCGCGAGCTCGGCCAGTCGTGTCGCCACGTCGCGGGCGTCGACCGGCTGGAACCGAACCCCGGCGAAGCTCGGCACCACCGGCATCTTGGCCAGTTGCTGCACCATCGTCAGTACGAAGTCGTGGAACTGGGTGGCGCGCAGCGTGGTCCACGGCACTCCTGAGTCGGCCACGATGAGCTCCGCGGCCCGCTTGGCCTCGAAGTAGCCGAACATCGCTCGGTCGACGCCGCTCACGACGGGGACCCGATCGGTGCCCACGACGGAGATGTACACCAGGTGCGACGTCCCGGCCTGTGTCGCCGCGCGCACCAGGTTCCGCGCCTTGTCCTCGTCGCCCTTGGCGCTACCGGCGCAATGCACGATGGTCGCGGCACCCTCCACGGCGGCCTCGATCCCCTCGCCGGTGGCCAGCTCACCGGTCACGTACTCGATGCCGTCGGCAGGGTCATGCGGCCGGCGGCTGAGCACCCGCACGTCACGGCCGGCGTCCCGCAGCCGCGCCACCACGAGTCGTCCGAGGGTGCCGGTACCACCGGTGACCAGAACGGGGGATGTCATGATTGCCTCTCCTTCACACGGGTTCGTCGGTCTACTGCCTTGACACGCCGCGACGAGAGAATGTGACCGATGAGCGATCTCGACTGGCTGGCGGAGCGATTCGAGGAGCACCGCGGCCACCTCCGGGCCGTGGCCTACCGGATGCTCGGCTCGACGAGCGAGGCCGACGACGCCGTCCAAGAGGCCTGGTTGCGGGCCAGCCGCGCCGACACCAGCGGTGTCGAGAACCTCGCGGGCTGGCTCACCACCGTGGTGGGGCGGGTGTGCCTGAACTTGCTGCGGGCCCGCCAGTCACGGCGCGAGGACCCCTTCGACGTCGACCTGCCCGACCCGATCACCAGCGACGAGGACGGCGGCGACCCCGAGCAGGAGACGATGCTGGCCGACTCGGTCGGGCTGGCCCTCCTCGTGGTGCTCGACACGCTGACGCCGGCCGAGCGGCTCGCCTTCGTCCTGCACGACATGTTCGCCGTGCCGTTCGACGAGATCGGCCCGATGATCGAACGGTCCCCGGCGGCGACCCGGCAGCTCGCGAGCCGTGCCCGCCGCCGGGTCAAGGGCGCCGAGCCCATGCCAGCCGCCGATCTGGCCCGCCAGCGCCGGGTCGTCGACGCCTACCTGGCCGCCACGCGCGGCGGAGACTTCGAGGCGCTGCTCGCACTGCTCGATCCCGAGGTGGTGCTCCGCTCCGACCAGACGGCCGTCCCCACCCGCGCCGCCGTGGTCATCCGCGGCGCCGCTGCCGTGGCCAAGGGCGCTCTCGCCTCCTCGGTGCGGGCCCGCGTCACCCAGCCGGCCCTGGTGAACGGTGCGGTCGGCCTCGTGATGGCCCCGCGCGGCCGGCTGTCCCTGGTGCTCGGCTTCACGTTCGCGCACGGCATGATCACCGAGATCGACGTGATCGCCGAGCCGGACCGTCTCCGCCAGGTCGAGATCGCCGTCCTCGACGACTGACGCGAGCTCCCGTCGGCTGCCGGGCACAATGCCTGCATGGACGTTCACCCACCCCAGAGCCTCGCCGCGCCCGTCATCCGGCCCGCCGAGCCGGGCGACGTCGACACGCTGCACCGGTTCATCGTCGAGCTCGCCGAAGCCGAGCGGTTTCCGGGGCAGGTCTCGGCGCAGCCGCGCGATGTGGCCGAGGCGCTGTTCGGCGCGCATCCGGTCGCCGAGGCGGTCGTGGCCACCGTCGACGATCAGCCGGCCGGGTTCGCCCTGCACTACCCGACATATAGCACCATCGTCGGGCGCAGCGGCATCCACCTCAAGGACCTCTACGTCCGCCCCGAGCACCGAGGCGGCGGACTGGGCCAGGCACTGCTCGCGCACCTCGCGGAGCTGGCCGTGCGGCGTGGGTGCGCCCGCCTCGAGTGGTGGGTGTTGCGCACCAACGAGCCCGCGTTGCGCTTCTACCGCCGGTTGCGCGCCAGGGCGCTCGACGAGATCGAGATCATGCGCCTCGACGGTGAGGTGTTGCATGATGTCGCGGCGAATACAGCGCCTGCTCGATGACGTCAGCGGATTCGACCGGACTCGTTTCTCACGTGAAGAACGGTTCGGCACGGTCGGTGAGGCCGTGCGCGATGCGAAGCCGGACGGACGGATGAATGGTGAGGTGTCGGAGGTCCGCCGGATCGACCCAGACGGCCGCGGCTGATTCGACGGATTCAGCGGGTTCACCGCTGGTGGGCGTGGCCCGGAAACAGACCGAGAATTCCTGCCGTATCTCGCCTTTGCCGACGGTGATGGCATGGCGAGGGTCGCTGTAGACACCCACCAGTCCGGTGACCTTCACGACGACGCCGGTCCGTTCGGCGACATCGCGGACGGCGGCTTCGAAAATGGTCTCGCCGACCTCGTGGATTCCGCCCGGGATCGAGTAGTGGTCGGTGTCGACCGCGCGAATCAGCAAGAGCCTGCCGGCGCCGTCTCGCACCACCACAGTGACCGCGACCTCGAGGCGTCGCGCCTTCGGAGCCGCCGCGTGGTGGGCATGGAACCGGTGCGCCGCGTCCGGCCATTCACCGAGCCGCGAGGTCCTGCGTCGTCGAGGATCCGCATCGCGGTTGCGATCCCACCGGCCGCTCCCGCTCACCCGGCATCGACTCATCGCTGCTCTTCCCCAGCCGCGCGATCGGGTTTCACGATGGGCCGCCTCATGTCGTGGACGGCATCGCGTACGTGGCCGCTGGTGGTGCGGATCCAGCCCTGGAACCCCGCATCGTCGAACGTGCGCCAGGCGGCGAACCCCAGCAACCCCGCGCAGCCGAGCATCGCGAAGGTGCCCCAGCTGGGGGTGAGCGTGATCCCGCCGTCGCGGTCGACGTCGGCTCCGCGGGCGAACACCGTCAGCGCGAGCAGTGCCAGCACCCCGGCCAGCATGCCGATGAGGATGTCGCGGCGCCGGCGTGGAAGCAGCCACGCCAGCCGCTCCCGGAAGACGAGTGGCGAGAGCTGGACGGCGATGATCAGGATGACGAAGAACGCGATCCAGCGGCTCGGTTCGGCTTCCCAACCGGTGGCGATCTCCGGTTCGCGACCCCAGGCCTTGGCATAACTGGTGGTCTGCCACGGCAACTCGAGTGCCCAATAGGTGACCAGAGCAGCAGCCACCACGAACAGCCGGCCACGGGGATGTGCACGAACATCGGCGAGAGTGAACGAACGGACCTGGCGGATGAGTTGTGCGAGCATCAGCGCGTCTCCTGTCCGACAGCTGCCCCCGAGACCCAGTATCGGGCCGATATTCGATCTGTGAAGTGGCAATCTCAGATCACGGGATATGACTGACAGTCATGATGCGGTCGTCTCATATTTCGGGCGACACTCGCGTGCTCTCGGCGAGTCGATCCTGAGCGGTCCATCGGGCAACCCGGGACGCGGTCGGGCGGGAGCGAAAACCGGTTGCCGGGCTGCCTGGCACACGCGACAATCCCGAGGTGATCGACGACGCCACCGACTTCTCCGTCAAGCCCACCCTCACTGGCGAGAAGGTGATCCTGCGACCGTTCGTCGCCGCCGACCTTCCCCTGATGCGTGTCGTCCTCGACGACCCCGAGGTCATCATGCTCACCGGCAGCGAGGGCTCCGCCGCCACGCCCCAGGCGACGCTCGAGGACTGGTACACCACGCGCAACGACCAGACCGACCGGCTCGACCTTGCCGTGGTCGACAAGCCCACCGGCGAGTGCGTCGGCGAGGTCGTCCTCAACGACTGGGACGAGCACAACCGCAGCGCGGGGTTCCGGACCCTGCTGGGCCCGAACGGTCGCGACCGCGGCCTCGGCACCGAGGCGGTCCGCCTGATCGTCGGGTACGGCTTCGAGCAGCTGCACCTCCACCGGATCTCGCTGGAGGTCTACGCCTTCAACCCGCGGGCGCGCCGGGCCTACGAGAAGGCCGGATTCGTCCCCGAGGGCGTCCTGCGCGACGCACTCCGTCACGGCGACGAGTGGGTCGACGCCACGGTCATGTCGGTTCTCAACCACGAGTGGGCCCACCACCGCGGCATACCGACGGCCACCGACCGCTGAACCTCCCACCGCGCACGGCGTGATCACACCCGGTCACATCGTGCGCCTTCGCCCGACCTACGGTGACAGCCGTCCGACCGCGCGGGGCGGCGCGGTCTCTACGAAACGGACGTGACGATGCAGGGTGAAGCGGCCACGTGCAAGGTGCTTCTGGAGAAGGTCGGAGAATTCTCCACGGCGATCACACCCATGAAGGAACGCACCGAGGCGATCCTCGCGCTGATCACCACCAAGAACTTCAGCGAGGTCGGGCTGGCCATGGTGCTCGGACCAGCTCAGCGCCTAGGGCGTGTGGATTAAGTCGGTCTTGATCCAGATCAGGATGGCGGCGAGGGTGATTGCGGCGCGGTAGTGGCGGGCGGTCTTGTCTGATCGCATCGCGATGCCGCGCCATTGCTTGAGCCGGTTGAAGCAGCGCTCG
>DATCVR010000189.1:0-18154 GCA_036566745.1 Jiangellaceae bacterium | reverse complement strand
TGCACGCGGTCCTCGATCACACTCGCGAGATCCTCGAGTGCCACCATGTCACCGGCGACGACTGCTTCGTGCTGAAGGTGGCGGCGGAGTCGATGAGTCATCTCGAGGAGATCACCGGGCGGCTGGCGACGCTCGGGGGAGTCGCCACCTCGGTGGTGTACTCCTCGCCGTTGCCGTCGCGCGTACTGGCCCGGTCAGAGCGAGGATGAGCTCATGACATCCGTCGTGGTCCAGAACATCACCATCGACAGCGCTGATCCGTATCGCCTGGCGCAGTTCTGGAGCGAGGTGATGGGCGCTCCGCTGCACGAGGAGGACCGGCCTGGCGATCCCGAGACGATGGTCGTCCTACCGTCCGAGCCCGTGCTGTTCTTCCAGCGGGTGCCCGAGCCCAAGCAGGTGAAGAACCGCGTCCACCTCTGCCTGCGTCCCGACGGCCCGCGTGACGCGGAGGTCGAGCGGCTGCTGGGGATCGGCGCGACCATGGTTGCCGACCACCGGCGTCCTGACGGCACCGGCTGGGCGGTGCTCGCGGATCCGGAGGGTAACGAGTTCTGTGTGTTGCGCAGCGCTGCGGAACGCGAGGTCACGGACTCGACCGTGGGCGAGTGACGTGCCCGGTGGAGGGCCTGGATTCGCTAGATTGACATAATGTCCATTATCGGCGTTAGCGGAATGGGTGAGAGCTGAGCCGATCGTGGGTGGATTCGCCCAGGTCCGAGGTGGTGTCGCTGACGCGCGCCTGTGTTGTACGACTGGCGCCGCGCACGCCTGGCCACGGCTTCGCCGGCGCACCCGGGCGGCCGACGAGATTCTCGTGACTGTGTGGCTGGTACGTGGCCTGACATCGGCGTGTGACGAAATCCGGACGGAACTCGCCGTGCCGAAACGTGTCGCGTGCGCAACCATCGTCGCGTCGCCTGCGGCTCGCTGGGAATCGAATGGCCCGCGAGACCCAGGCTGCCCGCCGCCTCCTCCGGCGTACGTGACGCGTGTTGCGTCGCGTGTCGAACTCTCGCCGTTGGCCGTCGAACAGAAGTTCGACCCCCGACCCCTTCCGCCTTGATCAACAATGCATAATGCCGAATATGCAGCACTCATCGATCTTGCTCGACGACGCGATCGAGTCGTACTTCGTGACGCGCCGCCCACGCAAGGACTCCGTGCACACCCTCGACGCGTATCGGCGTGACCTCGCCTTGGTGAGCACGATTCTCACCACCATCACCGGCACTCCCCTGGAGCGGCTGCGCCTTGACGACCTCACCCTGACCTCGATGCGAGCCGCGTTCGCTGCCTGCGCGGAGGGCCGGGCCAAGTCGAGCATCCGCCGGTGCTGGTCCACCTGGAACACCTTCTTCAACCACCTGGTCTCCGAAGGGGTCGTCGACGGCAACCCGATGGCCGGCGTGGGCAAACCGCCCGCGCCCCGGCGCCAGCCCAAGCCGTTCGAGGAGGACGCCGCGAAGCGGCTCGTGGCCGCGCTCGTGAGCGGCGACCAGACCGGGCGTGACCCCTGGCCCGAGCGTGATCTCGCCGTGGTGGTGGCGTTGCTGGTCACGGGCGTGCGATCGGCCGAGCTGCTCGGGCTGGACATCGGTGACCTCACCGGTCCCGAGGGCGAGCGCCGGCTGCGAGTGCGCGGCAAGGGCGACGCCGACCGTCAGGTTCCGGTAGAGCCGGCGATGGAAGCGGTGCTCGAGGACTACCTCGGCTCGCGGCGCGCGCGATTTCCCCAGCAGGCGAACCGGCGCAAGCTCCCGGACCACCCGCGGGCGATCGACCACTTCCCCACCCGCGCTCCCCTGTTCGTCGACCGCCGAGGTGAGCGGATGAGGCGAGGCGCCCTGCAGTATCTCGTCCGGTGCGCGTTTCGCGCGGCCGGCATCGACTCGGTCCGGGCGAAAGGCGCTCTGGTGCACGCCTTGCGGCACACGTTCGCCTCGCGCCTGGTCGATCGCGGCGCCACCGCGGTGGAGCTCATGGAGCTGCTGGGCCACCGCTCGCTCAACACCAGCCAGCACTACGTGCGAGCCAGCGGGCGGGAGGTACGCGCGGCGGCAGCGGCCAATCCCGTGTACGACCTCCTCCGGGGCTCCAGGCACCCCGCCGCGCCCGAACCCGAACCCGAGCCCACGTCGGAGCCGCGCCCGGAGCCGTCCTAGCCGTCGTGGCCGGCGAGATAGTCGCGCGACACGCGCTTCGGGGCGCGGTCGAGCCACGCCTCGACGAGGAGTTCGCGGAGCTCGTCGACGTCGATCACGTCGAGGCGCACGAGCACCGCGCGGTAGCCGTCGAAGTGGGGCGTGGTGAAGTAGACGTCGGGGGCGGATCCGAGCAGAGCTTCCTTCACCCCGAGATCGGGCACCCACACGCCGAGGATCGGGCCGTCCGGTGCCGCGTCGCCGAGATGGTCACGGTCGGCACGGCGCAGCGGGCGCTCCCAGGCGAATCCTTTGTCGCGGATGCGCCACTCACGGTCGGAACGCTCGATCGTCTCGGGCAGCTCCGACGCGATGTCGCGCACATCGTCCCAGGTCGCCATGGGTTCAACCTAGGGCCGCGCACCGACATCGTCGAGGACCGCCATGGCCGCCGCACGACCGGGGATGCCGCTGACGCCTCCGCCGCGCCGGGCGCCGGCACCGCACAGGAGAACCCGCGGATGCGTGGTCTCGACGCCCCAGCGGCCCACCTCCTCGGCGGTCTCGGCGAAGGGCCAGCTGAGATCGCGATGGAAGATGTGCCCACCCGGCAGCCCGACATCGCGTTCGAGGTCGAGCGGCGTGCGAGCCTCGAGGCACGGCCGACCGTCGGCGTCGCGCGCCAGGCAGTCCTGGATCGGCTCGGCCAGCACGCTGTTCAGCGACGCCAGCGTCGCCTCGGCGGCACGCGTACGAGCACGCTCGTTGTCGGCCGTGAACAGGCGCGCGGGCTGGTGGAGGCCGAACAGCGTGAGGGTGTGCGCCCCGGACGCGTGCAGCTCGGGCCCGAGGATCGTGGCATCGGTGAGGGTGTGGCAGTAGATCTCGCACGGCGGCAGGTCGGGCAGCTCCCCCGCCGCGGCCTGGGCGTAGGCACGCTGGAGCTGCGTCAATGACTCGTTGACGTGGAACGTCCCGCTGAACGCAGCGGCCGGGTCGATGTCGTCACGCAGCCGGGGCAGTCGGGTCAGCACCATGTTGATCTTGAGCTGGGCACCTTCGGGGGCGACGGCGTCGGGCGCCTCCCCCAGCAACCGCGCGAGCTCCGCCGGAGCGCATCCGGCCAGGACGTGACCCGCGCCGACCCGACGAGTGCGCCCGGAACCGTCGTCGAAGACCACCGCGCCGGCCGGGTCGATCGCCGTGACCATGGCGCCGGTCAGCACCGACGCGCCCGCTCCCACCGCGGCGTCGTGCAACGCCCGGCTCACCGCGCCCATACCACCCACCGGCACGTCCCAGCGGCCGGTGCCATTGCCCACCACGTGGTACAGGAAGCACCGGTTCTGCCGCAATGACGGCTCGGCTATGTCAGCGAACGTGCCGATCAGCGCGTCGGTGAGCACGACGCCGCGCACGACGTCGTGGCCGAAGCTGCGCGCGACCGACGACCCGATCGGTTCCTCGGTGAGCAGTGACCAGGTGGCGTCGTCGTCGACCAATGCGCGCATGGCATCGCGGGACAGCAAGGGCTCGGTCATCGTAGGGAAGATCCGCGCCGCGGCGCGTTCGAGCGCGCCGTAGAACCGCTGCCAGGCAAGGTGGTCGCGGGGCCCGCCGGTGAGGCGCTGGAAGGATGCCGCGGTGCCGTGCGGGTCCTCGGTGTCGACCAGCAGCCCGCCCGCGTCGAGCGGGGTGTACGACGACACACGCCGCCGGCGGACCGTCACCGGCAGCCGGAGCTCGTCGACGATCTGGCGTGGCAACAACGAGACGAGGTAGCTGTAGCGCGACAGGGCGGCGTCGACGCCGGGGAAGATCCGCGCCGACGTCGCCGCTCCCCCGACGTGATCGAGACGTTCGAGCACCAGCACCGACCGGCCCGCGGACGCGAGGTACGACGCGGCGGTGAGCCCGTTGTGGCCACCACCCACGATCACCGCGTCGTAGCGTGCCGCGAGGTCGTTCATGCGTTCCCCTTCGCCGGGTCCACGCCCAGGCGTATCACGCCAGCGCGTTCATCGCCGCGCGCAGGGGGTCCGGCCGGCCGAGCAGGTCGGTGCTGTCGACCCACTGGTCCACGCTGCCGGTGAGGGGCAGGGCGCGGAGCTCCGGCTCGGTGATCGTGGCGGCCAGGGCGTGGGCGAACCGCTCAGCGTGCAGCACCTGGAACGGACGGTCGTGATAGCGCCGCCGGGTGGGGTCGACCGGCGGCGTCAGTGCGGCCTCGTTGTGCCGCACGGCCACGGCCTCGTAGGCGTCGCACAGGTGTCGTTCCCGGGCCGCGTACTCGGTGGCCGCGAGGGCGGCCCGCAGCGTCGGGGCGAGGTCGCCCGCGATGCCCAGCCGGGCGAACGCGCTGCCCAGCCACTTGTCGTACGGCGGGTACCGGCGCTCGAGCAGCAGGCAGAGTCGCATCAGGTCGCGGACCAGCCGCCCGGCGACCATCGCGGAGCCGAGGTCATCGCCGACCTCCGCGCACCGCCCGACGAACGCCTCCTCCTGGGAGATCCGCAGCCACTGGCAGGCCAGGAGGTACCGCCACACCTCGTCGGGGTACCAGGCGAGGGTGCGCCGGAGCGAGGTGAGCTCGCCGAGGTCGTCGCGGAAGACCTCGCCGGCGGTGGTCTCGGCGAGCTTCTGCTGCGGTGTCGCGAGCCAGTCGCGCACGGTCGGCTCGGCGGTGGCCGGGTCGAACCCGAGCGTCGCGCCGGCCCAGGTGCCGACGTCGGCGACGGTGACCCGATGCTCGACCGGGCCGTCGGTGAGCGTCATCCGGCCGACCGGATCGTGCGGGTCGTCGGAGCGCTGGAAGTGCGTGGGCCACCCGCGTACCTGCTTCGGGAGCCGCTCTCCCAGCAGCCTGCGGAGGTCGTGGGCGTGGTCGGCGACGTCCGCAGGGGTGAGGAACAGCTCGAGCCGCGGCCCCCATTCGTGGTCGGCCGAGCGCGCCGTGTCGAAGCCCAGCACCTCCGACCCGGTGCCGACACGCGCGGCGGCGTGGGGCAGACCCGGATACTCCTGGTCGAGGACGGGCCGTACCGCCTCGTCGTAGAAGATCCGGGAGAGCTGGAGTCCGGGAAGGAAGTCGGGGTCGGGCGCCGTCACGCCGGTCAGTCTGCGGGCCATCCGCGTCGATGTCACCGGATTTTTCCCGTGGCGCGGGCGACTCGCGGCGGTTCTCGGGCGCCAGGTGCCGGAGTACGGTGGCTGGTGGTCGGGTCCGGATCGGATCCGGATCCCCGTCGTGGGAGGAACCATGCGCAGCTGGTTCACCAGACTGGCCGCGGCAACGGCCGTCATCACCGCAACGCTGGTCGCCGGCGCCGCGGTCGCCCCGGCCGAAGCGCCGGACGCGACGCTGCACACCGTCCTGACCGGCGCCGAGGAGTTTCCCGGTCCCGGCGACGACGACGGCCGAGGCGCGTTCGCGGCGATCGTCCAGGGCGACCGCCTCTGCTACGTGCTCGTGGCCACCCGGATCGAGCCGGCAGCGGCAGCGCACATCCACGCCGGCCCACCTGGTGTGGCCGGACCCATCGTGGTCGGCCTGAACGTGCCCGACCGGGTGTCGCACGGCTGCATCCAGGCGGTCGACGACGCGCTGAACACGACCGAGACGCTCACCCACAGTGAGCTGGCCGCGATCGTCGCCACCCCGTCGCAGTTCTACGTCAACGTGCACACGGCGAGCTTCCAGGCCGGGGCAGTCCGAGGTCAGCTCCGGTAGACGTGCACCGTCACCGACGCGGTGACCTCGATGGTGTCGCCGAGACGTTCCAGCCCCGCGCGGAGCGTCTCGGCCGGCACGTGGTGCGCTGACGGCCCCATCCGCACCACCTGCCCGGCGGTGGCGCGGTCGAGCCGCAGGGGCCATTCGACCGGCTCACGCGAGCGTGCCGTGACGTACTCCCCCAGCGCCGCCTCGAGCCGTTCGTCCTTGCGTTCGTCGACGCTCACCAGACCGAGCGGACGGACCAGTTCGGCGAGATGGGAACGGTTGGGCGTGACGACGACCAGCCCGCCGCCGGGCCTGAGAACGCGGTGGAACTCCTCGGCGTTGCGGGGCGCGAAGACGTCGAGGACGAGCGAGATCGCGCCCGACGCGATCGGCAGCCTGTCCCACACGTCCCACACGACAGCGCCGAGGCGGGGATGGGCCCGCGCCGCGCGGCGCAGTGCGAAGGTCGACACGTCCAGGGCGAGCCCGACCGCGGACGGGAGGCGGTCGAGGACAGCGGCCAGGTAGTGGCCGGTACCCGCGCCTGCGTCGAGGACGATGCCGTCCGGGTCGGTCACGTCCGCCGCGACCGAGGTCAGCACGTCGACGAGCGGCTGGTAGTGGCCGGCCGCGAGGAATGCGGCCCGGGCGGAGACCATCTCGGCGGTGTCGGCGGTGCTCGCTCGGCGGCCCTTCCCGGCGAGCAGGTTGACGTAGCCCTGGCGTGCGACGTCGAAGGAGTGCCGGGACGCGCAGCGGAGTGCACCGTCGCCTTCGACGAGCGGCTGCTCGCAGACGGGGCACCGCAGGACGTCGAGTACCCGGGCGGGGATCACGTCGAGGGAGTCTAGGGCGTGCCGATGGCCTGTCCGGCACCTGGAATACGCTCCGTCCATGATCACTGGCGGAGGATCCGGCTCGACGTTCACCACGGGTACCGTCCACGTCGTCCTGCCGGGCGACATCGACGACGTGACCAATCCCAGCGGCGGAAACGTCTACGACCGCCGGGTGTGCCAGGGGCTGGCGGCGCTCGGCTGGTCGGTGCGCGAGATCGCCGTCGAGGGCACCTGGCCCCGGCCGGACGAAGCCTCCTGCGCGGAGCTGACCCGGTCGCTGGCCGAGCTTCCCGACGGCGCGGTCGTGCTGCTCGACGGGCTGGCGGCGTGCGCAGTCCCCGAGGTTCTGCTCCCCCAGGCGGACCGGCTGCGCCTGGTGGTCCTGGTCCACATGCCGCTGGCCGACGAGACGGGGCTGCCGGCCGCCACGGCTGCGGATCTGGACGCTCGCGAACGGACCGTCCTGCACGCGGCGAGCGCGGTCGTGGCCACGAGTCCGTGGGCAGCCCGGCGGCTGGCCGAGCACCACGGACTGGCGAGCGGCCGGGTCCACGTCGTCACGCCGGGCACCGATCCCGCGGCGCTCGCCCGCGGCACCGACGGCGTCTCGCAGCTGTTGTGCGTGGCGGCGGTGACACCGCACAAGGGGCACGATCTGCTCGTCGAGGCGCTCGCCACCCTCGCCGAGCTGCCCTGGTCCTGCCTCTGTGTGGGGCCCGTGCACCGCGACTCCGGCTACGCGGACGGTCTGCGGCGCCGGATCGCCGATCGCGGCCTGGACGAACGGGTCCAGCTCGTCGGCCCGCGCACGGGCGAGGCGCTGGCCACGGCGTACTCCGCCGCGGACCTGCTGGTCCTGCCGTCCCGTGGCGAGACGTACGGCATGGTGCTGACCGAGGCGCTGGCCCGCGGAATCCCGGTGCTGGCCACGGCCGCGAACGGGGTGCCGGAGACGGTGGGCCGGGTGCGCGACGGCGAGGTCCCGGGGATCCTGGTGCCGCCGGGCGATCCCGCGACGCTTTCGGGCGGCCTGCGTCGATGGTTCGGCGAGCACGAGCTGCGGAGTCGCCTGCGCAGCTCAGCGCGTCAGCGCCGGGGCGGGCTGTCGTCGTGGGAGGAGTCGTCGCGGCGCCTGGCCTCGGCGTTGGCTCCGCTCACGTGAGCACGCCCGTCACTTGAGCACGCCCGCGGTGAGGCCGGCCTGCACCTGCCGCTGGAACAGGATGTAGACGAGCAGCACCGGCAACAGCGCGATGACCAGGCCCGCGAACAGCGCCACCCAGTCGCCGCGATATCCCTGGTTGATCGACAGTGCCGCCAGGCCCTGGGCCAGCACCTTCTTGTCGGTCTGGTTCATCAGCACCACGGGCAGGACGTACTGGTTCCAGTGCCCGAGGAAGTTGAACAGCCCGATGCTGATGAGCCCCGGCTTCGCCATGGGCAGCATGACGCGGAAGAACAGCGAGAAGTGCGAGCAGCCGTCCATGATCGCGGCCTCGGCGATCGAGGTCGGCAGCGTGCGGAAGAACGCCGTGAGGAAGAAGACCGTGAACGGCATCGAGAACGCCACGTACACCAGCGCCAGGCTCACATAGCTGTTCAGCCCGAGCGCCGAGCCTACGAGTGGGAGGTTCTCGGTGTTGCGGACGACGAAGAACAACGGCACCAGCGCCAGGAAGACCGGGAAGATCAGCCCGCCCACGAAGCCGAAGTAGACGAGGCGGTTGCCCGGGAAGTCGTAGCGTGCCAGCACGTACGCGGCCATCGCCCCGAACAGCATGGTCAGCGTGACCGAGATCGCCACCACGATCACACTGTTGACGAAGTACTGGCCGATGTTGGCCGCCGACCACGCGCGGGCGAAGTTGTCCCAGGCCAGGCCGCCGGGCAGGGCCCACGGCTCGGACTGGAACTCGCGGTTGGTCTTGAATGCCGACACGATCGCCCACAGCAGGGGCAGCACCGTGATCAGGCCCCAGAACAGCAGGAACCCGCCGTTGATCAGGTTGACGGCGCGCCCGCCCGCACCCACGCCGGTCCGGCGTACGAGCGGGGCGACGTGTGGCGTGGGGCGCGCGTCGGAGTCGGTCTGTGTCGTGGTCATGTCTAGGCCAGCTCCACCCGCTCGCGCCGCAGCAGGCGCATGAACAGCAGCACGATGATCAGGGTGAGGAAGAACAGCACGACCCCCAGCGCCGACGCCCGCCCGAACCGGAACTCGCCGAAGGCGGTGCGATACAGCTGGGTGCCCAGCACGTCGGCCGCACCACCCTGGCCGCCGCGGTCGCCGACCATGATCTGGACGAAGGCGAACACCGACATCGCCTCGATGGCCATGTACACCCAGCCGACCTGAACGGTGTCCCACACCAGCGGCACGGTGATCTTGCGGAACGTGGTCACCCGCGACGATCCGTCGAGCATCGCGGCCTCGTAGACGTCGCGGGGAATCGACTGCATCGCCGCGGAGAAGAGCACGACGTAGAAGCCGACGAACGCCCAGATCATCACCATCATGATCGACCAGAACGCGAGGTCGGGCCCGAGCCAGGCGACGGCTTCGACGCCCACGAGGTCCAGCAGGGAGTTCAGGATGCCGCCGGAGGGCGTCGGGGCGAAGACGTACTTGAACATCACCCCGATGATCGCCACGGACAGCACCTGCGGGAAGAAGTACACGACCTTGTAGAGCGCCGAACCGGCCACGCCGCGCACCCCGCCGCCTCGGGCACGGCCACCGACGTTGAGCATCGAGGCCAGGAACAGCCCTAGCACCACGGTGATGGTCGGCACGAGCACCAGCAGGATCGCGTTGTTGCGCAGCGCGTGCCAGAACTGCTCGTCCTTCCACAGCGTGGCGTAGTTATCGAACCCGATGAACGACTGGTCGGCGGTGAGGCCGGACCAGTCGGTCATCGAGATGTAGAACGCCTGGAGGTACGGCGAGACCACGTACAGCAGGTACAGCCCCACTGCGGGCAGCAGGAAGGCCAGGATGAACGGATACTTGCCGTGCCTCATGTCGCTGGCGTCCCTAGGCGCGCTTCTGCTTCGGGATCGACTCGTCGTCGCGCAGCGCCGCCACGGCCACCTCGATCGCGTCGGCCCACTGGTCGACGGTCAGCGAGCCGGCGAGCAGTTCGGCGGTGGCGTCGTCGATCGGACCGCGCTCGAGGTCGCCGTACCACTCGGTGTAGAACCAGTTGAAGGTGTTCTCGCCGGCCGCGTCGAACGCCGTCATCGCCGACTGCAGCCCCGGCGGGAAGGTGAGCCCGTCGGTGGAGTCGGTGACGCGGGTGGGGGCGCTGGTGATCTCGGTCCAGCCGCGGGCGCCGTCCTTGGAGAGCATGCCGCGCAGGTACTCCATGCCGGCGGTGGGGTTCTTGGCGTCGGAGGGGACGATGAACGCCTCGCCGGCCGTGGAGCGCAGCGACCCGAACGGCAGCGCGCCGTCGCTGCCCAGAGCCGGCACCGGGGTCATGGCGATCCCGAAGTCGGCGGGCAGAGTGGCGGCCTGCTCGCTCTCGAGCCAGACGCCGCAGGAGATGAACGCCGCCCGGCCCTGGTCCCACTCGTTCTGGGCCTGGAGGTGGTCCATGTTCTCGCACTCGGGCAGGAAGTAGCCCTTGGCGCGGAGGTCGGCCAGCGCCGCCGCGGCCTCGCGGACCGCCTCGTTCTTCCAGGCGCCTTCCTCGAGGTTGTCGATCGGGACGAGCACCTCCTCGACGCCGCCCTTCATCGCGGCCATGGCCAGCAGCGGCCAGTGCATGTAGCGGGCGTGGACGCCGGTGTAGACCCAGGGCGCGATGCCGGCGGCCTGGATCTCGGCACACAGGGCCAGCATGTCGTCCCAGGTCTCCGGCGGGGTCCAGCCGTTGGCGTCGAACAGCTTCTGGCTGTACCAGAGGCCGTAGATGCCCTGGGCGTAGTTGAGGATGTAGGGCTTTCCGTCGTACGACCCGGCCTCGACGGTGCCGGGGGCGAGCGTGTCGCGCACCGTGACGTCCGGGTCGTCCCAGCTGGGTGCGTCGAAGAGCGGCGTGAGGTCGGTGAGGAGGCCGTCGGCGTAGAGCTGGGTGTTGGAGAGGGCGCCGTCGCCGGAGTTCTGGACGACGTCGGGCGGATCGCCGGCCACGAAGCGCGCTTGGAGCTCCTGCTCGATGTTCGACATCGCGTTGTGGTTGATGACGACGTCGGGGTGCTTCTCGGTGAAGATCGGCTCGTGCAGGTCGGTGGCGAACTTGTCGCCGAAGCCGCCGTTGAAGATGAAGATCTCCAGGTCGCCGTCGTCGGCGACACCGAGGGGGTTCTCCTCGGACACGTCGCCCTGGGGGCCGCCGGTCTCCTCGTCGTCGCCGCCTCCTCCGGTGGCGCACGAGGCGAGGAACGCGCTGGCCGGGCCGAGCGCGACCCCGGCCACGGCCATCTGCTGGAGGAAGCTGCGGCGGCTGGCGGCCGGTGTGCTGCGAACGGTGCTGCTGGACATCCCGTCTCCTTTGACCATGATCTTCGACGTGTGACCGTGCGGAGCTCAGGCTCCGCGCCGGATCCGACCCGCGTATCGGTTGAGTAGTGCGTCGTTGTGGACATCCCCGTCGGGCACGTTCGCCGAGAGGTAGACAGGTGGTTCCTCGCCGGCGTCGAGCATCCGGCGCACCACCTCTGCCGTGACGAGTTGAGCGAGCAGAGCGGACGTGATCGACGAGACGGCGCATACCGCGCCGCCCCCGGGCAGGGGAAGCACGGCGTCGCCGAACGGGCCGCCGTTGTCGAGGACGACGTCGGCGAAGTCGCCCAGCTTGGCGCCTGAGGGATGACGGGAGGTCACCTGCGCGCCATGGGCCAGGGAGGTGATGGCGATCAGCTTGTGCCCTCGGCTCGTGACGAGCTCGGCCATCCCGACGACGCTGCCGTTGATGCCGGAGTTGGAGGCGATCACGAAGACGTCGGCCGGCTCGACCGGGGTGAGGTCGTAGAGCCGCGCCGCGACGGTGGGATCGCGCTCGATGTGCGGGTCGGCCAGTGCCTGAGGTGGGGTGTCGCCGTAGGTGACGAGGTCGCGCAGGGCGATTCGGTTGGTCGGGATCAGTCCTCCGGCTCGGCCGGCCATCTCCATGGCGGTGGCCTGGGAGTGCCCGGTGCCGAACGCCTGGACGATGCCCCCGCGCCGGATCGCCTCGACGACGAGGTCGGCCGCGGCCGCGACGTTGCCGGCCTGGCTCGCCGCCACCTGGTCGATGGTCGCGCGCAGGCCGTCGAGGTACGCCGCGGCGCTGACGTCCGAGGTGGTGGTCATCGGTGCTCCCCTCGTCGGGCGCCGCCTCGATGTCCGCTGACCGCCTCGGCGGTGCGGCTCAGAGCGGCGGCCGTGGCGTCGTGGCGTCGCTGGGCCACCGCGACGTAGATCAGGTCGAGCACGATCAGCTGGGGGTGGCGGGCGGCCAGGGCGTCGGGGCGAAAGGTGGTCTCGTGGATGGCGGTGGTCAGCACGACGTCGGCGAGCTCGGCCAGCGGCGAGTGGGGGAAGCTGGTCAGCGCCACCGTGGTGGCGCCCCGGCTGCCCGCGGCCGAGAGCATCTCGACGGTCTCGTAGGTGGCACCGGAGTGGGAGACGGCCACGGCGACGTCGGCCGGGCCGAGCAGAGCGGCGCTGGTCAACCCCGAGTGGACGTCGCTCCAGGACCAGGTGGGGATCCCGATGCGGTGCAGGCACAGCTGCATCTCCCCTGCCACCAGGGCGCTGCCGCCGATGCCGTAGACCTCGACCCGCCCGGCGTGGGCGATGGCGTCGGCGGCGCGTTCGACCTCGGCCAGGTCGAGCTGGGCGGCGGTCTCCTGGATGGCCCGGATGTCAGCCGTGGCGATCAGCCCGACCACGCGTTCGAGGGAGTCGGCCGGCAGGATCTCGCGACCGATGTCGATCTCCCAGCCCGCCACGGCCGACGAGCGCCCGGTCTCCTCGGCCATGGCCAGCCGGAGATCGGCGTATCCGGGCAGGTCGAGCGCGCGGCAGAACCGCGTGACGGTGGCGGCCGAGGTGCCGCTGCGTTCGGCGGTCTCGAGAATGGTGGCGCGGGCCACGACGGCCGGTGCCGACAGCACCTGCTCGGCTACCCGCTGCAGGGCGGCGGGTAGCTCGGGCAGGACGGCGCGGATGCGGGTGAGCACGGAATCGCCCGTCAGGTGGGCCGAGGACTCGCCGCCGGTGGCCGGGTCGTGGTCCTGAGGAGGCAACGCGGAGGGTGCGGAGGGTATGGTCCGTTCGGCCACGGAGCTCCTCCAGCCTTGCGTCGGTGGTGGTCGCCAGTTTTCGGATTCGGGCCATCGGCGTGCGGTGGTGAGAATTCTTTCTAGCCGGAGGCTGATGTCAAGAGTTTCGGCAGAGTTTGCCGAAGCGTGACATTTCTTCCGTTACGTCGACGATCGACCGGACACGAGACAGGACGTCATGAACCCTGGACCTGCACCGGACGCCGGCCCCGCGCTGGCGCTCGGCCTCGACATCGGCGGCACGTCCACCCGGGCGCTGGTGGTCGGCCTCGACGGCACCCGCCGCGGAGCCGGGCGAGCCGGAGGCGCCAACCTCACCTCGCACTCCCCCGCGAAGGCGCTGGCCGCCGTGGCATCGGCGCTCGACCAGGCCCTGGCGGGGGTCGACGCGGCACAGGTGGTGAGCGCGGTCATCGGGACGGCCGGCGATCGCAACCTGACGGTGCCGGAGATCGCCGACGCGTTGTGGCAGACCTGGACCGCAGCTGGCCTGACCTGCGACTACGAGGTCGTCTCCGACGCCGCGGTGGCGTTCGCTGCGGGTGCGTCGGCACCCGGCGGAACGCTCGTCCTGTCGGGCACCGGAGCCCTGGTCGCGCGGATGGAGGGCGTCCGCCTCGCCCATGTCGTCGACGGTCACGGTTGGCTGCTCGGCGACCTCGGATCCGGGTTCTGGATCGGCCACCAGGCGGTGCGGAACGTGTTGCGCTCGTTCGACGTCCAGCAGGCGCCGGGGCAGCTGGGGCGTGCGGTGCTCGAGGCGCTCACCGGGTCGCCCGAGACCGACCTGAGTCGTGCGGACTCCTCGGAGCTGGTGCGCCGGGTCCATGAGCGTCCGCCGATCGCCCTGGCAGAGCTGGCGCCGCTGGTCACCCGGCTCTCCGGCGACGATCCGGGCGCCGCCGACATCCTCGATCGGGCAGCCGGGCACCTGCTCGACGCCGCGACGATCGTGCGACCCGAAGCAGACGTGTCGCCGCTGGTGCTCGCCGGGTCGTTGCTGACCACCGACACCCCATTGGCGGGCCGCGTCCGGCCGCAGTTGGCCGACACCTGGCCGGACGCGCAGATCGGGGTGGCCCTGGACGGTGCGGCGGGCGCGGCGTGGATCGCGGCGACCCGGATCGGTGAGTGGGACGACGCCGCCCGCACCGAGCTGCATCGCCGTCTGTTCGCCTGACGCTCAGCGCGTGGGCGGCGGGAGGTCTCGTCCCGCGGGCCACGGCAGCACGTGCAGCCACGGCCATTGCTTCTGCCAGCGGGCGGCCTTCGCGTCGTAGACCTCGCGCGGCGCCAGCACCGGGTTGGGCTGGATCACCCCGCGGAACAGGTCGTCGAAGCCGTGCGGCGCGTACACCCGCAGCGTGCCGACCTGGTCACGGCGCAGGCCGAGGCAGCACGTCGTGGCCGGGAAATGGTCGATGGCGTCCTCGGTGCTGCGCAGCGGCGGGCACGGCGTGCCGAACTTCCGTGCGTACCAGAGGTGGACCCGCGCCTCGTTGCGCACCTCGACCGGGATGTCCAGACCGTCCAGTGTGGCTCTGACCTGCCCGATCGCTCGATCCTCGGCGTCGTAGGAGAGGTCGGAGGCGTCGAAGTAGAAGAGGTCGTAGTCGCGGATGCCGGCCTGTGGATCGCGGCCGTCGAGGAGGTTCCACACCGTCTGGAACAGCGCGCCGGCGGTGAGGTACCACTGCGGCAGGCTGGTGGCGGGCATCCGTTCGACGATCTCCGCGACCGACGGATTCGCGAGCACCAGCTCGACGAACGCCGCCCGCTGCTCAGCCTCGCTCGCGGTCGCCAGCTCGCGGCCCCGAGCCGGTGGGTCGGCGCTCGTCACGTCGCCGTCACGATGCGGGGATGCGCCAGGTCGCTGTTGTCGACGACGACGTCAGCGCGGTCGCGCGGGCGGGCCTCGGCCAGGTACAGCAGCTGGCCCTCGACGTACCGGCGGTTCGGGGCGGCCCCCGGGTCCGGTGATCCGCCGTCCCTCACGGCGCATCGCGCGATCGAGACGTCGAAGCTGACGTCGAGGAAGACCGAGTAGTCCCAGAGCCCGCGCAGCTCACCCCGGTGCAAGAAGATGCCGTCGAGGACGAGCACGGTGTCGTCGTCGGCGGTATGGATCGGGCCATCCACGACGGTGTCGGTGGCGTGGTCGAAGACCGCACGGGTATAGCGGCGTGATCCGCCCGGGCCGAGCGGGTCGAGCAGCCGCTCGCGCAGCGCCGCGTAGTCGTAGGAGTCGCGGTAGTAGCCCTCCGGAGAGTCGCGCCCCCGCTGGTACCTGACCGCTCGCGGGTGGTGGAACCCGTCGACCGAGGCCCGCGCCACCGCCCGCTCTCGCGACTGCAGTGCTTCGGCGAGCTCGTCGGCAAACATCGTCTTGCCGGCGCCGTCGACCCCGTCGACCGCCACCCGGAGCGGCCGTCCTGCCGGTAGGGCGGCGATGGCCTCGGCGAGGTGAGCGAGCAGCGCCGAACGCCGCTCGCTCACCACCGTGGAAGTTCGGCTCACACGTCGAGGCCGGGCACCGGGAACTTGCCGGTCAGCTCGACGACCTCGCCGCGGACCCGGGCCACCGTGGACTCGAGGGCGTCGGAGTCGTCGGCGGCGAGGGAGGTGACGACCTCGTCGAGCCAGCGCCCGACCTCGCGCATCTCGCCCTCGCTCATGCCGCGGCTGGTCAGCGCGGGGGTACCGATGCGCAGGCCGGAGGGGTCGAAGGGCTTGCGCGGATCGAACGGCACGGCGTTGTAGTTGAGCTCGAGGCCGGCGCGGTCGAGGGCCTGGGCCGCGGGCTTGCCGGCCACGCCCTTGGACGTGAGGTCGACCAGGAGGAGGTGGTTGTCGGTGCCGCCGGAGACGAGGTCGAAGCCGCGGGAGCCGAGCTCGTCGGCCAGCGCCTTGGCGTTGGCGACGATCTGGGCGGCGTAGTCGCGGAACTCCGGTCGGGCGGCCTCGTGCAGCGCGACGGCGATGCCGGCGGTGGTGTGGTTGTGGGGACCACCCTGCAGGCCGGGGAAGACCGCCTTGTCGATCGGCTTGGCGTACTCCTCGGTGGTGAGGATCATCGCGCCGCGCGGCCCACGCAGGGTCTTGTGGGTGGTGGTGGTGATGATGTCGGCGTGGCCCACGGGCGAGGGGTGGGCGCCACCAGCGATCAGCCCCGCGATGTGCGCGATGTCGGCCACCAGCACGGCGTCGATCTCACGGGCGATGGCGGCGAAGGCCGGGAAGTCGATGGTGCGCGGGATCGCCGTGCCGCCGCAGAAGATCAGCTTCGGGCGCTCGCGCAGGGCGAGGTCGCGGACCTGGTCCATGTCGACCCGGCCGGTCTCGCGGCCCACCTCGTACTGGACGGCACGGAACCAGGTGCCGGTGGCCGAGACCTTCCAGCCGTGGGTGAGGTGGCCGCCCATCGGCAGCGACATGCCCATGACGGTGTCGCCGGGAGAGGCGGTGGCCAGGTAGACCGCGAGGTTGGCCGGCGAGCCGGAGTACGGCTGGACGTTGGCGTGGTCGACGCCGAACAGTGCCTTGGCGCGGTCGATGGCCAGGTTCTCGATCTGGTCGATGACCTGCTGGCCCTCGTAGTAGCGGCGCCCGGGGTAGCCCTCGGAGTACTTGTTGGTGAGCACCGTGCCGGTGGCGGCGAGGACGGCGGCGGAGACGTAGTTCTCCGAGGCGATCAGCTTGAGCGTCTCGCGCTGGCGCTGTTCCTCGGCGGTGATGAGGCCGGCGATGGCAGGGTCGGTCGAGACGAGGGCGTCCGTGGTGTTGGCGGTCATGGCGGGAGCCACTTCCTTCCGTTGTGCCGGTGCGGGCACCCAGGCGCGCGGTGCCACGGCGGTCTGCTCCCCGGTGGTCGGTTCCACCTGGACCCCCGGGCGGGGGCCGATTGCGCCAGTCGCGACGCGCCTCACTCTAGCGGTCCGCCGGACCCGCGCGGACGCGTGGCCACGACGATGTCGGCCACCGTCTGCCACCCGAGCGCTTCGTACAGGCGGCGTCCGTCGGGCGAGGCGATGAGCAGGCCGGTGAGGGCGCCGCGACGGCGGGCCTCGTCGACCAGCGCGGCCATCACGGTGCGGCCCAGGCCGCGGCGGCGGTGTGTGGGTGCGGTGTGGAACTGGTCGGCGACAGCGTCGGTGCCGCGCACGGCGAGCCGGCCCTGGGCCGCGAGGCTGCCGTCGGCGGCGAAGACCTCGGCGACGAGGACGCCGGCGTCGTGCTCGACCTCGATCTGGTAGCCGTCGGCGAGCTCGGCGCCGGGATGTCCGTCGAGCGCACGGCTCATCAGCCACTCCGGGCCGGACAGCACGAGGCCGGCCCGCGCGGCGATCCCGGCCGTGGCGTCGCGGTCCCGGGTGGGCGCGGTGAACCAGGAGCCCTGGGCGCGTGCGGCGAGGACGGCGAGCGAGCGGTGGACGCCAGCCGCGGTGGTCAGGGCGATGTACTCGACCTCGCGGCCGGGTTCACCGATGTGGACGACGAGGCCACCGTCGACGTGCACCGGCGGCGGGAAGCGCCGTGACTGTCCCCAGCCGCGTTGCCACCGGCTCATCAGCCGGCCGTCGTCGTCGATCCCCACCTGCGTCACCGCGCCTCCCCCGTCGTGCCCGGACGACCGTGGCCGCGACGCCGTAGCCTGGCCTCGTGTCTGGTCCCGCATCCACGCCGGTCCACCCGTACTTCGACCATCCTGGCCCGCTGGCGCTGGCGCACCGGGGCTTTTCCCTCGACGGCCTCGAGAACAGCATGGCGGCCTTCGCGGCGGCCGTCGATCTCGGATACCGCTACGTCGAGACCGACGTCCACGCCACGAGCGACGAGGTCGTGGTGGCCTTCCACGACGACTCCCTCGACCGGGTCACCGACAGCCGCGGACTGCTTGTCGAGCTGCCGTGGTCGCGGGTGGCGAAGGCCCGCATCGGCGGCGTCGAGGCGGTCCCCACCCTGGAGGAGCTGCTCGGCACCTGGCCTGAGCTGCGGGTCAACATCGACGTGAAGTCACCTGACGCGGTCGGGCCGGTGGCGCGTGTCATCGAACGCACCCGTGCCCATCACCGGGTGTGCGTCGCGTCGTTCTCCGACGCGCGTCGGCGGGCGGTGGTCCGCCGGCTCTCCGCACCCGTGGCGACCTCGGGTGGGACGCGGTCGATCGCGGGTTTCCGGAT
>DATCVR010000188.1:0-3523 GCA_036566745.1 Jiangellaceae bacterium | reverse complement strand
CCGACCGCCGCCGCCATCAGGAGTACGCCAACCCACTGCGTCCAGCTCAGCCACTGCCCGAGCACCACCATGCCGGTGAGCGCCACCACGACCGGGGCCAGGCCGCGGGAGAGCGGGTAGATCTGGCTGACGTCGAAGTCCCGGTAGGCGACCTGGACCAGGCCCATGGTCAGTGCGTGCATCGTGGTGCTGCCGAGCGAGAGCAGGAGGAGCTCCCACGACACCGCGATGCCGTGCCCACGCACGATCATCACCACCGCGGTGACCGTGACGACCAGGCAGCTCTCCACGATCGCCACCGCCCACAGCGCCGGTCTTCCTGCCGGCGCGATGGTCTTCGAGGCCGTGTTCCAGGCAGCGTGGGCGATCGCTGAGCCCAGGGCGAGAACGACTCCGAGCAGCAGCATTCGGGTGAGCCTACGGCGTCGCTGCGCGCATCATGACCGGACTCCTCCTAGGGTGGGCCACTCCAACCCCACAACACCGAGGACTTCTGTGATGGACCCCGTCGACCTGGCTCTGATGCTTCTCCGGCTCGCGGTGGGTGGCACGATGATCGCCCACGGCGTCAACCACTGGCGCGGAGGCGGCAAGATCGCCGGCACCGCGGGCTGGTTCGAGAGTCTCGGCCTGCGCCACGGCACCTTGCAGGCGTGGGCCAGCGTGGTGACCGAGATCGGTGCCGGCGTGCTGTTGATCCTGGGCCTGATCACGCCGCTGGCAGCGGCCGCCGTCGTCTCGGTGATGCTCGTGGCTGCGTTGCTCGCGCACCGCCCCAACGGATTCTTCATCTTCAAGGACGGCTGGGAGTACGTCATGATCCTGGCCGTCGTCGCGGTCGTGCTCGGCGTCACCGGCCCCGGCACGATCTCGCTCGACTCGGCCCTCGACATCGTCTACGACGGCTGGGTCGGCGGCGCGGTCGCGCTCGGTGCAGGTGTCCTGGGCACCGTCCTCCTCCTGGCCGCGTTCTGGCGGCCGCAGCGCCAGGACGAGGTCGCCGAAGACACCGACGACACCGAGGACGCGGATGCCTAACGGCGCGAGCGGATCCCGAGCCGAGCGGTCTCCCCGGTGGCAGAGCGCTCGAGCGCGGCGATGAGCGTGCGCGCGTCGTAGCGGCCCTCGTGGCGGTGTGACCCGACGAAGAACGTCGGGGTGCCGCGGGCGCCGCTGTCGTTGGCCGAGGCCATGTCCTCGCGGACGTGCTCGGCCAGCGCCGGGTCCTCGAGGTCACGGAGGAACTGCTCGACGTCGAGCCCGAGGACGCCGGCGTAGCCGGCCAGGTCCTGGTGCTCGAGCTCGTTCTGATGCTCGAAGAGGTGCTTGTGCATCTCCCAGAACTTGCCCTGCCGGGCAGCGGCCTCGGCGGCGACGGCGGCCAGCTCGGCATGCGGGTGCTGGGTGAGGGGCAGGTGACGTACGACGTAGCGGATCCTGGGCCCGAAATAGTCGCGGACCTCGTTGGCGGTGCCGGTGGCACGGGCGCAGAAGGGGCACTCGTAATCGAGGTACTCGACCAGGGTGACCTCGGCGTCCTCCGCGCCGTAGATGTGGTCGCGGTCCGGGTCGACCGGGGGAGAGAGCAGCTTCGGCAGGGCGGCGTCACGCTGGCCGAGGAAGCGCGCCGCGAGCTGGAAGATCACCCAGCCGAGCGCGGAGGCGATCACGACGGCGAGAAGCACGCCGACGATCGCGTCGCGCTGCAGCGTCTCGGAGTCGAAGGCGAGGGTGGTGATCAGCAGCGCGACGGTGAAGCCGATCCCCGACAGCGCCGCGCCGCCGAGAACATGGCCGCCGCCGACGCCCTGGGGCAGCCTTCCGATCCGTAGCCGCGTGGCCACGAGCGCGCCGCCGCCGATCCCGAGCGTCTTGCCCAGGACGAGGCCGGCCACGACGCCCCAGGTGACCGGCGAACTCAGGGCCTCGCCCAGCACCCCGTTGCGCAGGTCGACGCCCGCGTTGGCGAGTGCGAAGACAGGCACGATGAGATAGCTCGTCGGTACGTGCAGCGTCTCCTGGAGCCGTTCGTTGACCGAGATCGTGCGGGTCAGCTCGTCGCGGGTCTCGCGCTGCAGCGTGGGCAGCGGCGACTGCCGGAACGCCCGGAACCGCGAGGTGGCGACCTCCATCTGGGCCCGGGTCGGCTCCGCAGCCGGCACCAGCAGGCCGGCCAGCATCCCCGCGATCGAGGCATGCAGCCCGGCGCCGAGCGTGGCCACCCAGGCGATCAGGACGAGCAGTACGTAGGGTCCGGCCCGCCACACCTTGACCCGGTCGAGCACGAAGATCCCGACCAGGGCCAGTCCGGCCACGACCAGCGGGCCGACCTCGAGGTGCTCGGTGTAGGCCACGCCGATCACGCTGACCGCGACGATGTCGTCGATGACGGTCAGCGTGAGCAGGAAGATCCGCAGCTGGGTGGAGACCGCCGGCCCGACCAGTGCGAGCATGCCGAGCAGGAACGCGGTGTCGGTGCCGATCACGATGCCCCACCCGCGCGCCGCCTCGCCGGACGGGTTCAGCAGCAGGTAGATCATTGCCGGCAGGATCAGGCCACCGGCGCCGGCGATCAGTGGGACCACCATGCGGCGACGGTCGGTCAGCTCGCCGACGGCGAGCTCGCGGCGTACCTCCAGGCCGACGACGAAGAAGAAGACCACCATCAGGCCGTCGTTGACCCAGTGGTGCAGGTTCATCGAGAGGCCGACGTCGCCGAACCGGACCGAGAACACCGTCTCCCACAGGTGCTCATAGCCGTGCGACCACGGCGAGTTGGCCCAGGCCAGTGCCAGCAGCGAGGCGATCACCAGCAGCGTGGCGCTCGTCGACTCCAGATGCATGAAGTGCCGCAGCCTGGTGCCGAGCTGCCCGGTCAGGTCCTCGTCACGCCGGCACTGCGTCTGCTGTTTCCCCACGGAATGATCCTAGGCCCGGCCTGAGCCGAGACCTGTGGCTGTCCGCGGTCCAGCGGATCATGAGAAGGATCCAAGCACGAGTAAGTCGAGCGGGTCGGTCCAAGATCATGTGGCGGTCGCCACAGGCGTTACACGAATGTCCAACAGATGCGTGACCTGTCATCCACATCGTCGTTAGCCCCTGTGACGGCGGGTAACAGCCGGAGGGCAGCGCCGAAGCAAGTGGCGCGACCCGGTGCTCAGCCGTACGTGGGGGCTTCCAGTGTATGTGTCCGGGTGCTGACGGGCGCAAATACACACATCGTGGACATAGCCCGATCGAGCTATGTTCAATAGGTCCTACGACTCATATTTTGTAGAGGATAAAGTCCTTTCAAGTCTTCCTTGAAAGTCTGGATGGGAGTTAGATGGGCAACATGACAACTAGGCGTTCTCGGCCCGGCCGCCCTAGGCATGTTCCCGACTCAGGTACGACCTCACCGCGCGACCAGATCCTGGATGCCGCTTCGCGGCTGTTCGTCTCCCAGGGTTTCGCGGCGACGTCTACCCGCGAGATCGCCGACATGGTCGGCATCCGCCAGGCATCCCTGTATTACCACTTCGCG
>DATCVR010000187.1:0-29791 GCA_036566745.1 Jiangellaceae bacterium | reverse complement strand
CAGGGTGAACGGCGTGTAGGTGCCCGCGATGATCAGGAAGATGTTGGCGTGGTCGAGCCGCTTGAGCGTGGCCCGCACCCGCGGCGACCAGTGGCCGCGGTGGTAGATCGCGCTGATGCCGAACAACAGCGCCGCGGTGAGGGTGTAGACCGCCGCGCTCACCCGCACCTCCGTGGACGGCGCGACGACGACCAGGACGAGGCCGGCCACGACCGCGATCGGGAAGGTGGCCGCATGCAGCCATCCGCGCAGCTTGGGCTTCACAACGGACAGGGCGTCGCGGGGCTCGTCTGCGGACATGTCGTCAACGGTAACCTACGCAAGCGTAGGTTGGTCAGTAGCGGGCTCCGGGGGAGTACCCTCTCGTCGAGGGCGGACCACCCTCGGGCCGCCCGTGAGCGGGAGGTGCAACCTTCGATGGGTCTGTCCGACCTGGCGTACAAGGTCTACGAGCGGCGCATCCAGCAGGGCTTGGATCGCACCCGCCTTCCTGGCCACGTCGCGGTTCTGATGGACGGCAACCGGCGCTGGGCGCGGGCCTTCGGGGCCCCCACCTCCAGCGGCCACCTCGCCGGTGCGCGTAAGGCCCAGGAGTTCCTCGGCTGGTGTGACGAGCTCGACGTCTCGGTCGTGACGTTGTGGATGCTCTCCACCGACAACCTCAACCGCCCCGAGGACGAGCTCGTCCCGCTGCTGGGCATCATCGAGAACCTCGTCGCCGACATCGCCGACAACGGCCGCTGGCGGATCCACCCGGTGGGGGCGCTGGACCTCCTGCCCGATCGCACCGCCACGGTGCTCAAGGACGCCGCCGACCGCACCCGCGAGGTGTCCGGCATGCACGTCAACGTCGCGGTCGGCTACGGCGGGCGGCGCGAGATCGCCGATGCCGTGCGGGCCCTGCTCCACGAGCACGCCACCAAGGGCACCTCGATCGAGGAACTGGCCGAGGTCATCACCGTCGAGCACATCGCCGAGCATCTCTACACCAAGGGTCAGCCCGATCCCGATCTCGTGATCAGGGCCAGTGGAGAACAGCGGCTTTCCGGTTTCCTGCTGTGGCAGAGCGCGAACTCGGAGTTCTACTTCTGCGAGGCGCTCTGGCCCGACTTCCGGCACGTCGACTTCCTACGTGCCATGCGGTCCTACACCGAGCGCGAGCGCCGATTCGGCCACTGAGGCGTGGCGCTCGCGCAGGCGCCCTAGCGTCCGGTCGCGGTGTTGAGCAGTGCAAGGACGACCAGGCCCACGATGGCCCAGAAGAACAACTGGCACGCCACCTGGGCGGTGCGCATGGCCGCGCCGGGCGGGTTGAACAGCCCATCGCTGCCGCCGCGGCTCTCGGCGGACACGACCGCCGAGCGGCGGTGGTCCTGCTGGCGCTGCCCGCGCCCGGCGCTGTGAACTTCGCGATCAGTGCTGAACACCATGTCGTCAACCCAAACTGATGGTAGGGGCTCGCTATCGGTCGCGGCTTGGAGGCGACACGAGCAACCCGCCGAGATGGACATTGAGAGCTGCGTAGACCGAACAGACGTCGTGCTTGGCGGAGCGGGACCACCTCGATCGGCGCGCGGGCCGGCAGATCGAACAGCGGCCGTGGCGATCGACGCGATGGTCGGCGTGCAGGGAGACGACCGCGCCGAGAACCCGTACGAGCTCTTCACTGGCCGCCCGGTCGAGGACGACCTCGCCGGTCAGGAGCGTGTCGGTGAGCGCGCGCAGCTCTTCCTCGACGACCTGGTACTGCGGTGTGGTGTGCGCGGAGCTGCCCTCCGGCACCGCGCGGCTGAAGATCTGGTCGACGGCCATGTTCAGCTCCCCTCGGCAGTTGTGCGCTGACAGCCGGAACGAGCCCAGAGGCGATCCGGCGCCGGGTCTGACGCGCCCATGTCGAAGATTGAAGCCACCAGAATCTCCACCCCTCCAGACCGCCCACGCGAGTGCACCTGCACATGCATCAAGCTATGCCGGTGACCGTAGCACGGGATGGCGCAGGTGTGAATGCACGTGCAGAAGGCTCTGGCCGAATTTTTTCAGTTCGCTGAGTAGCTGTGTCACGGGCGTCATGACTGGAACCGAAACACGGTCATGACGGCTGGCCCGATGTGGCCGAGAACAGGCCGGGACGCGCCTAGTCCGGCCCCTCTCCGACGCTTGTCCATCTGGTGAACGTCGCGATGACAGCGCGGCCGGACATCTCCAGTCTTGCGGCAGGAATCTGTGGACCTGGAGGCTGCGTGATCGTGCCCTCGGCTGTCGCGGCCGCGCCATGACAGCGCACCCTGCTCGCAGCCACGCGGCACCTCCCGCGTCATGACCTCGGAGACCGATCTGGGTCCGGCCATCGAGACGTTGACGGCGACCCGCGCCGCGGCTCGGCGGTCGATGGCGGCCATCGCGTGTCATGTCGTCGAAGGCGCGGGGAAGATCGCCGCAGCGCTGTCTCCGGCGGGCCTGACCGACCTCGCGGGCGCGGTGACAGAAGCGGGCCGGCGGGTGGCCTGGGAGTTCGACGCCGCGGTGGTGCGGGTGGAGGAGTCGATCACGATCGACGTCCGAGCTCTGCGTGTCCTCCTCGGCGGAGGAGACGTGCCGTCGACACCGGTCGTCGCGAGCGAGCCGGAGCTGGCGAGCGCGAACACCGCCGAGGGCGTCGTCACCGAGGTCGTCGCCGATCGGGAACGAATGCGCCTCCTGCGCGACGACGTGTGCCGCCTGGACGAGATGAGCTTCCCGTCACCAGCCGGCGACGGTCGCCGGGAGTCTTACGTCGAGCGCACCGACGAGCCCGCGTTCGGACGTGCCGTCGCCGTGTGCGAGGGAGCGGTCGTGGGCGCCACATACGGCCGCGGCGACTCCTCGCCGTGGAACGACCTGCTCATCGAGGTCGACGGTGGGGTCGAGCCGATCACCGAGGACGGTCTCGCAGCCGTCATGGCCCGACCCAACTTCCACGTCGTGCTCGTCGTGATCGATCCGGACTGGCGAGGGCGTGGCATCGCCGGGCAGCTGCTGCGCGAGCTCATGGTGAGTCGCGCCGAGCCACAGGCGACGCTGCACGTCGAGCCGGACAACGCTGCGGCACTCTCGTTGTACGAGCGGCTGGGCTGGCGCCGGGCGGGCGTGAAGGCCGACGGCCAGCTGCTCTACACCCGTCCGTGACCCCACGCTCCGAGGGGTATCGGCCGAAACGCAGCGTTCACACGTCGTTCAGGCGTGTCTTGACCAGACGATCTTGTCCGGGAGTAGCCTTGTCGTCGACGGTAGGTGGAGAAGCCGACCGTCCGGGAGGCCCGTCCGACGTGCTGAGATCATGGCGCGGAAGGGGGGCCGGCACCCGGCCCTGCAGGCCCGGTCCCGGTCCTTCGCGCGACACAGACGCCTGAGAGAGGTGCGCTCAGGCGTGAGGGAGACGGACGTGGCCGCTTCCAAGTCAGCTTCTCGGACCCCCACCCGCCGACGCAGCGCGCGCTCAGATGACCGGCGCACCTACGTCCTCGACACCAGCGTTCTGCTGGCCGACCCGTACGCGATCCTGCGTTTCGCCGAGCACGACGTCGTGCTGCCGATCGTGGTGATCACCGAACTCGAGGCCAAGCGTCACCACCCCGAGCTCGGCTATTTCGCGCGGACCGCGTTACGCCTGCTCGACGAGCTGCGTATCGAACACGGCCGCCTCGACGCGCCGTTGCCCGTGGGCGACGGCGGTTCGGTCCGGGTCGAGCTGAATCACACCGACCCCGACGTCCTGCCGGCCGGTTTCCGCCTCGGCGACAACGACTCCCGCATCCTCGCCGTGTCGCGCAACCTGGCGGCCGAGGGATGCGAGGTCACGCTGGTGTCGAAGGACCTGCCCATGCGGGTCAAGGCCTCAGCGGTCGGTCTTCATGCCGAGGAGTACCGCGCCGAGGGCGTCGTCGAGTCGGGCTGGACCGGGATGGCGGAGTTCGAAGTGGCCGGCAGCGTCCTCGACGAGCTCTATGAGCACGGAACGGTCGATCTCGAGGAAGCTCGCGGACTGCCCTGCCATACCGGGCTGGTCCTCCACAGCGAGCGGGGGAGTGGGCTGGGCCGGGTCACGGCCGACAAGGCGGTCCAGCTGGTGCGGGGCGATCGCGAGGCCTTCGGGTTGCACGGACGCTCCGCGGAGCAGCGCATCGCCCTCGACCTCCTGCTCGACCAGGACGTCGGCATCGTCTCCCTGGGTGGGCGGGCCGGCACCGGCAAGTCGGCGCTGGCGCTGTGCGCGGGGCTCGAGGCGGTTCTCGAGCGCGGGCTGCACAAGAAGGTCGTCGTCTTCCGACCGCTCTACGCCGTGGGAGGCCAGGAGCTCGGGTACCTGCCCGGCAGCGAGTCGGAGAAGATGAACCCCTGGGCCCAGGCGGTGTTCGACACGCTCGGGGCCCTGACCACTCAGGACGTCGTCGACGAGGTCGTGGCGAGGGGCATGCTCGAGGTGCTGCCCCTCACCCACATCCGCGGCCGGTCGCTGCACGACGCGTTCGTCGTGGTCGACGAGGCGCAGTCGCTCGAGCGCAACGTGTTGCTCACCGTGCTGTCCCGCATCGGGAGCAACTCGCGGGTGGTGCTCACCCACGACGTCGGGCAGCGGGACAACCTCCGGGTCGGTCGCCACGACGGCGTCGTCGCGGTGGCCGAGAAGCTGAAGGGGCATCCGTTGTTCGCCCACGTGACGCTGACCCGATCCGAGCGCTCGCCCATCGCCGCGCTGGTCACCGAGATGCTAGAACAGATGCCCGGCTGACGGTTCGTGTCATCGGGGGCCCGGCGTGCATGGCGCGCCGGGCCCCCGCTGTCATCCGGGCAGGATCGTGATGCGCGTCGTGTCACCTGGAGGCAGCATGTCCGACGCCGCGGCCGGATCGGCCAGCTCGCGGATCGCCACCTCGGCCTTCCATCGCGCCATGGGGCGGCTGCACGACCGCGACGGGCTGGTGCGGGTCACCCTCGGGCCGGCGTCGGCGTTCCTGGTCAGCGATCCGCCTCTGGTCCGCCAGCTATTGGTCGACAACGCCGCGAACTACGTCAAGGGCAATGCGGTGGCCGGGATCCGGCTCGCCCTCGGCGAGGGCCTCTTCACCGCCGACAACCCGCTGTGGCGGCGCCAGCGGCTGCTCATGAACCCGGCCTTCCACGCCGACCACCTCGCCCGCATCTCCTCGGTGTTCGTGGACGTGCTGGACGCCGAGATGGCCGGCCTCGACCAGGCCGCGCGCCGGGGAGCCTCCGTCGCCCTCCTCGACGTCCTGATCCGCGCCAACACCGAGATGGTCCTGCGGACACTGATCGACGTCGAAGGCTCGCTCACCTCGCGCGCCGAGATCACCGGGCTGATCGACGCCGTCTTCTCCGGGATGGCCCGCCGGATGCTCGCGATCTTCCTGCCGTCGTGGGTGCTCGTGCCCGGGCGGGCGGCCTACCACCGCGCCATCACTGCTCTGGACGAACACATCCGGCGCATCGTCGCCCACCGCCGGTCCGATCCGGTCGACCGTGGCGACCTGCTGGGGATGCTGCTGGCGGCTGTCGACGGCGACGGCAATCCGATGAGCGACACCCAGCTGCGCGACGAGATCTTCACGATGTTCCTGGCCGGCAACGAGTCGACCGCCACCTCGACGGCGTGGACCTTCGTCCTGCTCAGCCAGGCGCCCGACGTAGCCGGGCGGCTTCGAGCCGAGCTCGACGAAGTGCTGGCCGGCCGGGCGCCCACGCTGCAGGACCTTCCGCGGCTCGACCACACCCGGCGCGTGGTGGCCGAGGGCATGCGGCTGTACCCGGCGTTCCCGATGTACTTCCGCACCGCTGTGGGCGCCGACCGGCTGGGTCCGCACGACGTCCGCGCCGGCTCGTACGTCGTGCTCGCGCCGTACGCGACCCATCGCCGTCCGGACGTGTGGAGCGAGCCTGAGCGATTCGATCCGGACCGCTTCGCCGCACCAGGATCCGACCGGGACCGGCCCGAGTACTACCCCTTCGGATTCGGGCAGCGGCAGTGCATCGGACGGGTGATGGCGCGCTCCATCGCCCAGCTCACGGTGGCCACGGTCATGGCGCGATTCGACCTGGCCTCAGGTGCCGGACAGGTGGCCGGCCGGTACGCCATGACCTACCAGCCGGTAGGCCTCGAGCTGCGCCTCCAGCCGCGCACCTAGGGAATGAGTGCATCGAATGTCAATCTGATGCAGGTGTGGCACGTGCTGATCGTCAAGGGCGCTGACCAGCTCGAATGAGCGCGAGATCGAACATATGTCCCGACAAGTGTGGCAAAGCACACATGGTCACGGGTTGGCATCTATCTTGATCCCAAGGCACGGTGTTGGAGCCCAACAGGAAGGTTCCGCCTCGTGCATCGCAAGCCCCTGCGCGTCAGATCGGTTGTTGTCTCCCTCGGGTTCGTGGCATCCATCCTCGCGGTGGCGTTCCTCATCACCCAGTTCGTGACCTCGGCGAACGTGCCGGCCTCGGACGTCGCCACGATGAGCCTGCCGGCGGTCCCGGCCACCCCTCAGGGCGGATCCGCGGCAGCCGCGCCGTCGGCCTCGGCCTCGGCGTCGGCTCCGGCGCCCTCGCTCGACGAACAACTCGCCGCCCAGGCCCAGGTCGAAGCGGAGGCCCAGGCGAAGGCCGAGCGCGAGGCACGCGCCCGCGCCGCCGCCGAGGCCAAGGCGAAGGCCGAGGCCGAGGCGCGCGCCCAGGCCGAGGCCGAGGCGGAGGCCCGGCGGGTGGCCGCGGAGGAAGAGGCGGCCCGATCCCTCGACCGGGCGGTCGCCGACCCGAAGTCCGCCGCGCGCGTCCTGATGGCCGACTACGGCTGGGGAGACGACCAGTTCTCCTGCCTCGACTCGCTCTGGACCCGCGAGTCGAACTGGAAGCACACCGCCCAGAACCCGTCGTCGGGCGCGTACGGCATCCCGCAGTCGCTGCCGGCGAGCAAGATGGCCGAGTTCGGTGACGACTACCGGACGAACCCCGTCACCCAGATCAAATGGGGCCTGTCCTACATCGAGGACCGCTACGGCACGCCGTGCGGTGCGTGGGGCCACTCCGAGTCGGTCGGCTGGTACTGACCCTTGCTTCGGCTGGAGTGGTCAGGGACGGGTCATGCTGAGGACGTCGAGGGCCTCGTCGAGCTGGGCCTCGGTGAGCACGCCCTGCTCGACGTAGCCGCGCTCGATGACGACCTCCCGGATGGTCTTGCGCTCGGCGAGTGACTGCTTCGCCACCTTGGCGGCCTCTTCGTAGCCGATGTACCGATTGAGCGGGGTGACCACCGACGGCGACGACTCGGCGTACTCGCGGCAGCGCTCCTCGTTGGCGGTGATGCCAGCGACGCAGCGGTCGGCGAACAGCCGCGAGATCGTCGAGAGCAGCCGCACCGACTCGAGCACGTTGCGGGCGATGACGGGCAGCATCACGTTGAGCTCGAAATTGCCCGCCGACCCGCCGAACGCCACCGCGGCGTCGTTGCCGATCACCTGGGCGCACACCATGCACAGTGCCTCGGGGATCACCGGGTTGACCTTGCCCGGCATGATCGACGAGCCCGGCTGGAGGTCGGGCAGAGCGATCTCGGACAGGCCGGTACGCGGCCCCGAGCCCATCCAGCGCACGTCGTTGGAGATCTTGTAGAGCGACACCGCGATGGTCCTCAACTGGCCCGACAGCTCGACCAGGCCGTCGCGGGCGCCCTGGGCCTCGAAGTGGTCGCGCGCCTCGGTGAGGGGGAGCCCGGACTCGTCGGCCAGGCGGCCGATGACGGCGGCGGCGAACCCGGGCGGCGTGTTGATGCCGGTGCCCACGGCGGTGCCGCCGAGCGGGACCTCGGCGACCCGCGGCAGCGTGGCGCGCAGCCGCTCGACGCCGTAGCCGACCTGGGCGGCGTACCCGCCGAATTCCTGGCCCAGCGTGACCGGCGTGGCGTCCATGAGGTGGGTACGCCCGCTCTTGACGACCGTGGCGAAGTCCTCGGACTTGGCCGTTAGGGCGCCCTGGAGATGCTCGAGCGCGGGGATCAGGTCGCGGACGACCCCGGCCGTAGCCGCGACGTGGATCGCCGTGGGGAACACGTCGTTGCTGGACTGCGAGGCGTTGACATGGTCGTTGGGGTGGATCGGGCGACCCAGGCGGGTGGTGGCGAGGGTGGCGATCACCTCGTTGGCGTTCATGTTGCTCGACGTGCCGGAGCCGGTCTGGAAGACGTCGATGGGGAAGTCGTGGTCGAACCCACCGGCGGCGACGTCGGCCGCGGCCGCGGCGATCGCCTCGGCGACGTCGGCCTCGACGACGCCCAGCTCGGCGTTGGTCAGTGCCGCGGCGCCCTTGATGGCGGCCAGCGCCTGGATGAGCGAGCGCTCGATCCGGGTGCCCGACACCGGGAAGTTCTCGACGGCGCGCTGGGTCTGGGCGCGGTAGGTGGCGGTCGTCGGCACCCGTACCTCGCCCATGGTGTCGTGCTCGATCCGGTACTCCTGCTCGCTCATGGGCTCCATCATGGCGTGCGGGCTCCGTCGTCCGGTGCCGGGGTCGGCCGTTGTGCCAGGTAGACGTGGTAGGCCACCTCGCGACCCTCGCGCGGCACCGTACGGACGAGTTCGTCCACGGATCCGACGGCTGTGGCCACGGCCTCGGCCAGCGCGTCCGACGGCGCCGCCGACCAGATCGCGAGCAGGCCACCGGGGGCGAGGGCCCGGGCCGCGGACCGCAGCGCGTCCGGCTCGTACACCGCGGCGTTGGCCTGGTGGACCAGGAAGTCCGGTCCGTTGTCGACGTCGAGCAGGATGGCGTCGTGCGTTCCCGGGTCGGCCGTTCCCAGCGCGGTGCGGACATCGTCGACGGTGACGTGGACGCGGGGGTCGGCGAGGACGTCACGCGCGTCCGGCACCATGCCCGCGCGCAGCCACCGGACGAGCAGCTCCTCGATCTCGACCACGTCGACCCGCTCGACGCGTGGGTCGTCCAGCAGCGCGGCCACGGTGAATCCCAGCCCCAGCCCGCCCACGAGAATCCGCCGCGGCGCGTCGTGCCGGTCCAGCACGGCCTGGGCGAGCAGGCGTTCGGTGGAGGTCTCGGCGGTGTCCATGAGGAACGTGCCGTTGACGATCAGCTCGTCGACCGTGGCACCCGCCACGCGGCGCCTTCGCAGCACGACCTCGCCGCCCACGCCCTCACCCCGGGCGACGACCTCGGGTGGCTCGTACACGCAAGCAGGGTACGCACGGGCCGCGGCGGTGGCAGGCTCAGGGGCATGGAACGCGATCGGTACGGCCGCGCGCTCGTCGGGGCCCAGGTGGCCGCGCTGGCGGGCCTGGCCTGGCCGGGTCGTCGACGTTGGCCGGTGCCGCGGACGGTCCGGCGCCTGGGCTGGGTGGCCGCGGTGGGAGGAACAGTGGCGACCACCCTTGCGGCGGCGCGGCTCGGCCCCGATCTCAGCCCACTGCCTGCGCCTCCGGAATCGGGCACGCTGTACACCGACGGCCTCTACGGCTACGTCCGTCACCCGATCTACGCGGGGATGTTGACCGCCGGGCTCGGGGTGGCGGCCGTTCGAGGGCGTCCGGAGCCGGTGGTGGCGCTGGCCTTCCTCACCGCTGTCCTCAACGCCAAGGCCGACTACGAGGAGCACTTGCTGCGGGCCCGCTTCGGCCGGGCCTACGCCGACTACGCCGCCCGGACGCCGGCCTTCGTGCCGCGCGGGCTCCGCTGAGCCGCGCCCGCCCACCAGCTGGCGGACGGGCGCGGCGTCTCGTGGCAGGACGTTCAGGTCACGGCGTGGTCATGCCGAACGTGTACTCGCCCGTGCCGTCGTACGCCTCGATCACCCAGCGATAGGTTCCCGCGGCCGCGTCGTAGGCGATCGACTCCTCCGAGGTCCACGACAGCGACGAGGCGACGGTCCGCCAGCTCGACCCGTCGGCGACCTGGAGCCGTAGGTCGAAGTCGGTGCCGTCGGGTCCGCTCAGGCAGCCGCCCAGAGCGCCCCCGGCCGTGTCGAACGACCCGGACTCCGGCTGGATGGCGGTGCCGCCGCTGTCCAGGGCGCCGGTCACGCGGGTGCCGCTGTCCGCGCACGCGCCGGGCTCACCAGGCCCGCCGGACCAGTCCTGCGGGTAGTGCAACAACAGGTTGACGGTGCCGCTCGGCACGCCGGTGAGCGTGTCGGGCGTGCCGGCCCCGGTGAGGGCGTCACCCACCTGCTGAGGGGTCGCGCCGGAGTTGGCCGAGAGATAGAGCGCCGCGACGCCCGCAACATGAGGGGTGGCCATCGAGGTGCCGCTGATCTCATTGCTGGCGTCCGGACTGCCGATCCAGGACGAGGTGATGTCGGTGCCCGGGCCGAAGATGTCGACGCCGGAGCCGACATTGCTGAAGTCCGACACTGCGTCCGTGCTGGTCGACGACCCCACCGTGAGGGCACTGCTCTCACGAGCCGGCGACGACCCGCACGCGTCGGCGCCGTAGTCGTTGCCCGCCGCCACGGCGAACGTCACGCCCGCGCTGACCGCTCCGGCCACCGCGTCGTCCAGCGACTGGCTGGCGCCGCCGCCCAGGCTCATGTTCGCCACCGACGGGCCGCTGTGGTTGGCCGCCACCCAGTCGACACCGGCGATCACCCCGCTGGTCGAACCGCTGCCGCCGCAGTCGAGCACCCGCACGGCCACCAGCGCGACGTCCTTGGCCAGCCCGTAGGACGAGCCTCCGATGGTTCCGGCGACGTGGGTGCCGTGACCCTGGCAGTCCTCGGTGCCGTTGCCGTCCCCGATGGCGTCGTAGCCGCTGGTGACCCGCCCGCCGAAGTCGGCGTGGCCGGAGTAGATGCCGGTGTCGACGACGTAGGCGGTGACGCCCGCTCCGGAGGTGGCGTAGGTGTACGAGTCGTCCAGCGGGAGGTCGCGCTGGTCGGTGCGGTCCAGCCCCCAGCTCGGCGTCGGGGTCTGGGTGCCGGTCGCGGTCACGGTCTGGTCGGCCTCGACGTAGGCGACCCGGGGATCCGCTCGCAGCTCGGCGAGCTGGTCGTCGCTCAGGGTCGCGGCGAAGCCGTCGATCGCCTCGGAGTAGCGCTGGCGGACGTCGCCGCCGAAGCTCTGCACCTCGTCGGCGGCGGCCGCGGCGGCTCGGGCGGTGGTGGTCTCCTCGAGGACGACGATGTAGCTCGACTCGATGGCGGTGGCGCTGTCGGCGTTCACGAGTGGGGCGAGCGCATCGGTTCCGGCTGCGTGGGCCGGAACGATACCGGCGAGGGCGAGAGCTCCTCCGGCGATGGCCGCCGCCGCGGTCCTCCACGGTCGTGTTCGCTCATCGGCTTCCTCCTGGTCGACCCGTCTTGACGGACGTTGACGGGCCTGAGACTGGTGGAAGCGTCATATGTCATGCAATAGGCGCAGCGTCGTTAACAATTCACTCGAAACTGCTGATTGACGACGTCACAGCGGTGCTGCGCCGTTCCTGCGCACACCCGCTCGGCCCGATCGGACCGGCGGAGCGCCGACGGTCAGGCCGGTGACCACCGCACGCCGTACCGGCCGGGAGCGGCGTCGTGGCGGATCAGCCGCACGCTGTGACTGCTGTCGAGCGGCGCCGCGGAGACGACCCGGCCGGAGCCGTCGAGGGCGCTCTGGTAGGTCTCGCACCGGACGTCCGCGCCGGCGGGGGAGAAGTTGACCTCGATCACCAGCTCACGCGTGGTCGTGCGCCGGCGGATCTCGTACTCCATGTCGGTGGTCGATCCGGCGGGAAGCGTCTCCTGGTACTCGATGATGATCGACTCGCCGAGGTCGAGGGCACGATCGAAGATCACCTCGTAGGCCACGATGCCGAGGTCGGGTGCCCGGCGGATCGACCCGGTGCGGCAGTGGGTCAACGCCTCGAAGACGGGCTCGGGGTCGTTGACGTCGTGTTTGACGTGGACCACGACGTATCTGTCGGCGCCGGCGGCGTCGGCGCGCAGCACCTGGCGGACCCATCGGCTGGCGAAGATGTGGTCGGGCCCGACCCTGATCGCGACGTGGTCGCTGACGACGCTCAGCGTCGAACGCAGCCGGGCCTCGGCGCGGCGCAGCCATTCGGGCAGCTGTGCCATCGGTGTGGACAACGTCGCGAGGGGCGGGGTCTCCGGGGAGCTCGACGCCGGGCGGTCGAGGTGGACGGCGAGGGCGCCGGCCGGCAGGCCGAGGATCTCCTCGAGGTGGGTGAGGGCCCGGAGGCTGGTGCGCCGCGCGGGCTCGCTGCGGCCGGACTGCCAATAGCTCAGGGTGGCCGTGCTGAGCGGGGCGCCGCGCTCGTGGAGCCGGGCCCGGATTCGTTCGAGCCCGAGCCCGCTGGCCATGATCGCGGCCCGCAGTGCGCTCGCGAACGTCTCGGCGGCCGGCGCCGCGAGCGTCACGGTGTCGTCCCCTTGGTCGAGCCGCGTCTGCTCGGGCACCTGGTCACAATACTGGGCAGTAGCATAAGTGGGAACCATCCCGGTCAAACGGGATTCTCCACAGCCTCTGCCTACCCGCGGCCGCCAGACGTCGAGCGCGGATGAATGCCGTTGCGTGGAGGCGGGGGTTCCGGGTGTGCCCGGGTCGCCCGGGTCGTCGGCTCCGGCCGCCGAGGCCGCGCTCAGCTGGTTGGCGCCGCGCCGTGCCCGCTACGCCGCACGCATGTCGGGGCCGTTGCCGAGGTCGTGCTCCTGTGCGTCGTGCGCCGATCGAGCGCCGGCGACCTGCAGCCGATGGTCGAACCGCGGTTGTTCGGGCCCTCTCACTCTGACGACGGCCAGGCCCACGAGCCACAGCGCCGGCAATGAGACGACTGCGAGAAGCGAGTCGAGGTGCACGGTCCTCTTCTCTCCCTTGGTCGGTGGAGTCAGACGGGTATCAGCGGAACCAGCGCGCCGCCCGGAGCCCGGTGGGTGTCCGTGCGGCGATGCGGGCAGGGGTCTTCGTGGGTTACCGCATCGCCGCACGGGCACCGGTTCACCCGGTGGCGCGGAGCGCTCTCGACACGCCCTCGGGGAGCTCGGCTGAGGAGCACGTCACTGCTGTGCATCTGCACGTGCAGAATCATGATCCCAATATCGTGCATGCGCAAGACCCAATCGACCGTGTACTGTGCGATGCAGATGACAGTTCCGGGCGTGAGCGGACCTACGTCGGACCGTTGAACGTCCGTGTCGTGTGGCCGAACGAGAAGAGGATCTGATGACCGAGCTGTACAACGGCATGCCGGCGGGCGACTTGGCGACGGTGGCATGGCGGAAGAGCCGGCGCAGCAACCCGAACGGCAGCTGCGTGGAACTGGCCCAGCTCCCCGGCGGGGCCGGCTACGCGGTCAGGAACTCCCGTGACCCGCATGGTCCGGCCTTGATCTACACGCAGAACGAGATCAACGCATTCATCCAAGGCGCGCAGGACGGCGACTTCGACGACTTCGTCGCGTAGTGGAGGTAGTTCCTCCCGCGCAGATCGGAAGGGCAGGCCGACTCCGTTTGGCTACGCCGTCGGCCTGCCCACTCCCGAATCTGATCTACAGCCCTTAAGATGGCTCGTTGGGCGAGCACCCGACTCGCAGAAGGACGCCACGATGAAGGGGTGGGGGACAGCGCGTGACGACGGCTTTGCCCGGTGGTAGCGCAGATGGCGGTCCCACCGTGCTGCGGATGTTGTTGGGGGCACATCTCCGGCGTCTCCGCGAGGCTCAAGGCGTCAACCGCGACGCCGCAGGCTGGGAGATCCGCGCATCCGAGTCGAAGATCAGCCGGATGGAACTCGGGCGGGTCGGGTTCAAGGAACGCGACGTCGCCGACCTCCTGACGTTGTACGGCGTCACCGACGTCGACGAGCGCGAGGGCCTGCTCGAGATGGCTCGCAGGTCCAACACTCCAGGGTGGTGGCACCGCGACGGCGACATCCTGCCCAGCTGGTTCCAGTCGTACCTCGGGCTGGAGGCTTCGGCCTCGCTCATCCGCAGCTACGAGCTGCAGTTCGTCCACGGCCTGCTCCAGACCGCCGATTACGCTCGCGCGGTCATCAACCTCGGCCACGGCACGGCACCGCCGGAAGAGCTCGACCGCAGGGTGGCCTTGCGCATCAAGCGCCAAGAGGTCCTGGCCAAGGGTGATGCCCTGCTCTGGGTGGTCATCGACGAAGGCGTGCTCCAGCGCCCGATCGGCGGCGTCGACGTCATGCGCGACCAGATCCAGTCGCTCATCGACGCCACGAAGCAGCCCAACATCCGGATCCAGATCATGCCGTTCCGGGCGGGTGGGCATGCCGCCGCCGGCGGGCAGTACACGATCTTGCGGTTCCCCGAGCAGGACCTGCCCGACGCGGTCTACATCGAGAACCTCACCAGTGCGCTCTACATCGAGAAGCCCGATGACGTCGACCTCTACATCGCGGCCATGGACCGCCTGTGCATCGAGGCCGATCAGCCCGACCAGGCCGCCAAGTTCCTCACCGGCGTCCTGCGCGGCTACGGCCGCAAGTAGGCCTGGGCCAAGCCCGCCACTCCGCTTTCCAGCCGAATCCACCTGATCTGATCCGGCTTCCGGAGACGCCGTCGCGGTGCCTCGACCCGCCCTTCATCCCCGAGTTCGCCGAGGCCGGCTTCCTCGCGGACATCCCCGACGACGTCGCCGACGCCGTCACCGAGAACGTCGTCCAGGGCGCCATCGAGCTCGCCGAACTCGAACGCGAGCTCGACAGCGAAGCGATGCACCCAGCTGGTCGTCTCCCTCGACGCCACCAGCCGCATCCCGGAGGCGTCCGACGCCCAGCTGTGGCTCGACCTCCGCAAGATCCACGTCTTCGATCCCGCCTCGGGTGACAACCTCACGGCTGCTGCGGCGAGCGGTGTCGGGGCGAGCGGCGGCGACGCCGCGAGTGCGGTGAACGCGGCAGGCAGCACCGCGGCCGAGGCATCGGCGCCGGATCCGTCCACACCGACCACAGCCGAGCCGGAGTAGCGAGGCCGCGGATCGCGACGTCGTGACGATCGTCGTGTGGGATCGCAGCCGGCCGCGAACGCTCCCTGGTGGAGAGATCCGGGTCGAGGTCATCCTCACGGAGGGGCGTGGCGTTGCTAAGGTCCACTGTTGTGGACGAGCCCCGTGACCAGCGCGCACTCCGAGCGTCCGACGCCGACCGTGAGCGAATCGCCGACGTCTTGCGCCAGGCTGCCGCGGACGGCCGGCTGAGCCTGTCCGAGTTGGACGATCGGATCGAAGCGCTCTATGCCGCCAAGACGTACGGCGAGCTCGAACCGGTGGTCCACGATCTCCCGGCCGATGTCGCGTTGCCCCCGGTCGCGGCCCCGATCGTCCCCCGGCCGGCCGCGGCGGTCGACCGCACCGACCGAGTCGGCGGCACGCCGGGCTCGGCGGTCTCCAAGGCGGTGTTCGGCGGCATCGTCCGGCGCGGTGAATGGGTGGTGCCGTCCCACTACCGGCTCAAGGCTGTCTTCGGTGGAGCCGAGCTGGACCTTCGCGACGCCCAGCTCGAGACCCACGAGGTGACGATCGAGATCAAGGCGGTCTTCGGTGGGGTCAACATCGTGATCCCGCCCGACGTGCGCGTGGTCGTCGACGGCGACGGCATCTTCGGCGGCTTCAACGACGACACCCACACCCAGCCGCCCGCGGGCGCCCCGGTCGTCCGCGTCGGTGGCAAGGCCGTGTTCGGCGGCGTCAACGTCACCCGAAAGCCGGTGAACCGATCGTGAGCGGCGACCCCGCGCGCGAGCGTCCGGCGAACGATCCCGCGACGAACGGCGACCGCCCGGCTCCGGCCGTCGGCGACCGCCCGCCTCCGGGCGACGACCGGCCGTTCGCCGAGCCCGCACCCCTGCCCGGCACCGAGGTGCCCGAGGTGCGAACAGCCGCTGACCTGCGGTGTTCCGATGTCGACCGCGAGCGGGTGGCCGAGGCGTTGCGCCAGGCGGCCGGGGACGGCCGGCTGACCCTCACCGAGCTCGAGGAGCGCCTCGACGCGACGTTCAAGGCGCGCACGTACGGCGATCTCCAGCCGATCACGAGCGATCTCCCGCAAGGCCCGTACCCCATCCCCGGCGGGGTGGCGGCTCCGCGTTGGCAGCACTCGCCCACGCAGGCACCGCAGCAGCTCGTCCAGCCGCCGGAGCCTGGCGACGCGCCGGTGCGGACCGGTGAGCGCATCACGGCGATCCTCAGCGAGGAGAAGCGCCGCGGCCGTTGGGAGGTGCCGGCCCGCATCGACGTCACGACGATGCTGGGCGAGGTGACGCTCGACTTCACCGAGGCGATCGTCCGTTCGCGCGAGGTCGAGATCCAGGCCGGAGTCGTGCTGGGCAGCCTGACCCTGATCGTCCCTGAGGGCATCGACGTCCGGCTCGAACAGGGCACCAACGTGCTGGGCGAACGGAAGATGAAGCTGCAGTCGCCGGTGACGCCCGGTGGCCCGGTCTACCGGGTGCGCGGGTTCGTCGTACTCGGCGAGATCACCGTTCGGCCGCCGCGCGAGGGCCGACGCTCGATGCTGGGACACTGACTCCCAACTCCGCAATTGCGGCGTTAACATCAGTTCCGTGCCGCAACTACGGATCGCCGACGCCGCTCGCCTCCTCGGTGTGAGCGACGACTCCCTGCGCCGCTGGGTCGACTCGGGCCGGGTGGCGAGCAGCCGCGACGAGGCCGGCCGGATGGTCGTCGACGGCGTCGAGGTGGCCCGGGTGGCGCGCGAGATCGTGCCGTCGGAGTCCGCGCTGCCCGCTCCGCGCCAGTCCGCCCGCAACCACTTTCCCGGCATCGTCACCGCCGTGCGCAAGGACGGCGTGATGGCCCAGGTCGAGATCCAGGCCGGCCCACATCGCGTGGTGTCGCTGATGAGCCGCGAGGCCGCCGACGAGCTCGGACTCGACGTCGGGGTCGCGGCGATCGCCTCGGTCAAGGCCACCAACGTCGTCGTCGACCTGCCAGCCGAACGCGCATGAACCCAGCGCTGCGGGGTACTCGGGTTGCGGGGCTGGGAGCCCTGGTGTCCGTGTTCCTGGCCGCCTGCGGGGGAGGCGGCCAGGACACGGACGACCCCACGCCGGGTGTGTCGAATGGCGAGGTCACCGGCACCGTCACGGTGCTGGCCGCAGCGTCGCTGACCGAGTCGTTCGAGGCTCTCGGCGATCGGCTCGAAGCCGGCCATCCCGGTCTCGACGTCGTGTTCTCCTTCGGTCCGAGCTCGGGGCTGGTCGAGCAGGTCATCTCCGGCGCCCGGGCGGACGTCCTCGCCACGGCGGACGAGCGCACCATGGACCAGGCCGTGCAGGCGGGTGTCGTGGTCGGTGAGCCCGCGGTGTTCGCTCGCAACTCGCTGGTGCTCGTTGTGCCGGCCGGCAATCCGGGCGATGTCACCGAGCTGGCCGACCTGGCCCGCGACGAGCCGCGGATCGCGGTCTGCGAACCACAGGTCCCGTGCGGTGCCGCGGCGGAGGCGCTGCTGGCGGCCGGCGACGTCGTGGCCCGGCCCGACACGTACGCCACGGACGTCAAGGAGGCCTTGGCGCTGGTGACCCTCGGCGAGGCCGACGCCGCGCTGGTCTACCGCACCGACGCGGTCGCGGCCGGCGTTGCGGTCGAGAGCGTGGACGTCCCTGAGTCCGCGGACGTGGTCAACGACTATCCGATCGTCGAGTTGACCGATGCGCCCAACCCCGGCACCGCCCGCCTGGTGATCGACGCCATCACCGGAGAGGCAGGGCAGGCGGTCCTCGGCGAGGCCGGCTTCCTGGTTCCGTGAGCCCGCGTCGACTCCCGGACGCACGCGTGCCGATCGCACTCGTGGTCCCGGCGCTGGTCGGGCTGGCGATCCTGCTGATCCCGCTCCTCGGACTGGCGGCCCGCGCACCCTGGCGGCAGCTGCCCGAGGTGCTCGGCTCGCCCGAGGTGCTCGAGGCGCTGCGGCTGTCGCTGACCACAGCCACCGTGTCCACCGCCGTGTGCGTGGTGTGCGGGGTGCCTATGGCGTGGGTGCTGGCCCGCGGGCGCGTTCCCGGCCGCGGCGTGTTGCGTGGCTTCGTGACGGTGCCGCTGGTGCTGCCGCCCGTGGTCGGTGGCGTGGCGCTGCTGGTGGCGTTCGGCCGGCAGAGTGTCGTCGGGGGATGGCTGGACGAGACGTTCGGCGTGAACCTGCCGTTCACCACCGCCGGCGTGGTCCTGGCACAGTCGTTCGTGGCGATGCCATTCCTCGTCGTCGCGGTCGAGGGGGCGCTGCGCAGCGCCGATCCGCGCTATGACGACGTGGCGGCCACCCTCGGCGCCTCCGGCTGGACGACGTTCCGGCGAGTCACGCTGCCGTCGGTGGCCCCGGGCGTGGTGGCCGGCGCGGTGCTGTGCTGGGCGCGGGCGCTCGGGGAGTTCGGTGCCACCATCACCTTCGCCGGCAGCTTCCCGGGCACGACCCGCACCTTGCCCCTGGCGGCCTACGTCGCGATCGGCGCGGGCGACACGGACACCGCGATCGTGCTGAGCCTGCTCATGATCGTGGTGTCGGTGACGATCCTCGTGGCGTTGCGCGAGCGGTGGGTGGGTGGGCGATGAGCCTGCAGGCGGAGCTGAAGGTGACGCGAGGGTCGACGTTTCGGCTCGACGCGGCCCTGGCGGTCGGCGACGGCGAGGTGGTGGCGCTGCTCGGACCGAACGGCGCCGGCAAGTCGACCGTGCTCGCGGCGCTGGCCGGGCTGGTGGAGATCGATGGCGGGAGCATCTGTCTCGGTGACGCGTTGCTGGCCGACGCGCAGACCAGGCGGCACGTCCGGTCACAGGACCGCCACGTCGGCATGGTGCTGCAGGACTACCTGCTCTTCCCGCGGCTCTCGGTGCTCGAGAACGTCGCATTCGGCCTGCGGGCACGTGGCGTGGCCCGCGACCAGGCGCGGCGGAAGGCGGCCGGGTGGCTCGACCGGATGGGGCTGGCCGAACACCGCCGCAGCCGCCCGCACGAGCTGTCGGGCGGTCAGGCCCAGCGGGTGGCGCTGGCTCGGGCGTTGATCGTCGAGCCCCGACTCCTGCTCCTCGACGAGCCCCTGGCCGCCCTCGACGCCGGAACCCGCCCGGCGGTGCGCGCCGACCTGCGCCGGCACCTGGCGGCGTACGAGGGCTGCACGGTGCTCGTCACCCACGATCCACTCGAGGCGATGGTGCTCGGCGAGCGGGTGGTCGTGCTCGAGAACGGGCAGGTCGTGCAGGAGGGCAGCCCGGCAGAGCTCAGTCGGCACCCGCGCACCGACTACGTCGCCCGGCTCGTGGGCCTGAATCTGTTGCGTGGCCTCGCCCACGGGACCGTCGCGCGGGTGTCGCCCCAGGCCTCGGTGGCGTTCGCCCACGAGGCCACCGGGCCGGTGTTCGTCGCGTTCGCGCCCACGGCGGTCACCCTGAGCCGCCATCGTCCGGAGGGGTCGGCGCGCAACGCCTGGCCAGGACGGGTGTCGGACGTCGAGATCCACGGCGACCTCGCCCGGGTCACCGTCGACGGTGAGGTCGCGCTGCTGGCCGACGTCACGCCGCTGGCCGTGGCGGACCTGGCATTGACGCCGGGCTCGCTGGTGTGGGCCTCGGTCAAGGCCAGCGAGGTCAGCGTCTACCCGGCCTGAGACGATAGGTGCCATGGCCGCGAAAGCTCGAGGGAACGAGACCGTCGGCGACGCCGTGCGCAGCCTGGTGGTCGTCATCGGCCTGGTGGCGGCCGTGGTCATCGCGTTCACGGTGATGAAGCCCGACGCGCGGCTGCCCGACCCGGTCGACTACACCGACGTCCTCGGTTTCGTACGCGACGAATACGCCTACGAGCCCGCGGCACCCACTCCGTCACCCGAGGGTTGGCGGGCCACCAGCGTCGAACACTCCGACAACCCCTCGGGCGATCGCTGGCGGCTGGGGTTCCTCACACCCGACGAGGGCTTCGTCGGGCTCGAACAGTCCGACGGCGAGATCCAGTCCTTCCTCGACGACCAGCTGACCGGGTTCACCGACGACGGCGAGGTGGACGTGGACGGCTCGACCTGGCAGCGGATGGTCGAGGACGACCGCAGCCCCGACCGTGCGTTGGTGCTGGTCGAGGACGGGGTGGCGACGATCGTGCGGGGGACCGAGCCCTACGAGGTGCTCGAGGAGTTCGCGGCGTCGCTGGGCTGATCGGCGCCCGCGGCGTCGAGCTTGGCGCGTGCACCGTCGAGGTAGCGCTCGCACAGGGCCGCCAGCTCCTCGCCGCGCTGCCAGAGCGCGAGCGACTCCTCCAGGGTGGTGCCGCCGGCCTCGAGTTTGGCGACGATCTGGACGAGTTCGTCGCGGGCTTGCTCGTACGTGGGTTCGGCGGCGGTCATGCCTTGCACCCTAGGCGCTGGCCGGGTCGACCGTCGCGCCGAACTCGCCGCCGGTGACAAGCACGCGCACGTGATCGCCGGGGTGGACGTCGTCCGGTGTGCGGACCACGCCGCCGTCGGCGCGCTGCACCACGGCGTAGCCGCGTTCGAGGGTGGCTGCCGGGGACAGCGCGCGGATCCGGGCGCGAGTGTGATCGATCTCGACCGCGGCGCGATCGAGCAGGTGACGGACGGTGCGGCGGGCCCGATCGCGGAGGCCGTGGAGGTCCTCGGCGCGGACCCGGAGGCCGTAGGCGGGGTCGGCGATCGCCGGGCGGGACCGGATCGCGTCGAGACCCGTGCGCTCGCGATCGAGGCGATGGCGCAGTGCCGAGCGGATCCGGACCCGAGCCCGGACCACGCGTTCGAGTTCGTCGACGACGTCGGGGACGACCCGCTTGGCGGCGTCGGTCGGGGTGGACGCGCGGACGTCGGCTACCAGGTCGAGCAGAGGCGTGTCGCTCTCGTGGCCGATCGCGCTGACGACGGGTGTGTGGGCGGCGGCGACCGCGCGCACCAGAGCCTCGTCGGAGAAGGGCAGGAGATCCTCGACCGATCCGCCGCCACGGGCGACGATGATCACGTCGACCTCGGGGTCGCGATCGAGCGCGCGCAGCGCCTCCATGACCTGGGTGACGGCGCTGGTCCCCTGCACGGCCACCGGCTCCACCCGGAAGCGCACCCGCGGCCAGCGCCTCCGGGCGTTCTCGAGGACATCGTGCTCGGCCTTGGAGTCGCGTCCGCAGATCAGCCCGACGACGCCGGGGAGGAAGGGCAGCGGGCGCTTGCGGTCGGCGGCGAAGACTCCCTCGGCGGCCAGGATCGAGCGCAGCCGCTCGAGGCGGGCCAGCAGTTCGCCGAGCCCGACCGGGCGGATCTCGTCGGCGGCGAGGGAGAGCGTGCCACGCGTGAAGTACCAGGACGGCTTGGCGTGGACGACGATCCGGGCACCCTCGGAGAGCGGCACGGCCAGCGAGTCGAGCACCCGTACCGGGCAGGTGACCTGCAACGACAGGTCGGCGGCGTGATCGCGCAGGGTGAGGAACGCGGTCTGGGTACCGGGGCGCCGGGAGAGCTGGGCGACCTGGCCCTCGACCCACACCGGGCCGAGGCGATTGATCCATTGGCCGATGGCCTGCGAGATGACCCGCACGGGTGCGGGATTCTCCGGGGATGTGTCGAGGGCCACGTCCGGCACCGTACCGGGCTCGGCCGCTCGGAGTGCACCTACCATGGGCGTATGAGTGCTGAGGGTCGCGTCCTGCTCGCCGCGCCACGTGGTTACTGCGCCGGCGTCGACCGCGCGGTCGTCACCGTCGAGAAGGCACTCGACCACTACGGACCGCCGGTCTACGTCCGCAAGCAGATCGTCCACAACCGTCACGTCGTCGAGACCCTGGAGCAGCGCGGCGCTATCTTCGTCGAGGAGCTGGCCGAGGTTCCCGAGGGCGCGCTCGTGGTCTTCTCGGCACATGGCGTGTCGCCGATGGTCCACGACGAGGCGGGTCAGCGCGGGCTCCGCACCATCGACGCCACCTGCCCGCTCGTCACCAAGGTCCACAACGAGGCGCGACGCTTCGCCAAGGACGATCTCGACATCATCCTGATCGGGCACGAGGGCCACGAAGAGGTCGAGGGCACCGCGGGCGAGGCACCCGAACACATCCAGCTGGTCCAGAGCCCGGACGACGTGGCCGACGTCGAGGTGCGCGATCCGTCGAGGGTGGTGTGGCTGTCCCAGACCACGCTGTCGGTCGACGAGACCTACGACACGGTCAACCGCCTGCGTGAGCGCTTCCCCGCCCTGATCAGCCCGCCGAGCGACGACATCTGTTACGCCACGCAGAACCGCCAGGTCGCGGTCAAGGAGATCGCCGCCGAGTCCGAACTGGTGCTGGTGGTCGGGTCGGCGAACTCCTCCAACTCGGTGCGCCTGGTCGAGGTCGCAATCGACGCGGGCGCCGACGCGGCGTACCGGGTCGACGACGCCTCCGAGATCGACGAGGCGTGGCTCGAAGGTGTCACGACGGTAGGCCTGACCAGCGGCGCATCGGTGCCGGAGGAGCTGGTCAGCGGCGTGGTCGGCTGGCTGGCCGAGCGTGGCTTCCCGAACGTCCAGGAGCACCGCACCACCGAGGAGTCGCTGATCTTCTCGCTCCCGCGCGAGCTGCGCCGCGATCTGAAGGCCGCCGCCGCTGCGGAATGATCACGTTCACCACCTGATTCCCTGCCCCGGCAGCCCTGCAGGCCTCGTGATGCGCGGGAAGCCCTAGGGGTGTCCAACGATCCGCTCGCCGGCCCGCGATGGCTGGTGTGCGCGGCTACTTCTTGCTGCCGCCCGCGCCGAACGCGCCGGCGATGAGGATGACCGCCCAGATGCCCAGCGGAATCCCGGGCCAGAAGTTGCCCCAGTGGTCGTCGCCGAGGTTCGTGAAGAACCAGATGCCGGTCATGATGAAGGCGCCGACGAGCCAGCCCTGCCACTCGCCGATGTACTCGGAGATGTCGTTCTTGCGCTTCTCGGCTGCCGCAGCCTCGTGCACGCGCTTCGTGGGCTCCGGGAGGTCGGCGGTCAGCCGGTCGAGCTCGCCGTAGGTGCGCGACTGCCAGACGGCGTCGAGGCGGCGTTGGTACTCGTCCGGGTCGAGCCGTCCCTCGCCGAAGGCATCGCGGAGATCGCCGGCCACGACATCGCGGTCGGAATCGCTCGCGCGTTGGTCGTCGCGTCGGGCGGGAAGATCAGCCATTGCTCCTCCGGGGTCCGATCAGCAGGATACGGCGACGGGCGCCGCGCCAGCTCGTCCTCCGGTACCAGGTGATCGATCGTCCCTGCAGTGGAGCGGCTCGGTCAGCCGGTGGTGCCGTCGCGACGTGACCGAGTCGGGCGAGAGCCGTCTGCGTCGACGCCGAACCGGCCGTCGATGGCGATGTCCTCGATGGCCACGAGAGCGTCGTCGGCGGAGGCCATGAGCTCGGGTGCCTGGACCTGGCGGGCGACGCGTTCGATCTGCGCGGGTGCCTCTAGATCGGTGCTGACGACCTTGAGATCGGCCATGCGACGCGCAGTGACCAGCACGCGGCTCTCGAGTGAGCTGACGCCCTCGTTGTAGGCCTTGACCGCGCCGTCGAGCTGGCGCCCGAGCTTGGCGAGGTGGGAGCCCATGGTGGACAGCCGACTGTGCAGCTCCTTGCCGAGATCGAGGACCTGCTGGGCGTTCTCGGCCAGCGCCTCTTGGCGCCAGGTGTAGGCGACCGTGCGCAGCATGGCGACCAGGGTGGCCGGGGTAGCGATGACGACGTTGCGGGCGAAGGCGTGCTCGAGCAGCGTCGGGTCACGCTCGAGGGCGGCGTTGAGGAAGACCTCGGCCGGGACGAACATGATGACGAACTCGGGCGACGGGCTGAACTGGTCCCAGTACTTCTTGGCCCCGAGGGAGTCGATGTGGGTCTTGAGATGCCGGGCGTGTGCGTCGATGCGCGCGCGGTGGGTGGCCTCGTCTCGGGCCTCCATCGCCTCGAGGTACCCGTTGAAGGCGACCTTGGAGTCGATGACGACGTTCTTGCCACCGGCCAGCCGGATCACCAGATCGGGGCGGAGCGTGCCGTCAGCTGTGGTGGCCGACTCCTGCTCGGAGAAGTCGACGTGCTCGAGCATGCCCGCGGACTCGACGACGCGGCGCAGCTGGAGCTCGCCCCAGCGACCTCGCACCTGGGGCGCACGCAGCGCCGCCACCAGCTGGCTGGTCTCGGTGCGGAGCTGCTCGGAGGTGGTGCTCATGCCCTTGACCTGCTCGCGTAGCTCGGCGTAGGCGTCGGCGCGGTTGCGCTCGAGCAGATTGGCCTGTTGCTCGACCTTGCCCAGCTGCTCGGAGAGCGGCTTGACGAGCGCCTCGATGGCGGTGCGGCGCTTCTCGAGCTCGGCGCTGGCGCGCTCCTCGGAGGACTTGAACCGCTCGCCGGCGAGCTGCAGGAACTCGTCGCGGTTCTGCCGGAGCGCCGCCGCCGAGAGCCGCTCGAACTCCTGGCCCAGCCGCTCCTGCTCGGCCCGGAGCATGGCCAGCTTCTCGTCGGCCGAGCTGCGCGCATGGGTGAGCTCGGTCTCGAGACGAGCCTGCTGTGCCTGGGACCGGCGCAGCCCCTGTTCGGCCTCGTCGCGGCCCGCGAGCAAGGTGGTGCGTTCGGCCCGCATCGAGTCGCGCTCGGCCCGCGCGGCGTCGCGCTCGGCGACCATCGTGGCCGCCCGCACCCGCATGAGTAATGCGCCGATGACCATGCCGAAGAGCAATGCGACAAGAGCCATGACGAAGCCTGCGCCGTTCATGACTCCACTGTGCCGTGAACCCCGGACAGAACCCGGGAGGCGCGGCCCGGCGGGGCTCAGCTGTCGTCGAGAACCCGCAGCGCGGAGAGGAACGCCGGCGCATCGTCGCCCAGGCCCGCGAAGAACCGGCCGTCGGCCGCCTCGACCACCCGCACCGCCTCGGTGGCCAACTCGCGTCCCCGCGCGGTCGCCGCGAGGGTGCGAATCCGGCCGTCGGCCACGTCCCGCCCGCGCGTCAGCAGCCCTCGGGTCTCGAGCGATCGCACGACCTGCGAGGTCATCATCTCGTCGAGACCGGCCTGGGTCGCGAGCCGACGCTGGCTGGTCGAAGCGTCGTCGAGCCAGGTCAGGGACGCCAGCACGACGAACTGGACATGGGTGAGGTCCAGAGGGCCCAGCGCTGCCCGAACGGCTCGCTGCCAGGCGTTGGTCGTGCGCCACAGCAGGAACCCGGGGCTGTCGGCCGGCCCCGCGAACCGCGAGCCCTTCATGCGCGAGCTGACGCGGCCAGCCGGGCCAGCGCGGCCATCGCCCCGGGTAGCCCCGCGCGTACCTTGCGTCCGATCACGCGGGCGAACACCGGCGTCGCCGGCCCGGTGATGGTCACGGTGTGGGTCAGCCGGGTCCCTGATCCGGCCGGTTCGATCGCGTGGTCGAACTCGAGCCGGGCGAGCGGTAGCCGGGTGACGTCGCTCAGCCGCCGACCGGGCTCGAGTCGTGTGACGGTGAACCGCACGGTCGGTCCGCTCACGGGACGCAGAGTGCCGGTGACTCCCTGGACGAGCGGGCCGTCGAGCCGCGACCGGACGACGTCGGGATCCCACGCCGACCAGGTCTCGACGTCGGACAGCACCGCCCAGACCTGGTCGGCGGGCGCGGGACTGACCAGAGCGTGCTGGAAACTCCAGGTCGACATGGCGAGCTCCTTGGCGGGGAAAATATGCGCGCTTAGTATATCTCCTGCCGCCAGGCCCGGAGCGAGCGGTGCGATCCGGTTCGGACACCGGGCCGCACGCACGTACCCTTGACCTCCGTGAGCCTCACCATCGGCATCGTCGGCCTGCCCAACGTCGGCAAGTCCACGCTGTTCAACGCCCTGACCAAGAACGACGTGCTGGCGGCCAACTATCCGTTCGCCACCATCGAGCCCAACGTCGGCGTGGTGGGCGTCCCCGACTCCCGTCTCGGCCGGCTCGCCGAGGTGTTCGAGTCGGCGCGGATCGTCCCGGCCATGGTCAGTTTCGTCGACATCGCGGGCATCGTGAAGGGTGCTTCCGAAGGCCAGGGGCTGGGCAACAAGTTCCTCGCCAACATCCGCGAGGCCGAGGCGATCTGCCAGGTCATCCGGGTGTTCACCGACCCCGACGTGGTCCACGTGGACGGCCGGGTGGAGCCGAAGTCCGATGTGGAGACGATCGAGACCGAGCTGATCCTCGCCGACCTCCAGACCATCGAGAAGTCGCTGCCGCGGTTGCAGAAGGAAGTCCGGCTCTCTAAGGACAAGCAGGCCGTCGTCACCGCGGTCGAGCAGGCCAAGGAGGTCCTCGACAGCGGCCGCACCGTCTTCGCCGCCGGACTCGACCCCGAGCCCCTCCGCGAGCTCCAGCTGCTCACGGCCAAGCCGTTCCTCTACGTCTTCAACATGGACGACGACGAGCTCACCGACGACACCCTCAAGGCCGACCTCCGCGCGCTGGTCGCGCCGGCCGAGGCGATCTTCCTCGACGCCAAGATCGAGGCCGAGCTCGGCGAACTCGACGAGGCCGAGGCGCTCGAACTGCTCCAGTCGATCGGCCAGGAGGAGTCCGGCCTCGACATGCTGGCCCGCGTGGGCTTCGACACCCTCGGCCTGCAGACCTACCTGACAGCAGGACCGAAGGAAGCCCGCGCCTGGACGATCCCCAAGGGCGCCACCGCTCCCGAGGCCGCCGGCGTGATCCACACCGACTTCCAGCGCGGGTTCATCAAGGCCGAAGTGGTCTCCTTCGACGACCTCATCGACGCCGGGTCGATGGCCGCGGCCAAGGCGAAGGGGCTGGTCCGGATCGAGGGCAAGGACTACGTCATGAACGACGGCGACGTCGTCGAGTTCCGCTTCCAAACAACATCTGGTGGCAAGAGCGTGAAGTGAAAGCTCCTCCGTTGCGGTGTCCTCGTTGTGGTGATCGGCTGGAGACCATCGCGGAGGAACTCACGTGCCGACGCGGCCGCATGGGGCTATCCCGGGCGGTGCAGGCCGAGTTGAAGGCAATCGTCCAGTCCCCGCCGGCCCGGCCCGACGGGGCCGATGTCCGATGGGGTGGTCGGTGGCATTGTCCGGCGGACGGCGAGCGGATGGTTGAAGCTGACGGGCGAGTTCGATGCCCTGAATGTGAGCGCTACCTGCCAGGGCGGACGCTGTACGCGCTCATCGAACTGCATCCGCACCAGGATGTGTGGCGCTGACGTGGTCGAGGTCCGGCACCAACCAGCATCTGGCGGAAAGGCCAAGCGATGACCGCCTTCTCGGTTGGCCAGGTGGAGGCGGTTCGAGCGGCGTTCTCGCTGGCGGGCTACGACGGAGAGTTGCGCACGCTCCCCGTTGAGTCCGAGGATGAGCGGATCTTCGTCGTGGAACAGGAGCGTCTTCTGGGCATGGGCGACGCTCGCTCGCTTGAGCAGGTGCTCCAGCAGCTCCTTGGCCGCAAGGTATGGGTGCTTGCCTCGATTGGCACCAAGACGGTGCCGTTCGAGTGAGGTCGACGCGGATACCGACCGGAGATGCGGTCGGGTTCCGGGCACAAGAAGTAGCCGGCACGTCTGGGGGGTGAGAATGGGTCGCGGATCGCCCCTGTCTGGCCCGGTCGATCAGGGTGACCGGTGGGACTTGCCTGTGGCGGCCATGGTGGGCGACCAGGTCGGCGAGGTGGATCAGTTGAGGATCGACTTCGCATTCACGTTGATTATCAGCACTCTGTTGGAGATCCGGATCGAGACGGCGTTCACTGTCGGCTTCGATGGCGTCGACGTCGTATACGACCCCGAGAACACCACTTCGCTCGGGCCGCTTCTCGACTTGCACAACGTCAGAGTGCTCTCGGCCTCCGTGAGCAAGGCTGGAACGGTGCAGATCGTGTTCGAGGACGGCCGCGTGTTGCGCGTTGAGCCGGACGATCACTACGAGGCATGCTCCGTGCAGTTGCTCAGCTCAGAGGGCGACCGACGTTACGACTTCATCGTGCTTCCCGGCGGGGAGGTCGCGACGTTCGACGTCGCCAGCCGGACGGGCCGATCGTAGTGCTCGCGGGCATGGGGTTGAAACAGATTGGGTCGAGTTCCGGTTCAACGTCTAGCGGAGAAGCCGCCAGGGCTGAGCCGACGTCGTGGACTAACCGCCACGGAACAACCCCTGGCGGGAGGAAGCGCATGGCAACAGCGAACGGTTGCACGAGCCGGTGGCGCGTTGCCGTCCAGCGCTGCTCGACCACCCGGATCGTGAGGCAGGGTCCCCCGCCGATCGCCGCTGTCGGGCCTGATAGCTCCACTCGGTATGGTCGAGTCCGACATGGAACCCATCCGGCGGTAGAACGAGGGCTCGATGAGCGATAGGACCGCGCACGGCCAGTGGCACATCGCGGCCGACGGCTCGGTGATCAAGTCGTATCCGAAGGCGCTGGATCATTCGAACCCGCAGCGCGATCCGCCGCCAGGCCAGACGTATCTCCGCTATGCCACTACCCGGCGCCTGGAGCTCTCGGACCTGCACGCCTTGGACGAGGACCTCGCTCGGTCCAACGCCTTCTTCGACCGGCTTAGCGCCATGCTGTTCCGCCCGGCTTGCGGGGGCGTGGTGGGCGTCGTGCTCGGATGGCTCGTCCTGCCCTGGCTCGGTGTCAACAGCGCGGTGGCGACCGTGCTGCTCGCTGTATCGATCCCTCTTGTCGCTGTCGGTGTGCTCGGCGTGGTACTCGTCCCAGGCGTGATGCGTCGCCGCTTCGATCGCATCCACGTCAATGGGGGGTTCGAGTCGTCGACACCCAAGGTCCTCAAGGAGCCCGAGGCGCAGGCAATGATCAACGCTCCGGGAACCATCTCCGGACGTGGCGCCAGCGACGAAGGGCACTGATGCTGGAGCGCTGGCAAGTGAAGGTCCACGGATCGACAGCTAGCGTGACGATGGAGGCGGCACTGCATGGCAACGGCGAAGCGTTGGACGATCCAGTGGCACATCGCCGCCGATGGAACGGTGATCAAGCAGCGGTCTCGGGGGGACGCTGAACACCAACAGTTGTTCCAGCGGTACGCGACCACGCGGACGCCGACGATCGAGGAGATCGATGCGATGGAGGTGGGCCTGCGGCGTTCCAGCGCCTCTGGTGAGCGGCTGTCGAAGGTCTTCCTGTACCTGGTCTATGCGGCCCTGGCAGGGATCGTGCTCGGGATCGTTCTGCCATGGGTCGGCGTCGACACCGGCTTCCTGGCGGCGGGGTCGCTCGCCTTCGTTGTTCTCGCCGCCATGAGCACGGGCGTTATCCTGCGAGCGTCGATCAGTCGCCACCAGCGCGCCTATCGTGACGCAGGGTTCGAGTCGCCGAACGGCGTCACACTCGCCGCCCGCGAGGCTCGCGTGATGATCGACGATCCAGGTGCCGTCTCCGGTCAAAAGATCGCCGCTGTCCGGGCCTGAGGCCGACGTGGACGGACCACGACGTGATCGAGTTCAGGTGCAATGTCGAGCTTCGGTCGGCGTGGTCGGGACGGCAGGTCAGGCGACGCAGCTCGCACGTTGGAGGCGACGTGATGGTCGACCGCAGGTCGCCGGGTCGTCGCGTTTGTCACGGAAACGCATCAATCGTCATAAAGTGGCCGCGCCCGCCTGGGGGTTGATATGGTGCGCGGCGTGTCCTCCCTGGCCAGCAGCAGCATCGACGTCGCCCTTCCGCCCGCAGATGCCCGTGCTGCTCTCGCGCGGTTCCTGACGGGCAAGAAACACAGGATCGTCGAGGACGAGTCGATCAGCGATCTGGAGATCGCGTTCGTCACGCGGAAGACCATGCTCAGTTGGGAGCTGTGGGGTCTTGCGACGATCACAGCCAC